>NZ_CP054394.1:2500-338000 GCF_022539405.1 Natranaerofaba carboxydovora | reverse complement strand
CCTCCAACATTATATCACCAACCTTTAAGCTCTTCCCCGAGAATCAATCCTAAGCCATGCTTTTACTATTTCAGGGTCAAACTGAGTTCCTGAATTTTTTTCTATTTCTTCCATCGCTATTTCTTTACTTAAGGCTTTACGATAAGGTCTGTCAGTTGTCATTGCATCATAAGTATCAGCAACAGCAACTATTTTGGCACCAAGGGGATTTTTCCTTCCAAGTCCATCTGTGATACCTACTTCATCCCTTATAAATATAATTAACTAAATAAATTCTTTGCCAAAAGAATCAATTATTTTTTAAGTTATGTATATTTTACCAATAAAAAAAGCCAAAAGCAGTAACAAATGTTACGTGGAAGTTGGTTTTATTTTAGCTAAAGTTTCAAATATGCTATAATTAAGCAGTAACTTAAGGGAAAAACTCAGGAGGTAAACCAAATTGTCTAGAACAAAAAGTAATCAAACAAGAGGGAAAATTATACAGGCAGCAATTTCTTTGTTTGCAGAAAAAGGGTTTTATAATACTTCAACTTTAGAAATTGCAAATAATGCAGAAGTAGCAGAGGGCACTGTATTTAAGCATTTCAAGACTAAAAAAAACTTATTACTTGAACTGGTTGATGAAATAAACGCTGAAGAGATTTCCTCCTTGTTACAGCAGGCAGCTGATAATGAAACAAAAGTTATATTAAGAGAATTCCTCAAAAATCATAAGCAGTTAATTAAAGATAATTTCCCTTTAATAAAAGTAATTATATATGAAGCACAATTCTTTCCAGAATTAAAAGAAAAGTTTATAGAGGATGTTGCATTAAAAATATTTTCACCTTTAGAAAGCTATATCGAAGATAAAGTTGCTAAAGGTGAGTTTAAAAACTTTACTCCACAAATTACATCCAGGGCTTTTATTGGAATGATAGTATCTTTTATTGCCTGGCAGGATGTTTTAAAGGCAGATAATTACAAAAGCTTTGATGAAATAGAGGTAATAGAAGAAGTGGTGGAAATTTTTTTGTCAGGAGTCAAAAGTTAAAACTTAAAAGATGTTCTTTTTCGACCTTGATACAAAAACTGCCAGCGGTTAATATGCTGGCAATTTCCCACGAGGCCTTTAGAGTATAGTAAATTCTCTAATTCATGAGGAGAATAAAATTCAGTAGGCTCTCCAAATAATTTTTCTGTAATCTTAATTACTTTTGTTACTAATTTTTTTGGATCAAAATCAAGTATCAAGAGTTCACCCTCAGGTTTTAATACCCTTACCATCTCCCAAAGGCTTTTTTCCCTAGAAGGAAAATGATGTAGAGCATCTGAACAAAGCACAACATCAAACTGTTCACTATCAAAGGGAAGGTCAGCTGCATCGCCAACTACCAAGTTTTTTTCTGGTATTTCTTTTTCTTTTGCTTTACTAAGCATATCTTTTGATGTGTCAACAATTGTCACATTATAGCTTTTGGCATATAGTTTAGAGGCAAGGGTGCCTGTACCTCCACCTACATCGAGGATAGTTTTAGAGTTCTGGACTGGCAAATTTGTACTGATGTGTTCTACCAAAAACTCTAAATTTTTCTCATTGCCTATCAACTTCATAAACCCATCATAAAATGGAGCAAAAAATTTAAAAAAATCCATCTTTCAAACTTCCTTTAAACCAATATTGTTTTAATTAAATCCTTATTCATCTTCTATAGGTGCACCAACAGGGCAAATATCTGCACAAGCCCCACAATCAATACATAACTCAGGATCAATAACATAAGTCTCTTCCCCTTCAGTAATTGCATCTACTGGACATTCTTCTGCACATGCACCACATTTTATACATTCGTCAGTAATTTTATAAGCCAAAACTCCCACTCTCCCTTGTTTTTTATTAATAATTTAACTATAAAAAGCTCCTTCAGAAATGTCAATAATTAATACAAAATTGATTGATACAAAATTTCTCTTTATTTTTGATATAACCCTAATCCTACTTAATTAATTTATTTTGGATTAGGATTTGGCGTTTTAATATTGAGAACAGAAAGACCTTCTTCCCCACCAAACAGTTCCATCGGGACATCAGGCTCACAAAGGACAATGTTATGAGGTTCTACTTCATGTTCTTCTTCTCCAATGATTATTTTGCCAGAACCTCTTAGAACAACAAATGTCACATGAACATCTACACTATGCCTTTCTATGTTTTCCTTTGGCTTAATCTCCAAATTTAAAACACTTACCTCATCCCTCTGTACAACTTTCTTTGTTTCTATCCCTCTCTTATTAATAAATGATTCTAGCTTACTAAGCTCTACTAAACTCATAGTTTTCTCCCCTTTGTTAAATTTTATTTATTTAAAATAGTTTTACACCTAACTTATAATAACGCCTTTTTCCAAAAGCTTAATTATATTCATCAGGGCTTCATCAAAAATTTCAGGTTTAGGGTTATTTTCTTCATAGCTCTCTAGATACTCACCCATAACAGCTTCAATTGCACCAAAAATTATTGTTGCTAATATGCTAGGATTTGCTTCTCGTAGTTTTTCTTCCTCCATACCTTCTTTTAGGACTTCAGTAATAATAATCTTCAAACCACTATTTTTTGTAGAATAACTATCAGTATTCTGCCTCTCTCTTAGTATAATTTTTACCAATAAGGGATTTTCTCTAACCTCGTCAAAATGTTTTTGGATTATTTTTCTGATCTTTTCAACGGGGTCTAAGTCCTGCTTTTGAAGTTCATCAAAGAAAGCCTTTCTTTTCTCAAATTCCACCTGACAAATATATTCAAGAATATCCTGCTTATTTTTAAAATAATTATAAATAGTTCCTACAGCTACTCCCGCTTTTTCGGCGATTAAATCTGTAGTAGAAAAGTAAAACCCTTTGTTTGCAAAAGTTTCAATTGCTGCCAGTCTTATAATTTCCTTTTTGTCACTCAATTTTTGTTCCTCCTCATAATCTAGTTTTAGTTATATAGCATCAGTTAGGTCTGTTTACCAGTTTCATGGCTTATTGTATCATCAATTTCTTCTTCAATTTGATTGTTTTTCATTATCTTCTCCATCAAAAACCCAATACAAAATACTGAAATTATAGTTAAAGCCTGTAACAAAAGAGTAAAGCTAATGCCCAGAAACTTTATCTCTACCATCACCTGTGGAAGTTTTGTAGCAGCCCAGGCCCCCAAGAATACCGTAATATTAGTTATTCTTGCTCCTTTTTTAAGAAGTCCTGAAGCTATAGGAAAAGCTACATACAACGGACCCGTTGGTAGTGTCCCAAATAAAAAGGAAATAAGCATACCTTTAAGCCCTGATTCTTTTCCTAGATGTTTTTGAATAAAATCTTTAGATACCCAAGCCTGAAATAAACCCATCAAGATAAAAACAGGAGGCAATATCACTATCATCTCTATAAAATAATCCAAAGTAGTCATATAGACTCTATTTGAAGTCTCTGGAAATAAAAATTGAATTGTAACAAAAACTATCACCATAAGTATTAATATTTGAATATCTTTACGTTTTAAAATGTTCATTTTGCGATACCACCCATCTTAAAATTTTTATAATATTAAACCCATTATAATAGCTATAACAAGGGCAAATATAAAGCTAAGAAGATTACGAAACAAAGTATATTTTTTCCCTAATTCCTTAACTTCAACTGGCGCTGTCATAGTACCCACCATTGTCAAAGTTGTCAAAAATGCTGCAGCAGTCATTATTGAAGCACCCGAGCGTAGTAATGAACCAACCAGGGGAACAGCCACAATATTAGGGATGAAGAATAAAGATCCTAATAATCCTGCAGTAGCTGTACCCGCAAAACCCGCTTCTTCTCCTAAAAGACTTTTAATAGTTTCTGGAGGTACAAATCCAAGTAACAGTCCCACCAAACCTATAATAATCAATATAGATGGTAACAGCTTCATAGATATATTTTTTGTACCCATAAGCGCCTGTTTAGTTTTTTCTTTGTCTTTAACGATTGAATAAGTAAATGCTATCCCAAAAATTGAATATATTACGATCAGTTCCATTATACTTACCTCCCTGATGTAAATTAAGGTTTTTTGCTTAACAATTTTTTCGGTTAGTGAGACCTCACTCATAAACAAAAAAGAAACAGAAGAAGCTGACGAAGAAGAAGCAAGCTTTTTCTTATAAAAAATATTTTCCAAAGACTTCGAGTGAGGTCTCACTCAAAATACTATCTTATAATAATTTTATTGTCAATATTATTTTATTGACAAATACTATAAAGTATAATATTTTTATAGTGAGTACTCACTATAATTTTGAGGAGGGGTTATATTATGAGTGAAAGAGAGAAACATATTGCCGAACAGGAGGCACAAGAAAAATTGGGGTTTACTCCCCCTGCATTCAAAATTGCAGAAGAGTTAGGTGAAGATTTCAAAAATGTTATTGGTGATTATTATAGAGTTGTATACACTGAGGACGTTATCCCTTTGAAGTACAAATATCTAATGGCTATAGCTACGGGCATAATTGCAGAACACAAGTCAAAATTGACACTCCAACACGCATAAATGCGTGGGATTCTTGGGTAGCTTACCGTCCTCAATCCATTTCCGCTTTGGACAGCTCCCAAGCTAAGGGTATGCCAGTACCCTTCCCATACCAGTGCATATAGCAGTATGGGCTGATAGACTGCAGCTTAAGCTGCTCCATCTATCACAGGTGCATGGATGATATTCATCCCTGCTACCCGGTCTCGGTGCGAACTAAAACCGCAGGTGCATTGATATTTTCTATCTTTTGCTTGGTTTAGTATTTTACATACAGGACATGTTTGACTGGTGTATTTAGGGTTTACAAATTCTACTGCTATGCCTGCTAACTTGGCTTTGTACTCAATGTATGATGCTAGACGATAGAATGACCATGCATGAAGGTTCTTTTCGTTTTTACGGCTTGTTCTTGCCGTGGTTCTGATATTAGATAGTTTTTCTAATCTAATGGTGGAAACTTTATTATCTATTGCAAAGTCAACCACTTTACGGCTGATTTTATGGTCCTGGTCTTTCATCCAGCGCTGTTCTTTGTCGTTGAGGTTTTTGATGGCATTTAATTTTTTTGCTTTTCCTAATTTACGTCGTTTTGTTTTGAATTTTCTGCGGATATATTTGTTTTGTCTGCCGTTACCGGTGAATTTTGTTTTGCCGGTACTTGTTACTGCGACTGCTGGAGATTTTAGGCCTAAGTCTACACCCATTATTATATCTGTTTCTTTAGGTTTAGGGTCTGGTACTGTTACACATATTTGGGCAATCCACTTGTTTGATTTCTTTGTGATGCGCAGTGTGCCCAGTTTGTTTTTAAGTAGCTCTTTTTGATATTCGGTTAATACGGCTTTTATGGCTATACGTTTTGATTTAGCATTGATACATACTGGGAATTCAATGATGTTGTCTTTGATTTTGTAGTTTTGATTGTTCCATATACAGACGGGCTTTTTTAGAATAGGGACTCTTTTTAATTTTTTGGATCTACGATAAACACTTTTTGCATCACGGATCGCTTGATTTTTGACGGCACTTGGCATCGGGACTTGGACATCTTTTGATGATAGATTTAATGCTTTTTTAGCTTGTACCATTTTAGATACCAGGGTATTGACGGTTTTTATGTATTCTTTTGATATATCAATTAGGTTTTTTTCTTGCTTTTTTGTTGGTAGTAGTTTGATCTTCGCTGTTTTTTCCATGAGTTCACCCTCTTGTTTTTTGTTCTTCGACATACTTTACTTCTATTTCCTGTTCGATACTTACTTCATGGACAATTTCTTTAAATCGCTCTTCTACCTTTTGATTTGAAAATATCTTTCTTCGATATCTTGGGCAGAAAACAAAATGATAGTTGATTAATGATGCGGTTGTTTTAGTTCTTCTATATTCTTGTTTCATAAACTCTAGTGTATATGTTTTTTCTTTGTGCTGCAACGATAATTTATAAAAAAAATGGGCTTTCATCCCACGATTTAAAACCGTGGGCTTTTCGCCCTAGTACTGTAATTTTATATCTTGTTATCATAGGAGTAGGCATATCATTTTTCTTCACTGAAGATTTTTGGCATAGGATTTGTCCTCATGGGGCCATTTTAAATATAACCTCTCGTATTTCACCATTTGGCATGAAAATTGATCGCAGCAGCTGCAATGGTTGTAGTTTATGTGAAAAAGTATGTCCTAACCAGGCCATTTCTAAGTATAACGATACAAAACAAAGGGTGATAGATAATAAAGAATGTCTTGTTTGTTATGATTGCCAAAAAGTTTGCCCTAAAAATGCCATTAGTTATGGCAAAGTACATGGTAGTTATCAAGAACAGGAAAAAGAGGCCGTTAATTCATAATACAATAAAAAAATGAGGGGAGAGTATCAGGTTACTTACTCCTCATTTTTTTAATTAAACTTTATTCAACTAAGGACGCCCTTCACCCCAACTCTCTCAACATATTCACTAAACCTTTCAAATTCTTCTCCCATATTTTTAGTATATAAATCAATTAATTTTTCAATGGTTGCCACAGCCTCTCGTTGACTAACAAAATTAACTAGCTTTTTTGCAAAGCGAGGATGTCTCCCAAGCTTCCCCCCTACTTCAATCCTATAGCCTGATGGCTATTTTTAGCTTTTAATGAATCTTTATATTACCTTTGATTTTTTCTTTATATATATTCCTTAATTCACTGCTATTTAATATCTCCTCCAAATCTTCTACAAGCTTCTTATCGTCTAGAATAGCCATAGGACAACCCCTAGCTCCACCGCAAGCATTAATTTCATAATAGTCCAAATAAGCCCGCTCCTTTCTAATTTGTTATGTGATCTGAATTTATCTTTTCATTAAAAAGTTTTAATCTTCCATTTAATATTTTTAGGAAATTCGCGGCAAACTGCTCATCAATCTCCATAAGTTTTTCTAGGTCTTCTTTGGGTAAAAGCATCACTGTCACACTATCATTATCACTATTAACACTATCATCACTACCATCATCATTAGAATTACAATCTTTTGCAGCAGTTACTGTAGCAGGGTATTTATTTTCTTTAAACATTACAGCCTCTCCAAAAGTTTCTCCCTCTTCAAAAATAGCTAGCTGTATTACTGTTTCAGGTGATATACGCTTTTTCACTTTAACTTTTCCCCTCATAACTACCCCCATATAATTAGCTGTATCTCCCTGCGAAAAAATTTTTTCTCCAATTTTAAAAGTATTGATTTTATAATTTATCTGGGAAAAGATTTTGTTAATTCCCTCTTCATCTTTACTTTTAAATAAAGGGGAAAGTTTAAGGCTTTTTATATATTTGTCATCCAATTATAATCTCTCCTATCTCTAAAAAATGAACTATCATACCATAAAATTACTGACAAAAGCCATGAATGAAACATTATCATCCATGGCTTTTTTTACTTAAAAATCTTAAATCCCTATGCTTCTACATTATTCTTTGATAGAATATGATCTTTTAGTTTAGTTAAATACTCATAAGCTTTCTCAACTGTTTCGACATTTTTGGCTCCCATAATAGAGCATGTTGCAGGAGTCAGCTGTGAATTATTTATAATTGTTTCTCTTTCTACACCTTGCTTCTCTAAAGTACTCCATAAGTTTTCTAATCTATCTGCTAGGCTTTCTATACTCTCTTTTTCTAGAATTTCATAATGGGTAGGTACTATTCCCCAGGCTACTATTCCGCCACCATTAATAAATTCTGCTAATGAAGGATAGTTGATTATTCTTTCTCCTTTTGAATATGCATCAAAGGACAACAGATCTAGATCCTGCTTCAAAAGAAAATCCCAATCAGGGTTACCACAAAGGTGAATAACCTTAGGACCTTCTATCCCTGCAAGAAGCTGGCTAAGATCCTCTCTAGCAGATTCTGAAGCATATCCTGAGAAAGAATTAAATACAAACTCAAGACCAGGCTCATCAATATGAATCATTACATTATCATGCTTTTTGTAGAGTTGTTTGTACTGATAATTAATCTTTTCTCTGAAAAATTCAAATAGCAAATATCTTATTTCATCATGGAAGATAATCGGCTTTTTCTCTTCATCCATAATCTTTAATCCAAAGCTTATCGGACCTATAATCTGGCCTTTTATTGCCGGATATTTATCTAAATCTTTTTCCAAGAATTTATTAAATGTAAGTGTGTAATCATCAGACAATCCATAAAAATCTTCATCTTCAGCCTTCTCTAGGTACTCTGGCAGCTCTTCATAAAATTTTTCTTTGTTCAAAGTAATTTTAAAGTTGTTTTCATCAATATTAATTCCGGGAAAATTCTCTGAAAACTGTATATACATATCTTCATAGATATTTTTCTTAGGAAGCTGTGGCCAAAATGGTATGTCAAGTGACAAACTAAATTCTAAAGCTCTATCCGTATCCTGATGAGGCAGTATCCCCATAGCATTTGTTTTGCACTTACCAAAATTCTCAACTTTCATCACTATCAACCCCTTATAATAAAATCTTTCTTAAATCCTTCTAAATCTTTTCTAATTATATTTTACTTCTTTGAAGGCATCATTACAGTGATGAAAGTCACACCAAAAAGCCAAAACTTATATAAATCGAATTTTTTCAGTAAAGTCAATTATTTATTTGATCCTTTACAGCTTTTACAGCGGCTCCTGCATCAATTATACCGCTCCCCCAGTTATAATCCCATTCGGATTTTGATTCTAATTCTGATTCTAATTCTTTTTCATAATCTAAGTCTTCAGGTATAAAAGAAGTGTCTACTATAATCTCCTTAATCTCTTTAGGTTTAAGGTCAGGATTTACTGAAAGCATAAGACCCGCCACCCCTGTGACAAAAGGAGCTGAATATGAAGTCCCACTCGAAAAATCATACGGTTCACTAAAACCATCCCAGACGCCGTAGTAAGTCCTCCCAGCCCAAATATTAGACCCCGGGGCAGATACGTCAATACTATTTCCAGAAACAAAAATTCTATCAAGGTTTTTATTAATAGCACTAACTGATATCAAATTATCAAATTCTGCAGACAAAGACGCAGGAGGAATTTTAGTAGAGTCTATCTGATGATTATTACCAGCAGCATGTACTATTAATAGGTCATTTTTGTATGCTTTTTGTAGTATTGGCCTCCAAAATAGCTCTTTTCTCTTCTTAACTTGCTCACTATAGTTATCAGTATTACCAGCCCGGCCCCAAATAGGCCCCATACTTATATTCACTACTCTGATATCCCTTCTGATAGCATCCAAAATAGCTTCTACCCGATCACTCAAAAAATATGTCCCATAACATGTCAAATCCGCTTCCCGCATAACTCCCTGAACAACACTTGCCACACCTGTGCCGTGATCAGTATATCTTCCTGGTAGATCGCTCCAATCATCATTATTATGTAAGCTTCCCCCTGGTGCTACAAATTTAGCACCTTCTAAATCCGGATGAGCAGTAGAATAAGCATAATCTATAACTCCTACGCCAATATCATCACTGCCTTTTGTAACCTCCCAGGCTTTATGAAGATTGATTAATTTTTGTCCCCAAAACCTTTCCTGATGTTGAGTCCATTTATCTTCATAATTATTTAGAGTTTGCTTATAGTTAGGCAAAACAGCATCTATTTCTTCATATTTTTCTAATTTTTTTATGGATCTTTCAAATAAATTTTCGTTCTCACCCGAAAACTCCACCTGAAATATCCCACTTTCTATGATAGAACCTACAACCTGACCATTTAATTCCTCGCTAACTATTTTTTCAATGTCTTGTTCAAAAAGTTCTTGTGATGATCCTGAATTATTTTTAGAGACTACCAAAATCTCCCCAGCAGCGTAAGCTTCACCAGTTTTGCTGTCTTTAACAGTATTATCTAAAGCAGGGGCGCGAAAGCTAGAAGGGGTAATATCTTCTACAGGTCTATAGCCTATCCCAACACCTGATTTAAAAGCTAACAAAGTAACTACAACCAATATCAAACTAGATAATACTATAAACATAGCACCCGGGCGAAAAGACATTACTTTCACCTACCTGCAAAATAAAATTTATCCTAGAGTTTAACTTATCCTTATTAATTTCTATATCTTTCATTATCTTTCTTTAGAAATAGATTAATACCTTCCTTTAACACCCTTCGATGAGCACACTAAAAAATAGGGGTAGTCATAACCCCTATTTTAATATAAATATACTTTTTGAGATAAACTATTTGCTTTTAAGTAACCAACTCTTTAATTTTCTCCTTATCTGCACCTATTACAAAGTTATCTCCTTTTCTAACTACAGGAACCTTCATTTCACCAGTTAACTCAACTAGCTCTTGAACTGCATCCGGATTTTGAGAAACGTCAACCTCTTCAAAACTAACATTTTCCTGTGAAAGTAACTCCTTCACTGGGTCACAAAATCCTCAACCGGGACTTGTAAAAACACGAACTTCTTCAGACATAAAATTTCCCCCTTGTAAATTATTGTTGTTTTTATTTAATTTTTATTCTGGCTACAAATGGCTTTTTGCACCAGAATAAATTGCTCACTTTTTTTATCAATTTAAATCAATCATTCCCGAGAAGTCTTCTAGCATTTTTTGAAAAGAATAACTCCTGATCTTTTTTGCTAACTCCTAAGTCTTCTAGTATCTCTAGCTGTACTTTTAGATAGGGATAACTAAACCCTCTCGGAAACCAGCTAGAGTCGGTGCCAAAAATCATTCTCTCCGGACCCAATGTTTTCAAGGACTTATTAAAAATATCTTTAAGTTCCAAATCATAAGCCATCCAATCTAACCATTGGTTAGATCCAGAGGAATCAACATATATGTTAGGTAATGACCATGCAAGATGAAGAACATCCTGAAAATAGCCTGCCCCAAAATGAGGAATAATAAAAGGGATACTTGTATAAGAACGTGCTACTTCAAAAATTGACAGAGGGCTTATTAATTTATAGCTAACAAGTCCTCCTGCTCCACCCGCTATGCCAAAGTGAATCAAAACAGGAAGCTCTTTTTCGTTCATATACTGCCATATAGGCTCAAATTCAGGTGAATCAAAGGGCTCATCCATAAAAGGAGCTAGAATTTTTAAGCCTTTTAGACCAAGAGTTTCAATTCCTCG
Source organism: Natranaerofaba carboxydovora (assembly GCF_022539405.1). Taxonomy (NCBI): domain Bacteria; kingdom Bacillati; phylum Bacillota; class Clostridia; order Natranaerobiales; family Natranaerofabaceae; genus Natranaerofaba; species Natranaerofaba carboxydovora. The sequence goes on along the minus strand of NZ_CP054394.1, from coordinate 326,857 downwards.
TTTTAATTCATCTAAAGAGCCAGGTTCTTGTATATCATGATGGACAAAACCTTCAAAAGTATTTGGGTAAGAACTGATTATTTCAGCAAGTACATCATTATCAAACCCGGCAGTTACAGCATTTAGCTTTTCTAAGCCGTAATACTCTTTTTCTTTGTTCCAAAGCTTTGCAGCTTCTTCTGGAGAATACATTTTGCCATTTGGTTTCGAAAAACCCCATTTTTCAAAAAACTTACTTTGAAGCTTTTCCCTATGCTTTATAATGGCAGGATCATTAACCGCTGCTTTCTTTGGAGGGCTACCTTTTATTGGAAGGTGCATATGAAAATCTATTACCGGAAAGTCGGGCATAATTATTTTTTCTTGCATTAAAAAGTTTCCTCCTCAATAACTAAAGTCAACTACTTCATTAATTACTTAATTAGTATGGTTTGATGTGGATTATATTAAAGTAAAATTGAAATGTCAATAATCTGGCTTTAGTTCAATCAACTTAAAACTAATTTGACAACATTTTTAATGTCTCATATAATTCTGTTAAATTAATTAACAAATTTATTAACTACTAATATAATACTTGTACTTGGTTAATTTTAACACATAAGGGGGAAAAAAATGAAAAAAAAGCTTTACGAACTTCATGCTGATATGTGTAAAGTGTTATCAAATGCTAAAAGAATAGAAATTATATATCTTTTAAAAGAAGGCGAAAAACATGTTGATGAGATAGCAAATGAACTAGGAACAAGTAGAGCTAATACTTCTCAACATTTGTCAATATTAAGAGATAAAGGCCTTGTTTGCACAAGAAAAGAAGGCCTAAATGTATATTTTGAGTTGTGTAATCCAAGGGTGCTTGAGGCATGTGATATCATGAGAGAGGTTATGTTAGAACGCTTATCTGATTTAGTAAATAGTTCAAAAGAAATATTAGAGGAAGATAGAAGCAACAAAGGTGAAACTGATAAATAAGATGACTTTTTGCACCAGAATCATATTAAATATAAATATGACTATTTATAAGGGGGTTTTTTTAGTGGAAAATCAAAATTATGATATGATAATAATCGGCGGAGGTCCCGGAGGACTTGTAGCAGCCCTTTATGGTGCCAGGGCACGGATGAATGTTCTTCTAATTGAGAAGATGGCACCTGGCGGTCAGCTTATCAACACTCAACATGTAGATAATTACCCGGGCTTTCCCGAAGGAACTACTGGCCCAGACTTGGCCAAAAAATTAGACGAACAAGCAAAAAAATTCGGTGCTCATCTAAAAATGGGAACAGTAAAAGACCTTAACTTATCCGGAAACCTCAAAGAAGTCATGCTAGAAAGTGGAGAAAATTACACTGCAAAAGGTATTGTGGTCGCAACCGGAGCAAGCCCAAGAGAGCTTAAAGTTCCAGGTGAGCAGGTATTTACAGGAAGAGGAGTTTCTTACTGCGCAACTTGCGACGGTGCCTTTTTTAAAGATAAAGAAGTTGTAGTAGTCGGAGGCGGAGATTCTGCTTTAGAAGAGGCACTTTTCTTAACCCGTTTTGCCAAAAAAGTGACCCTTGTACATAGAAGAGACCAGCTTAGAGGGGTAAAATACCTTCAAGAAAAAGTCTTTAGCAACGAACAAATCGAAGTCAAACTTGATACAGTAATCAAAGAAATTAAAGGGAATGCACTAGTAGAAAATGTTCTTTTAGAAAATGTAAAAACCCAGGAACAACAAGAACTTTCGTGTAACGGTGTATTTATTTACGTGGGAGTTAATCCAAATACAGAATTTTTGGAAGGAAAAGTGAATTTAGATGATAACGGCTATATCCTTACTGATGAGGAGATGAGAACAAACGTGAACGGAGTTTATGCTGTAGGAGATGTAAGGCAAAAAACCCTTCGCCAGGTAGTAACGGCCATGTCAGACGGTGCAACAGCTGCCTTTGACTTGGAAAAAAAGCTAACTATTTAAATATCATTTAGCTATATTTAGATATAACCATAAATATATTATCATATTTTGCCGTTAGTTTTTACCCTGCCACAAAGGCAGGGCTTTTTTATTTGTTTTACCTTTAGCTGTTATCAAACCTTCAACTAAACTGACATTAATAAATATTATATTACATCACAAAATTTTTTCATTTAACAGCAATTTTTGTGCAAAAAGTATATTCACATAAGTATAGCATTTTTAATTAGTAGGTGGTTGGAGTGATTACAAATTGAAGGTCAAAAATAAAGATTCTAAAAATGAAAATCCGGTTTTAGGCATCTTTGTAAAACCAGCACGTCTTTCTGTTGATAATTCCACAACTGATCTAGATCATATCTTAGCAGGTCACGCTAACAACTTTGTTTGTTATCTGTTCTCGATAGACAGTATTGACTGGGAACACAAGAAAATAAAAGGACTAACTTTTGATTTAGACTCAAATGAATGGTGTTATCGTTGGTTTTCTTTTCCAGATGTTATTTATGATCGTGGTTCAGGATTTTCAGAAAGTGAAAAAGAAGCAGTGTCAAAAATTCGTACAAAGTTCAGAGATAAGTTAAAGATTAAGACTATAAATAGCAGAGATTATATCGGCAAATGGAACACATATAAGTATCTACTATCACATGACTTTGTAGCAAAATATCTACCTGTTACAATTCGCTATCAAAACTTTAACGATGTCTTAATCATGCTAAGAAGTTATAAATTTATTTTTATTAAATCCTTTTATGGCAAAAGAGGCAAAGAAGTAATGTCCATTGAAAAGACCGGTTCAAGTAGTTCATACAAAGTTGCTACATTTTCTAATGGATTACTAGAGAATGAGATAGGTAATATACAAGAATTGAAAAAAATTGTAGAAGAATTCATGGATAATAATTCTGGGGGAAGTTTCCTTGTCCAGCAGGGAATAAGACTACTTAATTATAAAAACCGCCCTTTTGATATCCGAATTTTGCTTATAAAGGATAGTCAAGGAAAATGGCAAGCTATTAACAGTTATGCTAGGATCGCGGCTAAAGAAAACCAGACAATTACTAATTATTCTGTCGGAAGTGAATGCAATTTTTACTCGAATATTTATCCTGAGTTGTTAAGTCAATCTAATGTTAACATTCCAACACCAAAAGATGTATCAAACACTGCAGTAAAAATAGCATACCATATTGAAAAAGAGTTTTGTTCATTCGGGGAGTTAGGCTTAGATATAGCAGTAGATATTAATGGGAAGCTGTGGTTTTTAGAAGTAAATACAAAGCCTGACAAAGACTTAGTGGAAGGTCTTGACGATTGCCAGGGAGTGCACCCTCAATTTCAGGCTATATTTGATTATGCCCGTTTTTTATATCACTATTAAATCCCCAAAAAACACACAATGAGTTTACTTCAGAATAAATTATTACTATCAAAATATATTCCGTGAAGGAGATTAGACTTATGAAAAAAACATCTATTCCTGTCATTATTAATACTTTCAATAATTCTTCGATAAGTATAACCGCTCCAAAAAAGATTAAAAAACTTCTAGATAACAATAATCCTAAAGTATTAAAAGTTAGTACCCAAAAAACAAAAGTTACATGTTATGAAAACAATACCGAAAATGTTATAGGGATTCCAAATAAAATTGCAAAACAAATGGGACTTTCAAACAGAATACAAACCAATTTAATGGTTAAAAATAACAAGCTTAGTATAGGTCCAGTAATCGGTGTTTTTGTCAGTAATGGACGTGTAAGAAAAGCAAAAAAACAACACCCCCACTTTAGAATACTAGAGATGGCAAAGGCCAATAAAGAATCAAATGCTGTCCTATACTTTTTCTCGATTAAGGATATGGATTTTTCCGGCAAAAAAATTAGGGGCACTTACTATAATGAGGAAACTAATAGATTTGAAGAGAAAATTTTTCCTTACCCAGACATTTTGTATGATCGGGGCGGGGGAACACTTAAATCACAAAAGAAACTATCCCAAGATATTAGAAAAGAACTTGAAGAAAATTCAAACTTACAAAAAATAAATTCTAGCTACTTCTTTGATAAATGGGATGTTTTTAAAAATTTATCCCAGTATACCAAAATGTCATCTTATCTCCCAAAGACCACCTTATATAATAACCACCAGGACTTACAAACCATGCTTCAATCACATAATTGTATTTTTATTAAAAATTGCACTAGCAACAATAGTACTGGTGTCGCAAGGGTAACGAAACTTTCTAGCAATAATTATGAATTAAGCTATTTTAAGGAAGAAATACTTACCAAAAATTTTAGTTCTGTAGATGATTTACAAAACGAAATTAACAAAATGTTTGAAGGCAGTAGAATAATAATTCAGACTGCAATAAATGTATTACAAGTAAATGACTACTGTAATGTGGATATGCGTGCAGAAGTTCAAAGAAACGGCAAAAACGAATTAGAATTAGGCCCGATTTTTGCTCGTATAGGGGAAACAAATAGTCCGGTCACTAGCACTAGAGCGGGAGGGTCAGTTTATCCTTTAGACTCCTTTTTAATAGATCACTTTAGTTATTCTAAGACAAGGGTTGATAAAACCATAGAAAATATCGAAACTTTTCTCTTAACAACCTTTAAGTATATCGAGGATATATATGGACCCTTTGGAGAGATTGGGATAGATTTTGCTTTAGATAAGGATTTGAATATATGGTTTATTGAGTGTAATGCCAAACCAGGCAAGGACACATTATATCTTGCTTCTGATGATGAGTCTGTTTATAGGTCTTTTTCAAATCCATTAAAATATGGAAAGTTTTTATGGGAGACAAATGATAATTGAAAGGGAGAGGAAATACCTTGTATGAGAAGTCATTAGGTGCACTAGGGAGCTGTCTTAGAGCAACCAAAAAAATTTTGCCCGGTACAATACTGTTAACATTTGATCCTACTTGCACCATAAGAGAACAAACCTACCAGACGGTACAAGTTGGAATTAACCAACATATATTAGCCGACTCTTTTTTTAGTCTTTTAAACCATAGTTGTGATCCAAACCTTATTATAGATACTAAAAAAGGGGCAGTTTATGCTCTTAAGAACATTGATTCAAGGGAAGAATTAAACTTCTTCTACCCTTCTACTGAATGGGATATGTCAAGCCCCTTTGTTTGCAATTGCAATAAACCCGAGTGTATAAGTTATATAGGGGGAGCATGGTGGACACCTGTTAATATCCTAGCTTCACATTATTTGAATGATCATATTGTCTATCTAATAAAAGAAAAAATTGATAATGCCTCTAAACTAGATCGTTTTCGGAGACGCTAAAAAGCAAGCATACTCTAAAATTTTTTCATACCCCTTTTTAACAGCCTCTTCCCCGTAAGCATCTTTTAGAGATATTTTGGTAGGTTGAGAATTACATTCAATTAATTTTACTTGTAAATTTTTGTCCACCCCAATATCAATACCTATTTCACCACAATTTCCGTAATAGTCTTCTACACTCTTATATACTTCGTATAACAAATTCTCAACCACCATATATAATTCATTTATTTGTGTATCAGACAAACCTATAGTATTACGAAAAAAATTATCAAAGGTATAACTTTTAGAGTGCTGTGTAATTGGGGATTCTGCCTCTCCAATCCTAACAGGGATGCCAACAATCTCAAGTTCATTATTATAGTTTCTATGAACTTCTGCCCTTAAATCCACTAACTTATTATCAATATTTAACAAATCAATAGTTCTTTGAACTATAATAGGACTACCTCCAAAAAATCTATCAATATCATCTAAAAGTTCTTCAAAACTTTTTGCCGGTATTTTTTTAGGTTGTTTCCTAAAAAATGTACTCAAAAAACCCTTATCTAACTTTTTAATTTTCATTAAATTTTTACCACATCTACCCCGTACAGCCTTTAGATAGATCGAGTCTTCCTCATAAATCATTTCTTGTAAATCTTCTGGATTTAGAAATAACACTGTTTTTTCTAAATGGGGGCTAATTTTCTTGTTTTTTTGGAAATGTTTATGAAGCTCCCATTTGTTAAATCCTCTCATAGGATTAATTAACTTAATATTATTCTTATTTATCGAGTTTATAAGGGAATTAAACTCTCCTATTTCTTTTTTCTTTACTCCTCCCTTTTTGTATAGCACTTCAGGCAAAGGGGAAAACCTTTCTTCCCATTTTTTGCATGTTTCATCATAGATATAACCACGAACTTTATCCTCTTCAAAATTAATGTCAACTAGCGAAAAAAAATAAAGATTTGTATTCAATTTTTTATTTGCCTCTAGTAGATAATTTATAGAACCTCTTTCTAAAGATTGATTTAACTTTTTAACTTTACTGCTATTGATACATACTCCAACTAGTGGCGAAAAGTCTTTTTGCATATTTATTGCCACCTCCAGGGGTACAAATGAATGTACTTTTAATCATATTATGTTTTTCTAACCCCTGAGTTTAACTATTAGTGATTAAACAATTACAAAATTAATTCCCATGTTTACAATCTACTACATAAACTATAAGTAAAGAGACTAGAAAGCGTCAGGAGGTAAAAGAAAATGTCAAATGAACAAAATACCACTCCAATTCCCCCTCCAACTTTAATAGAACGTGTTAAAATTGATAAAGTTTATGAAGAATGTAAACAAATTGATGTTAATAAAATTGAAATTGACCTCCCAATAGATGAAGATTTCGACAAAATAATAGATGTAGACGAAGTCACTTGCAAAAAGGTAAATCTTATTGATAAGGAATGTGAAATAATAGGCGAGAAGAAAATAAGAGTATGGATAAAATATGAAGTAATTTTTGTAATTGATGATGAAAAATTCTCTGTACTTGAAACTTTCGAAAAAACTGTCACTCTATCAAGGGCATATGAATCAGGTCTGAAACCGCAGTGTGAAGTTTTCTTAGAATGTCTAGATGCCTTCATAATAGATGAAGATACAATTATTTTATGCGTGGGAAAATTATTTTTAATTAAGCTCTTCGCCCACGTTCAATTACTAATACCAGCCTATGGTTTTGCCCCTCAGCCCCCAGAATGTAAAGAAAAAGTATTAGACGAATGTCCTGAATACGATCCTCCATGGCCACCATATCCAGAGCAGTAAATTCTCCACACATTATACATCAAAATTAAAAATAGGGACTGCACTTTAATAAGTCCCTAATTAATACTTCATTTTACCTTTCGCTTATCTAGTCCTCTGTTTCCATTGGACCATGGTTTGGATAATCAAATGCTTTCTTTTCCCAGGTTCTTATCGTTACTTTATCTTTACCTTGTGAGATTAAATACTCAGGCAGCATAGGAGTTTTGCCCCTTCCACCGGGTGCATTAATTATATACGTTGGAATAGCCATTCCTGATGTATAACCCCTTAAATGTTCCATAATCTCTAACCCTTCTTCAATTCTGGTAATAAAGTGAGGAGTCCCTATAACTTCCTTTGCCTGAAAATCTAAGAAATATAAATAAGGCCGTCTTTATTTTCACTAATAAAGACGGCCTAAAGTTCTGTCTAACTATTATTCTAGTTCAATAGCTTCCTCTGGACATTCTTCAACACACTCACCACAATCAGTGCACTCTTCTTCTTCAACAACTGCAACATCATCTTGTAAAACAATGATATCCATCGGACAGGCTTCTACACATAGTCCACATCCAGTACATTTTTCTTTGTCAACTTTCGCTGCCATACTAACCCCTCCCTGTTTCAGAATCATCTAAATACTTTCCTGAAGTTACATTCGACAAATACAATAATCATTCCTTTTTTCGTATAGATCTAATGAAAAATTTAATTTCAATTTTTACTCAAGCAAATATTGCGCTAGCAAAATTTAGTTGTTTTGCTGTTCACCAGATGGCATTTGACCAATTTTTTTAATTAAAAATTTATATTTTTTGCTTTATAATAATTTCCCGTTATAACGCTTTTTATGTAGAATTCGAGGGTGAATTTTTGTTTTTGTCGTCAAATTGGATTAGCCCCAATGTATTGACACTATCCAATTTGCGTGCTAGGATTATTAACAAATTTTAAAAGGGCTAGAAGGGAGAGTGAATTTTTATGAAAGAGAAAAAGAACAGAATCTATATACTTGACGTAACAAACCGTGACGGGGTACAAACAGCAAACGTAGTATTATCAAAGTTTCAAAGGACTATGGTCAATCATTACCTTGGTGAAATGGGGATTTATCAGAGTGAATTTGGTTTCCCGACCTTAAAACACGAGCAAAATTACGTTGAAGCAAACCTGGACTTAGCCAAAAAAGGTGTTATGAACAACATGATTCTAGAAGGGTGGGTAAGAGCAGTCCCCGAAGATGTCAAAAAAGCCTTAGAACTTACAAACATAGAACATATAAATCTTTCTATCCCTACTTCACAAATAATGGTAAAAAGCAAATTTGGCGCTCAAACAGAAGGTAACGACATAATCAAAATGATGACAGAAGCAGTTAGTCTTGCTAAAGAGTACGGGATTAAAACTATTGGAGTTAACGCAGAGGATGCATCACGTACCAAAGTCAAAGGTAACAACAGCAATTTTGACGAGGATTTCCTCTTGCATTTTGCAAGGGAAGCTAAAAAACACGGTGCAGACAGAATAAGATACTGTGACACCCTTGGTTACGAACGAACACCGTCTATTTATGAAAGCGTTAAGAGACTTGCCGGGGAAGTCCAGCTTCCTATAGAACTTCACTGTCATAATGATACCGGGTATGCAGTTGCCAATTCAGTAGAAGGTGCGATGGGAGCAATCGATGCAGGAGTTGACGCTTATATCAATACTACAGTTAATGGCATCGGAGAACGAGCAGGCAATGCAGATCTAGTAGCTGTAATACTAGCTATAAAACATGCCTGCGGCCTTGAAGAACAAGATATCCTCGACCCAAACATTGATCTCACAAAAGCATGGAAGTTATGTAACTACACGGCCAACGCCTTTGGAATACCAATCCCAATGAACAAGATTGGTATTGGAAGTAACATGTACTCTCATGAATCAGGTATTCACGCTGACGGAATGTTAAAAGATCGCAGAAATTATGAGCTTTACTCCCCTGAAGACCTGGGAATAAACGAAAGCAATCAAATAAAACCTGTAAAAAGCAATATATCAACCGGTGAATTCGGCGGTATCAAAGGGCTTAAGCACCTGTACGAATCCATGGGTGTACAAATCGATAATGAGCGAGAAGTATTAAAACTTGTACAATATGCCAATGCCCATAATCAGCAGCCTTTAACAGAAGAAGAGCTAAAATTCATTGCCAAATATCCAGCTCAAGTAGCAGATATACTCTCTTTATCACCAAAAGACCATTCACTAGTCAGTTGATACATTAGTCGATAATTATTTAGCCAAATCATGTTTATAGTCAAACAAAAGGAAGTGATACAGAAATGAACAACGAGTTAAAAAATTTTCTAGAAAACTATAGAAAAAAGGCTCTCTCACGCTTCGAAGCATTCAAACTACCACCACGGCCGCTAAATGAGAATGAAGTAAATATCATAATTAACGCCCTAACAGAACCGAATCTAGACAAAAAAGAATTTACCATCTTTGAAACTGAAAGAATAGACAAATTACTAATTAGACTATTGAAAGAAGAAGTACGCCGGGGAACTTTCCCTGAAACATATACTAAGGCCAAAGGACTTTCTAAAATTATCACAGGAGAAATTAAAACTGATTACATTAATAAAAAGAATGCACTGCAAATCCTTGGTAACATGAAAGGCGGCCCTGCCACAGCTGAACTTATAAATCTTTTAGAAAAAGAAATTTTCCCGGAAGAGATAAAAAATATTTTGAAATACACCGTATTAGTTAATAAAAAGGATTTTGATAAATTAACTAAAATCACAAAGAACCCTAACCTGAACGTGAGTGGCCTAGCTCATGAAATCATAAAAAGTTGGGCCAAGGGAGAGTTCGCAGAATACTGGAATATAAATGATATTTACCACGGAAAAGCAGTAAAAATCGGCGACAATATTACTACCGACAACCTAAGCCCGTCTAACAGGGCACATACAAGGACAGACCACCCCCTTCACGCTCTTTATATAATGGAGGGAAGGGAAGATGAAGCTGATCTCTGGAAGAGAGTAAATAAAATAAACAAAGAAAAAGAATCAAAGGAGAACACAATCCTTGTTGCAGGCAAGGCCCTTGGCGAAGGCTCATCACGAAAGTCAGCTACTTATTCCATCTTGCAGTTAATAGGAACTCCCATAAAAGAAGAACCAGAAAACAAATCCGGCGGCATCGTCATAGCAAAAAGCTTCGCTCCAATATTTGAAAATTCTCTAGTGGCCTCTGGGATTTTGCCCGTCAAATGTAATACAGACAAAATTAAAGAAGGCGACTGTCTAAAATTAAACATAGAAGAAAAAACGCTATCAATAAACGAAAAAGAAAAGCTTTCAGTCGAACTTCCCATTCAATACAAACTCAATAAAATAAGTGCCGGTGGAATGATATATTTTGAAGCAGGATTAAATCTTCAAAAATGGGCTAAAGGCTGGTGCGATAACGAAAATATCAATGTTGTCCCACAAAAAAACATCTTTAAAACCAGTAAATTGACCTCTGCTAATACTAAAGAATCAAAACCACCGCAGACACTAGCCCAAAAAATTACGACCATGAATAGATTAGACGGCAAGGATTATATACACCCAGGCGATACTGCTCCTATCAAAGTAAGAGGAGTTTTCTCTCAAGATACGACAGGACCAATGACAATTGAAGAATATCAAAAAATGGCAGGGGAGGATTTTGGAACAGAATTTGTTGTTCAATCATTATGTCACACCGGGGAGTGCCCATCTAGCGAAGAAAGAGATAGACATAAGTTTCTGACAGACTTTTTCAAAAATCGCGGCGGCGTCTCCTTAGCACCTGGCGAAGGTATAATCCATACTATAGGTAACCGCTTTGTACTTCCAACAGATGTAATTGTAGGCGGAGACTCCCATACCAGGACTCCCCACGGCCTTTCTTATCCAGCATCATCCGATATTGTAGCAGGCGCTATGAAACACGGCAAAATAGATTTAACCATGGACAAATCCGTCAGGGTTATTTTCCAGGGACGCCCACAAGAAGGTATTACCGCACGAGACCTTGTATCAACACTAGTGCTATACGCCAAAGAAACTGGAAATCCGGATATTTATAACGGCAGGATAATTGAAATGGAAGGGGTCAGTTTTCTAAATAGTGATGAACGTTATATCCTTACAAATGCCGCAGCAGAAAGAAACGCTTCTGCAGCCACAATACCTCCAGACGAAGTAACGCTAGAAACCATAAAAAATAATCTGGATTATCTAAAAAAACGCCCCGATAGCGAAAGCTCTATCTCAGTTAAAAATAATATAGAAGCTATAGAAAAATTCCTTAAAAATCCTTTAATTCCTTCTGCTGACCAGAATGCAGAATATGAAGCCACTATCGAAATCCCTTTAGATGAAATAAAAGAGCCACTAGTATCCAGGCCTCACCACCCAGACAACATAAGCCGCTTAAGTGAAGTTGCAGGAACCAAAATAGACGAAGTTTTTATAGGAAGCTGTGTGGGCGGTGATATTGAAGGGATTAGAACAGCAGCCAAGATACTAAAAAACAAACATATCTCTCAAAGAGTGCATTTTGTTATATCTCCTGCAGCTCTAGACATTTATAACACTCTAGCAGAAGATGGTAGTCTTGCAGATCTTACAAAAGCAGGGGCAATTGTAATCATGCCCGGCTGCGGCCTCTGTATGGGAAACAAACGCAGAATTGGCTCAGGGTCTACTGCCTTTACTACTACAACTAGAAATTACAGATCAAGAATAGGTCCACCCGATTCCAAAACCTACTTGGGAAGTGCTAATGTTGCAGCTATAACAGCACTGCTTGGAGAGATACCTTCTAAAGAAGAATATTTCGATTATATATAATTGATTCTGGTGCCAAAAAGTCCTATGAATAAAGTTTTGATCTTAATTGGCAATACATCTTCATCTTGAATGAGGAAGCAGTCGAAATAAGGCCTAATGACGCCGAAGTCATTAGCTAACCTGTCTCAGGATGAGTTCTTTAACATTAAACACAAAAAGGTGTGGTGATTATTAATGAATGAAGAAGCTATACAAAGGGCAAAAGAACATTTTGAAAATCTACTCATAAAAGAATTAAAACGGGTTGAAAAAATGAAAGAAAATAGTGATTTCACCGATTATAAGAATTTGGATAAAATAAAAATAGGTATCGTAGGCGGAGACGGGATAGGACCTTATATAAGCGATAACACAAAGAGGGTACTAAATAGCCTGCTAAGAGATGAGATTTATTCAGGACAGATTGAGTTTGTTGAAATTAACGGACTGACAATTGAAAACAGGGCAAAACAAAATAAAGCAGTTCCTGATGATATCCTTTCGCAATTAAAGATGTGTCATGTGATTTTGAAAGGTCCAACCACAACTCCCCGCGAAGGCGACAAATGGCCCAACATAGGAAGTGCTAACGTTACTATTCGTCGGGAACTAGATCTCTTCGCTAATATGCGTCCTGTCAAAGTACCAGAAAAAAATATTGATTGGGTATTTTTCAGAGAAAACACAGAAGACTCATATATTCTTGGAGATGATGGAATTAATGTAACTGAGGAACTTGCATTAGATTTCAAATCAATTACCCAGGAAGGTGCAGATAGAATAATACGGTCAGCCTTTGAGTTTGCGAGAATTAATAAGAGGAGAAAAGTAACTGCAGTAACCAAAGCTAATATTATAAAATGCACAGATGGTAAGTTTTTGAATACAGCAAAAAAAATTGCCGGTGAATACCCGGATATCGAGTTCGACGATTGGTATGTTGATATAATGGCTGCCAAGCTTATAGATCCTGCCAGACAGGCAGAATTCGATGTAATTGTCCTCCCCAATCTGTACGGGGACATATTAACTGATCAAGCAGCAGAACTCCAGGGAGGTGTTGGCACTGCAGGAAGTGCCAACATTGGCAAAAATCATGCCATGTTTGAAGCCATCCATGGTTCAGGCCTTAGAATGGTAGAAAACGGAAGGGGCGAATATGCAGATCCAAGCAGTCTTCTAAGGGCTAGTGCAATGATGCTATCCCACATAGGACATCAAGAAAAAGCAGAGACTTTGGACATGGCACTAGATATCTGCGGTCAATACGAAAAAAAATTACAATTAACTGGCAGACATACCGGGGCAACCGGAAAAGAATATGCAGATTACATTATATCCACTATGGGAAAACAAAATTTAAAAAATATTTGGTTATCATATCAAAGCTAAAGACCAAATTCACTCACGCACTAAAAAAGTAAAAAAAGCTGTCGGATATATAAAAGAATTAAAAATCCGACAGCTAATTTTTAACTTTGTATAACTTTGTCTATTTAATTTTATTTATCTATTTAATCTGTTTATTATTTCTTCAGTTTATATTTTATTCTTCCTCCACATACTTTTCTCTCAATACTCTTTTACTAAATTTACCTACGCTTGTTTTTGGAATTTCATCTATGAACTCTACTTTATCTGGTACCCAAATTCTAGACACCTTCGGTTCGATATGTTCTAGTATATCTTTTTCTGTGATTTTATCTTTACCTTCATCATCTAAAACCACAAAAGCCATTGGCCTTTCAATCCATTTTTCATGTGGAACTGATATCACAGCAGCTTCTTTAACATTTGGATGAGTCATTATTATGTTCTCAAGATCAACTGATGATATCCACTCTCCCCCGCTTTTTATCAAATCTTTTGCTCTGTCTACAATCTTCACATATCCTTCCTGATCGATTGTAACTATATCTCCGGTATGAAGCCAGCCATCCTTTATGGTTTCTTCAGTCTTTTCTGGTTCTTTATAGTATTCTCCAGCAATCCAGGGACCTTTTAATAATAGTTCTCCCATTTCCGTACCGTCCCATTTAATTTCATTGCCTTCATCGTCTATAGCTTTCATTTCAAGACCTGGTACTAACAATCCCTGTTTAGTAGCAATATTTATTTTCTCTTCTTCGTCTAAGTCCTGCATATAACTTTTTGGTTTAGAAGCTAGAACAAGAGGTGAGGTTTCTGTCATACCATAAGCATGAATAATTGGTATTCCTAACACCTGACTATATCCTTTAATCAAATGTCTTGGTGCAGCAGAGCCACCGCAGACAAGTCCCCTGATATGCGAGTATTCATACTTTCCTTGTTCCCAAACAGGATATGTTCCCATCCAAATAGTAGGTACACCTGCTCCTAGGGTAACCTTGTAGTCATCCATTAACCTGCAGACAGTTTCCGGGTCAGGTCTAGAGCCTGGATAAACCTGATTAGCTCCTACCCAGGTTGCAGCATAAGGAAGCCCCCAGGCGTTAACATGAAACATTGGAACAAAAGGCATTAAACAATCAGATTCATGAAGATCAAGGGCCTCAGGACATATAATAGAAAAGCAGTGAAGCACAATTGATCTATGAGTATAAACAACACCTTTGGGGTTACCCGTTGTCGCAGTAGTATAGCACATAGCTGCCGGAGTTTTTTCGTCTAAGTCTGGAAATTCTATTTCTGAAGATGCTTTTTCCAAGAGAGCTTCGTATGAGAAAACTTCACCTTTTAAATTATTTTCTGGAACTTCCTTGGTATCAGACATAATGACTATTTTTTCAACGGTTTTTAGGTGGTCTTGAATAGCTTCAAGTAATGGAACTACATCTTTGTCCACAAATATAACCTTGTCCTCACCGTGATTAATGACATAAGCAAGCTGTTCTGCTGACAAACGCAGATTTAGCGTATGAAGGATCGCGCCAGTCATAGGAACGGCAAAGTATATCTCCAAATGTCTGTGATTATTCCAGGCCAAAGTTCCTATTTTGTCACCTTTTTTGACTCCTAATTCTTCCAGGACATTTCCGAGCTTTTTTACCCTTTCATACATGTCACCATAAGTGTACTTAAAGTCCTCTGAATAATCTCTAGAAATAACCTCTTTTTTTGAGTAAATGTTTTTTGCCCTAGACAAAATAGTTTTTAAAGTTAATTGATAATCCAT
Organism: Natranaerofaba carboxydovora; assembly: GCF_022539405.1. Classification (NCBI taxonomy): domain Bacteria; kingdom Bacillati; phylum Bacillota; class Clostridia; order Natranaerobiales; family Natranaerofabaceae; genus Natranaerofaba; species Natranaerofaba carboxydovora. The sequence goes on along the minus strand of NZ_CP054394.1, from coordinate 311,755 downwards.
CATCATATTTCCGTCCCTCCCTTAAATATTAAATAATTTGCCATCACAAACCACCTCAGGGTGAATCATCATTCACTGAATCGTGGTTCAGTTTTGGTTGTAGATATTTGTTGTATCGTGAATATGTATTCAGCACGCTAAGACTGAATTCCTTCAAAATTTCGAAATTTTTCTTCTTTTAAAAGCATTTTGTACAAAAGTATTTTTGTACTATTGAGATATATGGCAGGTTTGCTACAATATTATTAGAATTTCGATATCGTATTTCGTTATTAGTTGGAGGAAAAACATGAAAAACAATCAGGTTTTAAGAAAACTATTTCTTGGCTTTATACAGCTTCATATACTTTATCATGCCAAAAATGAACCTTTCTTTGGAGCCTGGATGATTGAAGAACTTAAAGAACACGGCTACGATATCAGTCCAGGAACACTGTACCCAATTCTTCACAACATGGAAAAAGACGGGCTCTTAAAGCGAAAAGATAAAATTGAATATGGAAAAGTCAGAAAGTATTATACCATCACCCAGCTAGGCGAAGATATTCTAGAAGAAGGGAAAGAAAAAGCGAAAGAATTGTTTAGAGAGATTAATCATTGATTCTGGTGCAAAAAGTCATATGAACAAAGCTTTGTTTTTAATTATAATACATCTTGACGAGGAAGAGGGAGAGAAAAAAGTGTTCTACTTAAAGAATTTAAAATATAAAGAGATATTAAATATCCATGAGCTTGAAATAAAAAACAAAAAAGTCACCTGCATATTAGGAGAAAGCGGTAGTGGCAAAACCACCCTTCTAAAACTATTAAACCAAATAATAACTCATGACCATGGTGAAATCTTTTATAATGATAAGCCCATTAATGAAATAGATACAATTACTTTAAGAAGGGAAGTAGTAATGCTCCCCCAAAATCCAATAATAACAGAGGGCTCTATCAAGGATAATCTAAACCTTGGCCTAATACTCTCTGAACAACCATTAAAAGAAGACAACTCGTTAATTGAACTTCTTAAACTTTTCAAACTTGACAAAGACCTAGAAGATGATGCAACAAAACTTTCCGGAGGAGAAAAACAGAGAATAGCTCTTGCACGATTAATGTTAATGGAACCAGAAGTCTTTCTTCTTGACGAGCCCTCCTCTGCCCTAGATGAAAATCTCGAAAATTATACAATGGAAAAATTTATTGATTACTCCACAAAAAGAAATAAAACTGTAGTTATGATAACCCATTCAAGAAAGATAGGAGAAGCTTTTGCAGATTATATTATTAATATAGAAAATGGCAAAATTTTAAGTACAGCTTAATTAAAGTGAAGCTATATTTAAGTTAAGCTTAATATCATGGAAAATTTATTGGAATTTATAGAAGTTTTATGGGAAGGAAGTGTGCTTTTTGGAGGCTGAAGTAGTTGAACTAGGATTTTTGCAAATGTTATCAGCTTATATCTTTGTTTTAATTTTACTGTTTATTTTAAAGCTTAAAAAGATTCCTAGAGAAAAAGAAGTTATAATATCTACAATAAGAATGACCCTTCAACTTGTAATAATGGGGTATGTTTTAATATTTATATTTGATAATAAGCATCCTTTGTTCACATTATTTGTCATCCTGGTTATGGAGGTTTTTGCAATTAATAATATCTTTGGGCGGGTACAAAGAAAACTCTCCTTTGATATGAAAAAGATCATTGCATTATCTATGATGGTAGGGACATTAATAAGCATTTTTTATTTTATCCTGGTAGTAATAAATGTAACTCCCTGGTACGATCCTAGATACTTCATCACTATCGCCGGCATGTTAATTGGTAACTCTATGACTGGGATAACTTTAGGAGTAGAAAGGTTAACAGATGGTATGAAAACCGAAAAAGACACAATAGAAGGATATCTGATGCTTGGGGCAAGACCAAACATAGCAGCCAAAAAGATAATAAATAGCTCCTTTGACCAGGCAATAATCCCCACCATAAATAATATGATGGGGATGGGAATAATCTTCTTGCCGGGGATGATGACCGGTCAAATCTTGTCAGGTATCTCCCCTGTTACGGCAATATCTTATCAAATTGCTATTATGTTAGGTATCCTCGGAGGAGTAACCCTAACTGTTATTACATTTGTACAATTTGGCTACAAAACATATTTCAATGAAAAGAACCAACTTATAATAAACGATTGACTAACCGAAGAAGCTTATTGCTCATTTTCAAATTTGAACTGGTTAACGTGAGTAACAATCTCTTCTGCTTCTTTATTTAAGTTTTCCATCCTTTCAAGGAGCTCATTCAGGGTAGCAGTTTGTTCTTCTACCGAAGCAGATATCTCTTCAGTTGATGCAGAAGAATTTTCTGTTACTGTAGCAATTTTGTCTATATAACTAACCACTTCATCCTTATCCTCACCAACCTGTGAGATATCTTCAATAAGGTTTTGTATTTTACTTACCATTTCTTTTAGGTTACTGCGGGTTTGGTTTAGCGTCTCAGTAACTTCTGATGCAAAATTACTAGAAACAGACATAACCTCTTTTGTATTTTTAACTTCACTGTCAGCGTTATTCACTTCATCCTGTACCCCTGTTATTATCTCTCTAATTTTTTCCGTTGCCTCTGATGTCTGCATAGACAGCTTTCTTATTTCATCAGCCACAACAGCAAAACCCTGGCCGTGTTCTCCTGCCCTTGCAGCTTCAATAGAAGCATTTAGAGCAAGTAAGTTAGTCTGCTCAGTTATCTCATGTATCTGGTCTACTACCTGTGATATATCTGAGCTTTTATTTACTAGAACATTAATTTGATCTTCAACCTTACCAAAAGATTTTTCACTATCAGTAAACTTAGAGTTTAAATCTTCCATTTTTGAAAACGAATTTTCTATACTTTGATTTACTTCTTCAATTTTACTGTTAATCGTTTTAGAGTTATCTATAGAATTATCAAGTTTTTTGCTTAAGTTTTGCAGTACTTCGCGGCCCTTACTTGCAACATCTGATTGATCAGTAGCACCTTGAGCTAATTCGTCCACTGCAGAAGAAGTATCATTAATTGAACTTACCGTTTCCCTCAAGCTGTGGTCTGTTTCTGATATATTATCAAACAGGTTATCTGTTTTGCCTTTGATAGTAGATAAAGCCAGCTTTATTTTTTCTACTGCAGTATTGAAACTATTTGACATATCACCCAATTCATCACTTGACTGATAGTTTGCTTTAGCATTTAATCCACCTTCACCCAAAACTTCAAGTTCTTTAGATAAACTGCTTACCGGATTTAATATTCTACTAATTAAAAACTTCGCCATTATCAAAAGTGCTGCCAGACCAATAATTGATGAAATGATAATTGCATTATTTCTTACAGAATTCACCTCTCCCATCATCTCATCCACACTTATAGCAGCACCAACATAGATAGTATCCCAGGGGACAAAAGCCGAATAATATTCTTCTCCATCAATCGTAAAGTAAGCTTCACCTTCTTCTTGCTCCAATATTGCCTCTAATAATTCGTCATCAATAAACTCCATAATCATCTCTTCTTCTGTGTGCATATGTATCTCTCCATCGGTATTAACACCATACAAGAAGCCAGTTTCCCCTATCCTTCTATCCCTTACAATATTCATAGCATCCTCATCAAGGCGTCTAGAAGCTTCAGTCCTGGAGTCTAACAGTTCTGCCAACTCGTCAGTACGTTCAGATGCATTAGTGAGAGCATCCAAAGTCAAATCTGTGTGAGATCTTAGATTCTCCTGTTCATTTTGTATAGCAATATTAGTTACCTGTTCAAAACCATAAAACACAAACACACCAATTATTACTATTACAAAAATCGCTAGCGCGCCTAGCACTTTTTTGGACAGTCTTCCTTTTAACACAAAAATTCTCCTCCTCTTAAATCACTAACTCAAAAATCACAAAAACTTTCACATTTTTGCTCTTCTATACCCTTAATCTTTCTATAACTATACAGCTCTTTCCTTGCTATTATTAAAGATTATTCACATCAAATTATGTTTAAGTATTACAAATATTATAAAGCCTAATTATCTGGGAAATGGTTTCCTCTATAAGCAGTGGTGTCTGCCTCAAAGCTTCATCTAGCGTCATAGGTGAATTTATAATAGAAAAATAAGCATCTATACCTTCTTTGTTGATTTGGTCCCCACTTATATTCGTTTCACCTGCAAGGGCTATTACTGGTATATTGTATTTTTTTGCTCTTTTTGAGACTCCTACCGGCACTTTCCCAAAAATCGACTGATCATCTAACTTACCCTCGCCAGTAATAATCAAGTCAGCATCATCTATTTTTTTCTCAAACTCTACAGCATCCAAAACCAGATCAATTCCAGACATTAGCTTGCCGTCTAGGAAAGCATATATCCCTGCACCAAAACCACCGCCAGCACCTGCACCGGGGAAGTCAACTTCTTTTTCCAGGCTTTTTTTAATAACCTTAACATAGTTTTTTAGGTTTTCCTCCAAAATATCTAAAGTTTTTTTGTCAGCTCCTTTTTGGGGGCCATAAATATAAGTAGCACCGTTACTTCCTGTCAGAGGATTGTTTACATCGCATGCCGCTAGAACTTCCACTTTCTTCATCCTATCATCAACGCCAGCTGTATCTATACTATCTAGATCAGCTAAATCCTTCCCACCCTTTATTTCAATTGCCTTCCCTTTTTTGTCATAAAAAATAGCCCCCAAGGCCATCGCCATCCCTGCTCCGCCGTCATTAGTAGCACTGCCTCCAACGCCAAGGATAAGTTTGTTACACCCATTATCTAGGGCGTCAATAATTAGTTCGCCCGTTCCATAAGTAGTGGTTATACTTGCATCACGTTTTTCTTTTGATACCAACTGCAAACCAGAAGCTGCTGCCATTTCGATCACAGCAGTGTTTTCATCACCCAAAATACCATAAAACGCATCTACTGTGGTTCCAAGAGGTCCTGTTACTTTTTTCTCAATCATCTTTCCATTAGTTGACCAAACTAGGGATTCAACCAATCCATCCCCTCCGTCTGATAGAGGAATTTTTTCTATTCTAACCTCAGGACTTACTTCTCTTATTCCCAGCTCAATATTAGATGCAACTTTTATAGCTGATAAACTATCCTTAAAATTATCAGGAGCTATTACCACCTTCAATAAAAACACCTACTTTCAATAGATATCTCTACATTTCATAATATATTTAATCACATTCTAATGTCCGCTAGCAATTTTTTCCCTTCTGTCATTTAAAATAATCTATAAAATCAAAAACACTTCCCATATATTTCTCTCTATCTTCTAAATATCCAACTACGTGATCCGCTCCAGGTATAATAACTAGTTCTGTCTTATCATCTGAAGACGCATATTTGATATATTTGGACACCTCATATGGAATGGTTTCGTCTTCATCCCCGTGAATTAATAGTAATGGTATATCATAATCCTCGACAGCTTTAACAGGACTAACTTTATCAGGATCCAAGTCAGTAACTATTGGAGTTAAGGTCAAAATCGTATAATTAAAAGGAAACTCCGGTAGTCCCGTCCAATAGGACAAATTATCTTCCAAATAACCAAACAGATCGTCAAAAGGACTATCAGCTATCACCCCATCTACCCTTGAATCTTCAGCTCCAGCAATAATAGCTGTAGCCGCTCCCATCGAGAACCCATGAAGTATAATAGGTTCATTATCCTCCACATATTCCGAAGATACAAATTCCACTGCCCCAAGCAGGTCATATTTTTCATACTGTCCAATAGTAGTTCTATCCCCGCTTGATTCACCGGAATTCCTAAAATCAAACATCAACACCTTGTATCCTTCACTCAAATAATCCTCTGCCAGAGACAAACCTACTTCGTCTACCAAACGATTTTGCCCATATCCATGAGCAAATATAATTATTCCATTGCTCATTTCACCTTCAAGAAACCAACCACTCAAATTTTCTTCTCCATCTAAGCTGCTAAACTGCACCTCCTCGTAACTAAACTCCGAAGAAGGAGCTTCGTCGACAGCTTGACGTTCAGGTGTTAATAAAGAAAAGCCAACATAAACACTAATTATTAATACCGCAGCTATCAAAAATATTATCAATCCAAGCCCTACTGAGAAGGGATTTAACTTTATTCTATTTTTAATACTAGGCATAACCTCAACTCACCTCGCAAAAACCCTATTGAATACAAAATAATCTATTTAATTTAGATAACCTTTTAATTTTTCCTTCTAAAGTTAGCTAAACCAAAGGCTAATTTGCTAAGAACTCCTTTAGGAGTTAAACGGATAGCCTTCTCAGGACATAGCTCATGACAGCACAAGCACTCAATGCAACTATTCCAGTTGATATTAGCTTTTGACCGTGATATATCGATGGCTTCAACAGGGCAGCTATCTCTACATATATTACAGCCAACACACTCATCATATGAAACATCAGGAAGAGTTTTAAGCTGATTTAACATACCACTTACCAAAAATCCTGGCAAAAAATTAGCTATGACCATCGGATTTTGGGGTGGTTGGAAGTCTTTTAACCTCCAGTCTTCTATTTTTCCGGGGAGTTCGATTTCACTTAAATCTATAACTCCATATCCCATAGAAGCACAAGCTTTGCCAGTGGGAAGAGTACCTGAAGACAAACCGGCTATTTTGGCTGCTACTTCATCAAGAGATGCACCATCACTACTTGCAAGAAGTAATCCTATATCTTTGGGGTTACCACCTGAAGGCCCATCCCCCTCCATACCAAGAATACCATCCATTATAGTAAGTGACGGTAAAGTCAAATTATATATATCAGCTAATATCCTGGCAAAATCATTCAAACGGGGCGCTTTTCTGTGATAATCTCTTTTCAAACTGCCCGGCACACAACCAAACATATTCTTAACGCTTCCAGTAAAAAGAGTCAATCCGTGGGTTTTGAACTTTGGCACAGAAATAACTAAGTCGGCATCAAAAATTGGTTTTGCAATATAAACTTCGGGGAAGGTTTTGTTACCCGGATTATCTACTTTTACTGCTCCGCATTTGTCAAAGTTTAACACTTCTCCCCTCGCAGATAAAACTGCCTGTTCTATTTCACTTACCTGCAAAGCTTTAGTTGTTGGATTCTGATTGGGCAGTATCCCCCCTGAAGAATCTCCCACCCACGGCGTGGCACCTAGCTCTTTTATTTTTTGGCACAAAACTTTTACAATAACAGGATGTGTTGTGACCGCTTTTTCAGGTGGTTTGGCAGATAATAGATTTACTTTCAAAAGTACCTTCATCCCTGGTTGTATGTAACTTTCAAAACCACCTATGTAGTTCATAAGTTCATCAAGGGCCTCATCAACTAATCTTTCTTCGTAACTTTTACATTTAGTTATAGAAACTTTCATCAAATCACCACTCCAGCAATAGATAGTTATATTAATTAATTAAACTGCAAAAAGTCATATGAACAAAGTTTTGTTTTTAATTATACAACATCTCCAGCATCCATCAAAAACACTAAATTTTACATTAACTAAAAAAGAGAAGACCTGATTATAAAATCAGACCTTCTCCAGTGACATTCAAACCAATTAAACAATAAATACTATTTTAGCGCTTCAAGTCCCGCTTTGGCACATTCCATGTCTTGTTCAACAGAACCACCACTAACACCTACAGCACCTATAATTTGGTCCCCGTCAAAGATAGGGAATCCTCCACCAAAGATAACTATCCTACCTTGATTGGTGTTTTGAATCCCAAAAAGCGGAGCCCCTGGTTTTGCTGCATCGGCTAGCTCATGAGTAGGTAGTTTGACAGCAGCTGCAGTAAATGCTTTGTTTAGTGAAATATCAATGCTTGCAAGCAAAGCATCATCCATCCGGTGCTGTGCAACCATATTACCCCCGGCATCAACTACGGTTGTAACCATTGGAACCCCAATCTCTTCAGCTTTCTTCTCACTATTTTCAATTACTTTTAAAGCATCTCTTAATTTCAAATATATCCCTCCCAATCTTATAGCCTAATGACTATACTATTCTTTTTTCAAAATTCCTCTTTCCTCATAAACTTCTGCACTTTCCCTGATTAACTCAGCATTAATAGTTGCATTGTATTCATTTTTTAGCTCTTCACTTATTGCCAAAAGTTCTTGTTTTGTTGAACGATATGGCCTTAGGGCATTGTATATCTCCATAATCCTATCATCTGGTATACGAGTTAGTTCGGCCGCCCGGGTTAAGTTTTGGGCTACCTGCTCCTTACCATCCTGCCTGGCGATTTCTGCCTGTTTTTCAAGGGTTTCTTCACTTATCCTTATATCTGATGCATCTATTTCCCCATTCATAACCCTTTCTATATCAACATCTGTCATCTTTTTGCCGGTAGGGGTATAGACTTGGTCCGGGTTATCCGATAGAGGATAAGTAACCTTTTTGTCTGCAGACATTTACTATTCACCTCCTATAAATAGATATAGCAATTAAAATAAAATCAAACTCTAACTAAACTTTCATATAAAATTCAGGTCTTACAAACTATCGATCATACCTTAACATCTAGTTCTATTGGCTTTTTATCTTTATCTACAAGTTTAGTTTCGGTCAAATGTAAAACTGCAGCTTTTGCTTGGTATTTAGGACGTGCCATTTGGTCATTTTTAGTTGGTACTGGATCAGGAGATTCTCCTTTGGCATATTTGGCAGCATTCTTTCCTATCTGTCTATATTCTTCTAACCCAAGCAGAGGACACTGGGGAAATAGCTCAAGGTTACTTAAAGGAACAAGATCTTTTTGGTGAATAAGCGCCGTGCCGCGTGATTGTAATCCAATTGCAATGCCTGAACCGCTTAATTTAGCCCCTACGTTTCCAATTATCCCCAAGTCCGATGAATGTATTATCTTTACTACCCTCATTGAGAGCCCTTCTTCTTCGATCCCAGCCATTAGTTCTCTTAGTACATCACGATGTGATAGACCGATCAATGTTTGGGTTTGAGAAGTTCCAAATGCCGGTCCAACTGCTATAATAACTTCCTCACTTTTAGTTCCTTTTTTAGCTTCTTCTTTTTCTTCCAAAATCAAGTTCTCAGCAGCTATCATCAAAGTCACCTCTCTTTAAATATAATCTTTAGGGTCAAAAGCTTGGCGAATATCCTTTATTTCATCCCAACGTTCCTTACTTATCCTGTACCCTGTTCCAGGTCCCTGGTAATCATTTTTGTCATTTAGAGCACTTACGACTCTGAAGTTTTCATCCAAAATAGCAGATGTCTGTAGATAATCTCCAGAAATTCTTTGCTTTAACAGATTTAATAAGTTTTCAGATATATCATCAAAGCCATTCTTCCTTAATGCCTTTACAATATCTAATCCGGTTATTTTTCTCTCTAATAGTTCCTGTGCCGCATTAATATCTTGAGAAACATTTCTCTTCGGCATGTCTTCACTTCCGTGGCCGTAAGTAGCGCTTTCTACTTCTTCATCTGTAATAGGCGGAAGGCCTAACTCATTATAAACTGCTTGCAGCGCCTTCACCGCTTTGTTTCTTACAAAAATAACTTCTTCCTCTTCCACTGGTTTTAGACCACCATCAACTTTTAGATCTCTTTGTAAAACGTTGTAATCATCATAGTCCTCGGCATCAAAATTAGAGCCAGCAAACATATTATCATAGTTAGGAACTGAACTATAACCGGAGAAGATAAAATCTGTCCCTGGTAAAAACTGCATTAGCGCCCTGGCAGTCCTTCTTATATCTGAGTGTGAGAATGTCTGATCATTTCCAGAAGCTACTTCTAAGTCAAGCATAGTGGTTATGAGGTTTTCTGCAAGCACCGCTTTTATACCTTCCGGAACAGCACCCGGTATACCAATACAGCTGATAGAACCGTTCTGCAGTCCTTGTACTCCTGCGCCTTTTGTTACCATAATGCATTTAACTTCATTGTAGAGAAGGGATTTGCCCTCGGCATAACCCATCTGAAACTCGGCACCTGTTCCTGAAGTAAATCTCATCTTAATTCCCCTAGAAGCATAAGCCGAAGCCAAAAAAGATTTGGACCAGGGGGTATCGTCCCCGTCAATAAAGACCTGCTCAGTACCGTATACAGAAACCGTTTCTGCATAAGAGGTAAGTCCTCTCATGCCAAGTAAAAGCTCTGTCGCTTCCTCTACTGCGCACTGAGTAATAACCCCACCTCGTCCTGTCTGAGAACCCACAAGTAAGGACAATGCATTAAAAGGAGCATACCTTCCTACTCCAACAGTTGTCTCCTGCTCATCAAAACCTCTAAGGGCGGCCTCTGCCGCATCTGCTGCAATTTGGACAGGGTTATCTCTTGCACTTGTAACATGGCATTGGTTTGAAGGTGTCTTTCTAGCCCTCATCTTCTGCATAGCCATCATCATCTCAACAACGTTCATCTCTTCCATGACTTTCACAAACTTGGCAGGTGTCATAGCTTTTGTTATAGAGATTATTTCCTCTCTGGGCACATTTACATCGACAACTTTTTTGGCGATTTCTTTTTCAGGCATTTTGACAACTTCTTCTGCCCTATCTTTGTCAATAGCATAATCAGCCAAGAACCTATCGATGAAATCAAATTCATCCCTTGACTTACCATCTAGTTCAACAACCTTACCATCACTTACTTTGATACTTGGTTGTGGATCATTAGGACTGTTTGTTGCAATCAGCCCCTCTTCAGGCCATTCTTTAGAAAATCCATCCTGATTAACTAACCTTTCTTCTAACTTCTCAAACCTTTTTGATCTCTTTTTCATGATTGATGATTGCCCTCCTTTCAAAGTTTGGTTTTATTCTACACTTTCTCCTAACGCATTTACTGCAAGTAAAGCGTCTTTTACCATTTCCGGTGTTACTTCAAAGGGCATATTAGGCATAGTAGTGCCTTCAGCACATGAAGCTTCTCCAACTTTTAGTAAATCATCCTCATTAATTTCCTTTATTCCAATATCTTTTAAAGTTATTGGCAGGCCAACATAACTTGCAAATTCTATAACCTGCCACAGCACCTTCTCATCTCTACCCTCAAGGACTATTTGGGCAAGGGTACCTATAGTGACCTTTTCACCATGATAAGCACTGTGAGTCTCCTCTAGAGCCGTTAGGCCATCATGTATAGCATGAGCTGCAGCTAACCCGGAACTTTCAAAACCAAGCCCGCTTAAAAGAGTATTTGCTTCAACTACCCTCTCTACCGCAGGAGTTAATGCACCCTCACTGATTGCACAGCTAGCTTCATAGCCATTCTCCATCAAAAGCTGATAACAAAGCTCTGCAAGGCCAAGGGCTGTTCTAGTAGAAGTTTTTGGAGTCGGAGCAAATAATCCGGGTACATTTGGCGCACTAGATTTGAAACAAGCATCAGCCTCAAAATACGTTGCAAGAGCATCCCCCATGCCAGAAACAAATAACCTGAGAGGAGCTTTAGATATTACCTTTGTATCTACTAAGACCACATCAGGATTTTTGGGTAGAGGCAAATATTTTTCGAAAACACCATCATCTGTATAAATTACTGAAAGGGCACTGCAGGGTGCATCAGTAGCTGCAATGGTAGGCACTATTATCACAGGTATCTCAAGATAATATGCTACCGCCTTCGCAGAATCAATCACCTTACCTCCTCCAACTCCCATTACAAGATCAACTTTTTCGTCGGAACCAAAATCCTTAATTTTAGTAATCTCTTTCATTGAACTTTCTGCTTTAAAAGTATACGACACAGAACTCATATCATTTTCTTGAAGACTTTTTTCTATGGTATCTTTGGCTATATTTAAAGCTGTCTCTCCTCCTATAAGCAAAGCTTTCTTACCTAGCTGTGAAGCATACTCACCAGCTGTACTTAAAACACCTGAACCCTGTACATATTTTCCCGGTGCAATGAGAAGTTTCTCCATAACAAATACCTCCTTATTAATCTTTTTTAATCTTACTTTCTTTGATCTAACTTTGATCCAATTCGATTTAGCTTATATTAGCTACAATCTTAGGCTTTAATCCTGCTTAGGCTTTAATCCTGGTCGGTTACGGTTACCTTTTCTTTACTTCTTTCTGGTTGCTTTTTCTTTCTATTCTTAATAATTTTCTACTTAACTGCAATTCCCTATGTTATTTCTTGTCATTCTTATACAAAAAAATTGCTAACATTTTAATAGTTTCACTTTTTTGCTTTAATAATACTTTTAATTTAGGATATTATTACTAAAATTCTTGACAATTCGATATATAGAGTTGATAATAGAATTAAAGAGTTATTCAGAGATACGCGGATATAAACAACCATAATCAAGCTTCAGGCTTGGTATAGATCTTATATGAATTCTCAGACTTTTTGTTGATAAAAGAAAAACCACCTGAAGGGGGAGTTCACAATGAAAATAAGAACTATTAAATATAGATGGATATATTTTACCTGTGAAGCATGCGGGGAGCCAATACAGGTCTTAGAAGGTACCTGGAAAGAAGTATTATGCTCATGTGGGCGCTTACACGACATAGATGAGATAAAAATAAAAGAGACAGAAGAGAGAACTATTGTCTCTTAAGAACCTTAACAAAAAACTGTCCCAAAATGTGGGACAGTTTTATTAAAATATTAAAACTGTACTTTGTATCTCTTTTTGTAGTCGTTAGGGGTGATCCCTGTATGCTTTTTGAATATTCTACTAAAATACGCTGGTTCTTTGTAGCCAACCTTGTAAGTAATATTAACCACCTTGGCGTTTGATTCAATCAAAAATTCTTTGGCCTTTTCTATTCTTAAATTGGTCAAGTAATCAATAAAATTCATCCCCATTTTCTTCTTAAAAAGACGGCTAAAATAATATGGACTAAGATGTACTGCATTTGATACTTCAGTTAGCGTTATATCCTTTGAATAGTTTTCTTTAATATAATAAATAGATTGTTCAATCAAGCTGTCACAGCTATTTTCTTCATCATTATTTTCATCAGTATTTTTGTTAGTATTTGCTGGCAAAAAACTTTCACTGCTATGATTAATTCTCTGTAAGACCTTCTTAATAGCGTCCAATAGACATCCTGGACGTACAGGCTTCAACAGATAATCAGAAGCCTGATACTTTAAAGCTTTTTGGGCAAAATCAAATTCGTCATAAGCTGTTATAACTATCACATGAACATCGGGGTGTTCATCCTTTATGTTCTTAGTTGCTTCAAGGCCATCAAGGCCTGGCATTTTGATATCAATAAGAACTAAGTTTGGCTTGTGAAGTCTAGCTAAACGTATAGCTTCTTTCCCATCTCCCGCTTCGCCACATACCTCAACACCTATCTCCCTATTTTTAGATAAAATCGAGGAGATAGCTTTTCGTTCCAAAGATTCATCATCAGCCACTATAGCTTTAAACATAATTAGCCTCCTTTCTTGCCAGGCAGTAAAATCTTAGCTCTAGTCCCTTCACCTTCACGACTAAATATTTCGACACCGCCATCGCTTCCAAAATAATGCTGCAGCCTGCGGTGCACATTAATTAATCCAAGTCCAGTAGTATGACCCATGCTCTTGTCCTTTTGGTTTTTAAGTTTGAAAATTTCATTAAGTTTCTCTTCGCAAATACCAACCCCATTGTCAATTACTTCCAAATGAATGTTCTTATCATAAATAGTAGATTTAACTATTATGTTTCCTGGTTTTTCTTTAACTTCAAGTCCGTGTATTATCGCGTTTTCTACCAGTGGTTGTAATGTCAATGGTGGGATAGGAGCGTTTAGGATACTCTCTTCTATATCAATTTCAAACTGCAGTCGTTCTTGAAATCTTGTTTTTTGAATCAATAGGTAGTCTTTTATAACTTTAATCTCTTCCTCAATTTTTACAAGTTCTTCGAAGTTCTTTAAGTTATAACGCAGAAGATCCGAGAGTGCGTATACCATGTTTTCAGTTTCAGCAGCACCTTCAAGATGGGAAAGCCTGGCAATAGTATTAAGGCTGTTAAACAAAAAGTGAGGGTTAACCTGTGATTGGAGAGCTTTAAGTTCTTTTTCTTTAAGTAGTTTTTCAATTTCTTTTCTGGTTTCTGTTTCTTCAATGAGTCTCTTCTGAAGGAGATTAAGAGCACCCATCTCTACCATGTAATTAGCCATTAAAGATAATAGCTCAGCCGAAGCTTCAACTTTGGAGGTAGGTATTACTTCAATATCACTAAAAGCCTTCATCAACAAATCGTGATCCACATCCAAATCCTTAACATTATTTTTAACATATTCCTTGCTATACTCTGCATTTTCTGCTAATACAACCTGGCCGCATAAGGCAGAACCTATATATTTACCCTTTACAACCACAGGGGCAGCAATATCTATTAACCCCGCATGACAGTGATAAATATATGGAGCTTGTATTTCCCTGGCTCTTACTCCTCCTTTGTGGTCAGAACACATACACCGACTATAACCAAGGGACGAAGAGCGAATAATTTTACAAAAATCCGTGAAATTAGTCTGTTTAGTTACGGGATAACCTTTTGCATCGGTAACAACAGCGGCAAGACCAGTAGCAGCAGAGAATTTGTCCTGGATTTTTTGAATTATCTGGGGATCAACAATATTGGAGAAAGATGCATCTAAGTTTTCCAATTAGCATACCTCCAAATAAGGCTTATCTAAATTTTATAACATTTACTATAAACAGACAAGATAAATAATAACATGGCAATCGAAATAACAAAACTTGCTATATGAGGTATCAGGATAAAAAATGTCTCTCATACCAAACTGACTTTTTTACTTCTCATTTGGTATGAGAGACAACTCTTCAGTCAATCACTTCGTTCAAACACTTTCAGTCAACTTTATTTGAAGTTCCCACTTCTGCTGGCAGACCTATTTTTCTTAGGATTTCAGCCAAATATTTTATCCAGTTCATCCGCTCTTCTTCAGAAGGTAGTTCAAACTCTTCCATAGGATAGGAAATACTTAAAGAAGCGTATTTTTCTACACCTAATCTCCGATAGGGAAGCAACTGCAGCTGTTTTATTTGATTGTTTAGCTTATTTAAGACAAACTCTCCTGTTTTTTCAATATTTTCTTCACTATCATTATGCCCAGGTACAACAGGTATCCTTATAACTACTGGTTTTCCTTGTTTTACGATTTGTTGGATGTTAGCCAGGATTAAGTCATTGGTTACTCCCGTGTATTTTTCGTGCAGGCCAGGATCGATATGCTTGATGTCGGTTATTACAAAGTCGGTGTAGGGCATCAACTCTTCAAAATGTTCCCAATTACCATGAAGTGCAGTCTCTATACAAGTATGAATCCCTTGTTTCTTGGCCTCTTTTAGTAATTCTAGTACAAAGTCCCGCTGCATTATAACCTCGCCACCGGAGATGGTTATACCTCCTCCGCTTTCATCATAAAATGCTCTATCTTTTATTACTTCTTTAATCACATCATCTACACTCATAACTTCTCCCCATACTACAAGGGTTTCTGAAGGACATTGTTCAACACAGTTGAAGCACTTTTCACAGTGATTTCTGTCAATATCTGCTACTTTCTTCTTATCATCCAAAAGAAATACGCCTCTATCTACGTTAGGGCAGGTTTTAAGACAGCGTCCACATTTGTCAGTGCCAACACAACGGGTTGAAAAAACTCCTAATTCACGATCAACAGCGAAGCTTTCTGGATTATCGCACCATTTGCACCTAAGAGGACAGCCTTTCAAAAATATTTGCGTTCTTATCCCAGGTCCATCATGTACAGTATAGCGCTGGATATTAAATACTACACCCAGCCTCAAAGCCTGCCCACCTTCAACCGCAGGTCTTTTTTCGGCCATATCAATTCCTCCAGTTTTCTAATCCTGTTTAGCTGCTATTACCTCTTAAAAGGCAAGCTCTGTTCTTTCTATAAGATCCTTTTGTAAGCTATCATCAAGTTCTGTAAAGAAAGCGCTGTAACCTGCTACCCTCACAAGAAGCCCTTTGTACTCTTCAGGTCTCTTTCTTGCATCTTCTAACGTCTCTCGACTAATAACATTTATCTGATTATGCATCCCTTTTCTACGGAAATATACCTTCATCATTGAGATGAAGTTCTCATCTCCCACTTCCCCGGCCAAAGTAGAAGGAGTAAATTTCATGTTTAACAATGTTCCGTTAGAAGCTATTTCATGATCTAATTTGGATACGGATAATGCTACAGCCGTTGGGCCTTTGACGTCATGAGAACCACGCTTGGTATGAACAGGTGAAACGCCGTCTGCTATTGGCTCACTCTGTACTCTACCTTCAGGGGTAGCTCCCTGGACAGAACCACAGGCAACATTACCAGACACAGGATAAAGACCTGGCTGGAATACCCCTCCATGAGCTGTCGGGCGGTTTTCTAACTGCTTACAGTAGGCATCTGCAGCAAACCTTGCATATTCATCAGCAACATCATTATCATTACCGTAATGAGGTATCTTTGAGCTATTTACTAGAGCATAGAGATCTTCATAGCCTTCCCAGTTATTCTGTAAAGCCTTTAACATCTCCTCACCCGATACTTCTCCATCTTCGTAAACCAGTTTATTTATTGCTGACAACCCATCGGCCACGTTTCCTACTCCTACACCCTGGGGCCCATTAAAGTTATACTTCGCCCCTCCGGCAGTTACATCAATTCCTCTTTCGGTACAGTCATTAATCAATAACGAAAGATATGGAAGAGGTTTTCTTTCCTGGTGAGCAAAGTCCATACAATTTTCTGCTTTTACAAGTCTATCTACCCAGTATTTCATCTGTTTTTGGTATGCTTCTTTTACTTCTTCAATAGACTTAAATTCGGATAGTTTACCTGTTTTTATCCCCATTTGTTCTCCTCTTCCAACACATCTATCGTACCTAAAGCACTCTGAACTGCAATCTATACATTTACCGTCATTAATTGCAAGCTCAAACACTTTATTTATATTGAAAAAGGCAGAGTCATGCCAGCCGTACTCCTGACCCCAGGCATCTGGTTCCACACAGCCAATAATAGTATAATCTCTTGCATCTTCAAGGGTCCTTCCCCTGTTAGTCATCGAAGGAATTATACACTCATCGTTAAAGAAGGACGGCAGACCAAAACCTAGTTTAGCTACTTTAATAGCTTTGACCCATAACTCATCAGGTGAATTTGAGTGCCAACGGGTAGTCATCCAGGGAGCATGAAGCCTTACATGAGCTGTTGCATCAAGACACATAAAGGTTAGATCATTAGTAGCATCATTACCGTCTCGGTCAAGGCCACCAACAGTCATCGTCGGACCTCCAAGCTCAACTCCACCAAAAGACTTAGTAGAAATTTTGTCCCTAACCTTCGTGAGCTCACTAATCTTTATCCAGGCTCCTTCTATTAATTCCTGGACAAAATCCTTCGTAAATGTGTTATTATCCATATCTTC
The DNA here is from genome assembly GCF_022539405.1 of Natranaerofaba carboxydovora. Classification (NCBI taxonomy): domain Bacteria; kingdom Bacillati; phylum Bacillota; class Clostridia; order Natranaerobiales; family Natranaerofabaceae; genus Natranaerofaba; species Natranaerofaba carboxydovora. Next base: position 294,325 of record NZ_CP054394.1, on the reverse strand, counting down.
TTTATAATATGGGTACATATACTGGTCAAATCTTCCATAAGTTATCGAGTGACCGTTAGACTCTATCAGAATTATAGTAGTGGCAAACCACCAGAGCTGTAGAGCTTCCCAGAAGTTTCTAGGCGGGTTTTCTGATATCCATTCGCAGTTGTCAGCTATCTGCAAAAGCTCCTCTTTTCTTTGGCCTTCTTCTTTAGAAGCTTTTTCTCTTGCAAGTTTGGCATATCTTTTGATAAAATCCATAGTCCCTTCAATAACTGTAAGCTGGGCAGTGTAAAATTCTTTTTTCTTTAGATCATCAGGCAAAGTTTCATCTAACTGGGAAATTTTCTTCTCTACTATTTCTTTTAACCCTTTCCAGCCGTTATTGAAGATAGTAATATAATTTGGTGATATATGACCAACACCGCCAAAGAAATAATTACCAAGCATATACATACCTTTGCCATAAGCTCCCGTACCTTTAAGTTCTTCTTCAGACATCATTTCTCTTGCCATGTCATGCACAGTATTGTTTTTCCAATAATCATGAATACTCTCTAACTTTTCTTCTGCCTCTTCGGTTGTAAGATAGCGGTCGTTTTCTCTTTCTTTGAAGGGATCATTCTTTAATTCATCTACGAACCAATCATAAGAAAACTCAGGAAAGACAGGAGCAGATCTTGGTGGAGCAGCCATGTTTCCAACAATTAACTCATAATCATTAATATAGATGCTTACGTTTCTCAAAACATGAGCTAATGCTCTAGCAGATTTTAATATCGTTGATTTTGCTTCATTTTCTTTCATCGCTTCCGTCCATAGACAGGCTCTTTCGTGATCAATTGTCAAAGGTGTCTCAATGAATTCCTCTCTCCAGGAGTTAATCCTTGAAAATGGAGAAGGTTCCTTAACCATCCCCGAAGTTCCTACTCCCCAATCCTTATCGACAGGTTCATAACCGATAGGAGTTTCGTTTGCGCCCTTTTTCACATACTTTTCTTCAGTAGCCACAAAAATAACCTCCTCATAATAATAAATACTTTATCAAAATTATAACTTACACTTAATTTTTTAACTCTACACGTTATTGCTAAGTAATAGTTAAAAATTGCTTAAAATAATATAAATTTTTTGATAAATACAACAACAAAGTACAAACTTATTAATCTTATCTCATTTGAATAAAAACAAATATAAAACAAAAATTACAAGTACAAATTAAATATAACTGATTTAATACGAATTCTTTGCGCGCAATAATTGAGAAACTACCTTTCACATAAAATTGGAGGAACTTCAAATGACAGCCGATCAAACCAAGAAAAAATCATTAAAGATACAAATAGAAGGTATGACCTGCGCGAGTTGTGTTAAAAGAATAGAAGACAGGTTACAAAAGCAACCGGGAGTACATAAAGTTAATGTCAATCTAGCTACTGAAGAGGCTAGTGTTACATACAATCCCTCTGTCGTTAATCTATCAGCCATTAAAGAAGCTGTATCAAAAATGGGGTATAAAGCCGAAGAGTTAACCAAAGAGCAAGACAGCGGCAGAGGCGGCGTTAGCATAGAAGAAGAAAGCCAGGCAGAAAAGCGCCTTAAAAAAGCAGCCTGGCGTATGTGGTTTGCGGTAGCTTTTGCAGGCCCTTTAATGGCACTTATGATGATTCACATGTTCCTTGTAGAGATCCCTTATTATTTTACCATTATTGCCGTATTAGGCTTTCCCACAATTTTCATAGCTGGCTCTGAAACTCACAAATCTACTTTAAAAAACCTGAGACATTTAAATACCAATATGGATACTCTTGTTACACTGGGGTCTGCCGTTCCATACCTTTTAAGTTTTCTTGCTATCTGGTTTCCTATTACCACCTTTATAGAGATGGCAGCTACCATCCTTACTTTACACCTGGTAGGACGATTTTTGGAAGCTAAAGCCAAGGGAAGAGCATCAGATGCCATCAAACAACTTCTTGCTATGGAAGCAAAAGAAGCACGGGTTATTAGAAATGATGAAGAAATAAATATCCCTATAGATCAGGTAGTACCAGGAGACATTATGCTGGTCCGCCCGGGGGAAAAAATCCCCACAGATGGTGAAGTCATCGAAGGCTCTAGCTTTTTGGATGAGTCCATGGCTACAGGAGAGTCTCTCCCGGTAGAGAGAAACCCCGGGGATGAAGTAATTGGAGCTACTGTCAATAAAAAAGGCGCCCTAAAAGTTAAAGCAACCAAAGTAGGAAAAGACACCTTCTTATCCCAGGTGGTAAAGATGGTCGAAGAAGCACAGGGAACTAAAGTCCCCATTCAAGAATTTGCCGATAGGGTAACTGGTTACTTTGTGCCTGCTGTACTTGTAATAGCTGCTATGGCTTTTATAGTTTGGATGGTGTTCCCTGACTTTTTCCTTGGAATTATCGTATCCGCATCCAATTATTTGCCCTGGGTTAATCCCGGTGCACCCCAGTTTACTTTGGCAATTTTGGCTACTACCGCTGTTCTGGTAATATCCTGTCCATGTGCATTGGGTCTTGCTACACCTACTGCCCTAATGGTAGGCAGCGGCAAAGGGGCAGAACAAGGGGTTCTCATCAGAAACGGTGAAGCCATCCAGATGATGAAAGACATCAAAATGATCGCCTTTGACAAAACCGGTACTATTACCAAAGGTAAGCCCGAAGTAACAGATGTTATTCCTATAAAGAACTACACTCCCCGAGACTTACTATATTACGCAGGCAGCTTAGAAGCATCTTCAGAACACCCCCTGGGAGAAGCAATAGTTATCAGAGCCAGAGAAGAAGCAAAGAAACAGAGCTTCTCCCTTGCAAAGACAGAAGAATTCTCGTCAGTAACTGGCAAAGGTGTAAGAGGAACTATAGATGACCTTGAAGTCTTAGTAGGAAGTCGTAAATTAATCTCAGAAGCCGGCATTGATACTTCACCCATTGAAATTGAAATGGAAAAATTAGAAGACGAAGCAAAAACAGCAATGCTAGTTGCCGTTTCAGGAGAGCTTGCAGGAATAATTGCAGTTTCTGATACTCTAAAAGAAGACTCCAAAAATGCTATTAAAGAAATAGAAGACATGGGGCTTATCACCTGTATGATTACCGGAGATAATGAGCGAACTGCCGAAGCCATCGCCAGACAGGTAGGAATAACCAGAACTGTGGCAAACGTCCTTCCTGATGAAAAGGTAGACGAAATTAAAAACTTACAAAGACAATATGGTCTAGTCTCTATGGTGGGAGATGGAATCAATGATGCCCCTGCTCTAAAACAAGCTGATGTGGGTATAGCTATCGGGACCGGTACTGATGTGGCAATCGAAACTGCTGATATCACCTTGATACGAGGGGATTTGAGTGCTGTTGTTTCAGGAGTTAAGCTGTCTAGAGCTACTTTTAGAAAGATTAAAGAAAATTACTTTTGGGCCTGGTTCTATAACGCAGTAGCCATTCCCCTTGCATTCATAGGTCTACTTCATCCTATTATAGGAGCAGCAGCCATGGCTTTTAGTTCTTTGAATGTAGTTCTTAACTCCATCAGTTTAAAAAAAGTAAATATTTCCTCAAGGGCAGCTACAAGCTAATAAAAGATATTGAAATAAATAATCCTATTATAAATTGCAATACTAAAAAAATAAAAATATATTTTTTAAAAGATAATATAATCTCTCATCCTCACTATTTACACAAAAGGCGGAATCAACCATGGAAGAACGCTTAAGCGTAGATATCCTCTCACCAGAGGCAATAGCAAGAAAAGCGGAAAACGTCGGAGTAAACAAAGCAAACTATAATATAAGAACTACCATAACCCTTGGGATTTTAGCAGGAGCTTTTATCGCTCTTGCTTCAGAGTTTTATCTGGTTGCTGTGTTCGATGCAGGATTTTTCTCTAGTTTTACAAGGATTCTTGGAGGACTTGTGTTTTCCCTTGGCCTTATCCTTGTAATTCTAACTGGGGCAGAACTTTTTACAGGCAATACCCTTCTATTAATAGCTTTTATGACCAAAAAAATCACTATAAGAAAACTACTTAGAAACTGGGGTCTTGTGTATTTTGGAAATTTCATTGGGGCTATTGGCATGGCTGCTATCGTGTTTCTCTCAAGGCAGTGGGAAGTTGGAGAAGGTCTGTTAGGTGCTCATGCCATGTATATTGCCGTTAATAAAGTTAGCATGGACTTTTGGGAAGCTTTTTTTAGCGGAATCCTTGCTAACAGCCTTGTAGTCCTTGCCATCTGGATCTCATACAGCGGGAGGACCGCAACAGACAAAATAATTGCAGTAATTTTACCTATCACAGCCTTTGTTGCCTCTGGTTTTGAGCACAGCATAGCGAATATGTTCTTTATACCTTTTGGGATAATGGTCAAATCAAGCCCCCTTGTAAAAGAAGTTTTTTTAAGTGAATTTCCAGAGATGGCCCTTGGTATTGAAAATCTAAATTGGGCAGGATTTATACTTAATAATCTTGTGCCTGTTACATTAGGGAATATTATTGGCGGCGGCGTTTTAGTTGGCCTTGCTTACTGGTTTGTTTACCTTCATAGAGTCCAATGAAGCTTGGGACCGGTTCCCATGCTTCCCCAAATTTGTTCACCATATAATAATTAAAAAGGGGTGTCAATAACTTGAAAAAGACTAACACTGCAAAAAGAATAGATACAAAAGTTCAAGCAAATAATCTAGAAGAAAATAAGATTAGAAAACTGATCGATGAATACAAAGAAGATCAAGGCGGACTAATCCCCCTACTTCAAAAAATACAGGAAGAAGAAGGGTACCTATCAAGAGACAGGCTAGAGATGATTGCTAATGAAATGAATCTTTCTTTAGCCAAAGTTATGGGAGTAGTAACTTTTTATTCCCAGTTTCACCTAACACCTAAAGGAGAAAATGTCATTAGAGTATGCATGGGCACAGCATGCCACGTCAAAGGCGCAGGCCAAATAATGGAAAAACTTCAAAATAAGCTAGAAATAGAAACAGGTGAAACAACTCCCGACGGTAAGTTCACTATAGATGCTGTCTCCTGCATCGGAGCCTGCGGCCTTGCCCCGGTTGCTACCATTAATCATGACACCCACGGAAAGCTGACAACTGATAAAGTCAATGATCTTTTGGACGAATATGATAAAGGAAGCGATAATAAATGAGAATTCTAGTCTGCACAGGAACCGGATGTATATCATCCGGCTCAGAAAATGTAGGAGAAGCAATTAAAGAAGAGTTAGATAATCAAGGGTTAGATAAATATGATGTTATATATACCGGCTGTCAGGGTTTTTGTGAAATGGGCCCACTTGTAATACCCGATGATACATTTTACTGTGAAGTTGATGAAGAGGGTGCAAGAAAAATCGTTAGAGAACATCTGAAGAATAGTAACATTGTGAAAGAACTGCTTTACAAAGACCCTCATGATGATAAATTAGCGACAAAAAGAGAAGAAATTGACTTTTATAAAAAGCAAAAACGATTAGTTCTAGAGCGCTGTGGGTTAATAGATCCAGAAAACATATCAGATTACATCTTATCGGGAGGCTATATGGCTTTAGAAAAAAGCCTTCAGATGAAACCAGAAGAAATAATAGAGGAATTAAAAAAATCAAGTCTAAGAGGCAGAGGCGGTGGAGGCTTTCCTACATGGTTAAAGTGGCAGTACACCAGGGAGAAAAATACCGGTCTAAAGGAAGGCTACCAGGAAAAGTATGTAGTCTGTAACGCAGACGAAGGTGACCCAGGTGCCTTCATGGATAGGAGTATTCTTGAGGGCGATCCTCATGCTGTCCTTGAAGGTATGATAATTGGCGGCTTAGCAGTAGGGGCAGATATGGGCCTTATTTATGTCAGAGCCGAATACCCATTAGCTGTCAAAAGATTAGAAGAAGCAATCTCAGATGCCAAAGAAAAAGGTTACCTTGGATATAATATCCTAAACTCGGGAGTCTTTTTTGACATCAAAATAAAACAAGGTGCTGGTGCTTTTGTCTGCGGTGAAGAAACTGCCCTTATAGAAAGTGTTCACGGCAACAGAGGTATGCCAAGGCCAAGACCTCCCTTTCCTGCCGAAAAAGGAGTTCATGATTCACCTACTATCCTTAACAACGTAGAAACTTTTGCCAATATCCCAATAGTTATAAATAAAGGCGGCGAAGAATTTGCTTCCCTTGGAACAAAAGAAAGCAAAGGTACAAAAGTCTTTGCTCTAACAGGTAAAGTCAATAATACGGGATTATGCGAAGTACCTATGGGAATTTCTTTGAAGGAAATAATCTATGATATAGGAGGCGGCGTCAAAGATGACAAAGAGTTCAAAGCAGTACAGATCGGTGGTCCTTCAGGAGGATGCTTGCCAAAAGACCAGCTAGATCTGTCAATAGATTACGACTCTTTGATAGAAGCTGGTGCCATGATGGGATCTGGCGGCCTTGTGGTAATGGACGAAGCAACATGTATGGTTGATTTGTCTAGATTTTTTCTAAACTTCACCCAGAGTGAATCCTGCGGCAAATGTAACCCCTGCCGTGAAGGCACCAAAAGACTGCTTGAAATACTAAATAGAATAATTGATGGGAATGGTCAAAGAGATGACATTAAAACCTTAGAAAGACTTGGCAAAAACGTAATAAACTCTTCCCTTTGCGGCCTTGGTCAATCCGCTCCAAACCCAGTACTTAGTACTCTTAGGTATTTTGAGAATGAGTACATAGAACATATAGAACAAAAATACTGTAGAGCTGGTGTCTGTAAAAATTTGACCAGTATTAAAATAATTCCTGAAAAATGTATAGGGTGCGAGCTCTGTAAAAAACACTGCCCTGTTGAGGCAATCACAGGTGAGAAAAAAGAAGCACATGAAATAGATCCAGGGATCTGTACCAAGTGTCGGGTATGTATTGAGAAGTGTCCTTCCCGGGCAATCACACATTGATTTTCTTAAATACCAACGCTCACTGCGATTTATTAAATCCGTACAAATCAAGTGTTCGCTTATGGTATTTAAGAAAATCCTCCATAAGGCTTACTTTAGGGACTTAAATTGTATAAGGAGGAAATGAGATTTGCAAACAAAGCAAAAAGAAGTAACTATAACCGTAGACGGCAAGGAGCTAAAAGCACTAAAAGGAGAAAGCATCTTAACAGCCCTTGAAAAACAGAATATACATGTACCTACCCTATGCTATGAAGAAGGACTTCCTATTCTTGGAACATGTAGGATGTGTGTGGTAGAGATAGAAGGCAGAAGAAAGCTTCACCCTGCCTGTCATACGCCAGTAGAAGACGGCATGAACATTCAAACAGAATCACACCAGGTAGTTGAAGCAAGAAAAGAAATCTTAAGATTACTTCTTGCAAACCATGACCTCCGGTGTCTAACCTGTGAAAGAAACGGCGACTGCAGGCTTCAGGACTTATGTTATAGGTACAAAATAGAAGACACACCTTATCTTGGTGATACTAAAGAATATCTAATAGACAGGTCAAACCCATTTTTCTTCAGGGATTATGGCAAATGCATTTTGTGCGGCAAATGCTTTAATATTTGTGCTGAAGTTAACGGCGCTTATGTCTATGACTTTATGGATAGGGGCTTTGATACCAAAGTTACTTCTGCTTTTGATGATAAACTTCAAAATACAACATGTACTTTCTGCGGCATGTGCGTTAATGTTTGCCCGGTTGGTGCCCTGGTCGAAAGATCCGTGGAATGGAGGTCTAGACCCTGGGAAGTAAACAAAGTTCTTACCACCTGTCCCTACTGCGGTGTAGGCTGTCAAATGTATCTAAAAGTTCATGACGGCGAGATAGTTGGAGTCTCAAGGGAAAAGGATGCCTTCAATCAGGGACATCTATGTAACAAAGGCCAATTTGGTTGGGACTTTGTCCATTCAGAAGATAGGCTAACCAAACCACTAATAAGGGAAAATAACAAAAATGAAAATGGTGAAGAAAGCTTTAGAGAAGCAAGCTGGGATGAAGCTCTATCTCTAATAGCCGATAAGTTTATAACTGCTTACCAAAAAGAAGGCAGTAACGCCATTGCAGGTCTAAGCTCTGCCAAGGCAACCAACGAAGAGAACTATCTTTTTCAAAAACTTCTTCGAACTGCCTTTAAGACCAATCACATTGATCACTGTGCAAGACTTTGTCATAGCTCTACCGTTGCAGGGCTTGTCACTGCCTTTGGCTCAGGCGCAATGACAAACTCCATAAATGAAATCTTAGAAACTGACTGCATCCTGGTAATAGGCTCTAATACCACTGAAGCTCACCCTGTCACAGGCTACAGAATAAAACAGGCCAAAAAAAGAGGCAAAAAACTAATAGTCATAGACCCAAGAAGAATTGAGCTTGCAGACTATGCGGATGTGCGGCTCGATCTAAAGCCCGGCAGTAACGTTGCCTTATTAAATGGATTAGCAAGGATAATATATAATGAAAACCTTTATGACAAAGACTTCGTAGAAGAACGTACAGAAGGCTTCTCTGCCTGGACTGATATAATCCAAGAATACACGCTAGAAAGGGTTGAAGAAATCACCGGTATCCCACAAGAAAAACTCTACGAAGCTGCAAAAATGATAGGTCAAAGTGAAAAAACCACCTTTGTATATGCTATGGGAATCACCCAGCATACGTCAGGAACTTATAATGTCTTTAGCATTGCAAACCTTGCTCTTCTAACAGGGAATGTTGGAAAAGAAGGAGCCGGTGTAGCCCCTTTAAGAGGACAGAATAACGTCCAAGGTGCTTGTGATATGGGAGCTCTGCCTAATTACTTCCCAGCTTATCAGGCAGTAGATAATGACAAGGTCAGAAGAAAGTTTGAAGATTATTGGAATTTTGAGCTAAATCCAGACCCGGGACTAACTGTAACAGAAATTATTGAAAAAGCTGGCACAAACAAAATCCAGTGTCTCTATATTATGGGTGAAAACCCTGTTGTAAGTGACCCTGATGCTGATGAAGTTAAGAGATCCCTTGAAAACACTAACTTTTTGGTAGTGCAGGACATCTTTTTGACAGAAACTGCTAAGCTTGCTGACGTGGTTTTGCCTGCTGCGTCTTTTGCTGAGAAAGAAGGGACTTTCGTAAATACAGAAAGACGAGTCCAAAGGGTAAGAAAAGCTGTTAACCCTCCAGGAAGTGCAAAATCAGATCAAGAGATATTACTTCTTCTTGCAAAAAAACTTGGTCTTCAGTGGAATGGACTATCAAATAAGACAGAAGAAGATATTAAAAATATATCGGCAGGTAATATTATGGAAGAAATAAATGACCTTGCCCCCCTCTATGGTGGCATAACCTATGATAGGTTAGATAATGAAGGAGGCCTGCAGTGGCCCTGCTATGATACCTCTCATCCAGGAACAAAATATTTACACAAAAAACAATTCTACCGGGGCAGAGGTAGGTTTCATATGGTCAAATATCTACCTCCTGATGAAAGCCCGTCAAAAGAATATCCTCTTACCCTTATGACGGGAAGATGGCTCTACCACTTTCACACAGGGAGTATGTCTAGAAGATCCAAAGCACTAAAATGGATAAGAGACGAAGAGCTTGCTATGGTACATCCTGAGAATGCAAAAAAGCTAAAGATCCAAGACGGAGACATTGTCAAAGTCTCATCCAAAAGAGGCCAAGTAGAAACAAAAATCCAGGTTACAGACCATATCCCAAAAGACACTATCTTTATGACATTTCATTTCCCAGAAACACTTACAAACAGGCTCACAAACAAAGCTAAGGATCCTATATGCAAGATTCCGGAGTTAAAGACATGCGCTGTTAGAGTGGAGAAGGCAAGATTTGCTAATTTTAAAAAAAATATATAAAATATAGATGTACTATAACCAGAAGGAGGCTTCTTATTTGGAGAACAATATAAACCTTCCTTTAAAGGGACCTGGTTATCTAAGTAATTTTAAGTTACTTTTTCTTGCTACAGTTGCTGTAGTAATATTTGCTGAGCTAAGAGTACATCCTTTCATGACCGATTTTCGAATCGGGCTGGGTGTAATAGCTTTTGCATTCATATGTCTATATTTTACTAACTTTTCTATCGTAAAATTGTCTATTATATCGTCTACTGCTGTTCTATTTTACCGTGTATTGACACAAACTATCAGTTCAGATTTAAGTCTTTATACAATATTTATTTCAAATTTGCCAGGAGCACTATATTATCTTATTTTTGGTATATTGATTTTGTTGTTTAAAGTAAGACAATACAATGGACAACCCTTAAAACAGGGCATTATTATGGGTGGCCTTGATTTTTCTTCCAATGTAATGGAATGGCTAATAAGAGGAGTTTTAATTTCAGAACCCTTATTTGTTCATCCTATTTATATCAATCTTGGCGGCTTACTTACTGTTGGTGTTCTTAGAATGCTTTTTGTCACCGGAATTTACTCATCTCTATACCATCATAATCTTAATATCATAAATAAAGTAGAACGAGAAAAGCGAGCCGAAATATTACAGATGACTGGCAATCTTCAGTCTGAAGTTTATTTTATACAAAAATCAATTGCTGATATTGAAAATTTAACAAAAAAAGGTTATGATTTGTACGAACAATTACAACAAGAAGATAACCAGGAGTTCTCCGAAAAAGCTCTTGAGGTCTCTACTAAAGCTCATGAAATAAAAAAGGACTACGAAAGGATTAATTCAGGACTCAAAAATCTATTAAATCCACCCACCTTGACAGACGGCTTTTTGGAATTAATTCAACTCTTGGTTAATGCCAATTATGAATACTCTCTTAATCTACATAAGAAAATTAATTTTAAAACTAATATAAATTATAACTTCAATCCAAGATACCCGGTTATGATTGCATCAATTATTAATAATTTGATAACAAATTCTATTGAAGCAATTGAATACAAGGGAACAATTGAAATAAACTGTAATAAAACCGAAAATAATTGGATAGAAATTTCAATTTCCGACTCAGGAAAAGGTATTGATCAAGAAAAAATAGAAATGGTCTTCAAACCGGGATTTACAGAGAAAAATTCCCTAACAAATGGTATTTGCAACTCCACGGGAATAGGTCTCACTCATGTAAATAATTTATTAGAATATCTTGGTGGTTTAATTAGGATAGAAACTACACCAGGAGAAGGAACTACAATGAACCTTTATTTTGATACGAAAAAAGTTGTAGGGGGTGTGGAGAATGACTAACAAACCCCAGTGGAAATTTTATATTGTCGATGACGACGAAACCATATGCTATTCTCTAACCAAAATAATCGAAACAGAACAACTAGGAAAAATCATAGGAAAAGCCAATAATGGGAAAGAAGCAATGGAAGAGCTCCATGAAATAAAAGCCGATGTAATTATAATTGACTTTTTGATGCCAAAGCTTGACGGAATACAGCTTGTAAAAAATCTCAAAGAGAAAAATTATGAGGGTGATTTTATTCTTTTATCACAAGTTACAGATAAATCGATAGTTAAAAAAGCATACACTGCCGGGATAGAATTTTATATTAACAAGCCTATCGAAAAAAACGAAGTAGTATCTGTTATAAACAAAGTACTTGAAAAGAAAAATTTGCAAAAAATGGTTTCCGATATCAAAACTGCAATAACCGGAAATTCTTACGAACCTCCCACTAATTACAGCTCCAACATTAGTCCTTTTTTTAGTCAAAACTCAGAAAAACATATTTTAGAATATACCAGGGAAACCCTTGTTTCATTAGGAATTTTCAACCATGCAGGAAGTGCAGATATTATGGAAGCCATGAAAATCCTTTTCAATCAACAAACAGATGAAGTTCTAAAAACACTTCAAAATCTCAAAGGATTATATGAAAAAATCTCGAAAAACCTCTATTCTAAAAATGACGACCTGTCAAAATCTGACAACCTATCAAAGTCTAAAGAAGCAGTAGAAAGAAGAGTAAGACGAGCTATCGAATATGCATTTGTAAATATGGCCGCCCTTGGAGCCGAAGACCCTTATCATCCAAAATTCGAGCGTTTTTCATATAATTTCTTTGACTTCAATGAACTAAGATATGCAATGAAAAAGCTTTCACTTGGAGAAAAAGTGTCGGCAAGGGTCAACGTCAAAAAGTTTTTAGAAGGATTATATTATGATATATTAAAACAACTTTCATAAAAAAAGAATGGACCAAGCAATATACAAGTGCCTGATCCAAAAAATCTCGATTAATCTTTTAACAAATCATCAATTCATTATGCACTAACTGATTGGTCTTCTAAAGTTTTTTCATACTTTTGCCTTCTATATTGAATCAAGAGTGCCATCCCAAAAAATATTAGCCCACCAAAGTCCGATAACAACCCTGGTACTAATAAAGTCAAGGCAGAAAATAGCATTAAAATCCTATCGTGTATTTTGGCATGTGTTATCATATAACCCATCACAGCACCGCTTAATCCTACAACCCCAATACATGCTGTAATAATTGCAAGGGCCATACCAGGAGCAGTAGCATCTATAAACAACAGAGTGTGATCTACTGCAAATACAATCGGAATGATAAAGCCGGCTATCCCAAGCTTTAATGCATTTATCCCCGTGACAAATGCATTACCACCTGCAATTCCTGCACCAGCGTAAGCAGCAAGACCTACCGGTGGTGTCACATCAGCATCAACACCACAATAAAGAACAAAAAGGTGTGCTGCTAACAAATTAACATCTAAAGCGGTAAGCGCAGGTGCTGCCATTGTAGCAAGAATAATATATTTCGCCGTAGTAGGCAGCCCAAGCCCCAAAATCAAAGAAGCTATCATTGTCAGTATCAAAGTAGGCAACAGATAACCTCCTGCAATACTTACAATAGCCCCTGCAAAAGCAAGGCCAAGACCTGTAAGGGTAACAACACCAACTATAATTCCTGCACAAGCACAAGCTGTTGCAACACTAACTGCCTTTTTGGCACCTACCTCAAAGGCTTCAATAATATCCCACAAACTTACCCGGGTATGTTTGCGTATAACACAGGCCACTACTGCCAGTATTATTGCAAAAAAAGCCGCTCTTAAAGGAGTCATCCCCTGCACAAGTAAAACAATAATAGCTACCAAAGGCGCAAGCAGATGAAATCCGTCTTTCATAACACCCTTAAAAGAGGGAAGTTCAGCCCTTGGTAAACCTTTTAACCCTTGTTTAACCGCTTCAAGGTGCACCATTGTAAGTACACCCAAATAATAAATCAGTGCCGGTATAAGAGCTGCTAGGATAATCCTAACATAAGGTATCCCTGTGAACTCTGCCATTATAAAAGCAGCCGCCCCCATAATAGGTGGCAAGATCTGCCCACCAGTTGAGGCAGAAGCTTCAACTGCACCGGCAAAGGTTGGCTTATACCCTATGCGTTTCATAAGGGGTATTGTAAATGCACCTGTTGTAACCGTATTTGCAATTGAACTTCCTGAGATCGAACCCATAAATCCACTGGCAAGAACCGCACCCTTTGCCGGTCCTCCCCTCATAGTACCTGCAACCGAAAAAGCAAGATCTATGAAGAACTGCCCAACTCCTGTTTTCTCTAAAAATGCTCCAAATAAAATAAAAGCAAACACAAATGTTGCAGAAACCCCTATTGGTATCCCGTATATCCCTTCTGTTGTCATAAACATCTGATTGACTAATCGATGAACACTATATCCAACATGTCCTAAGTCACCTGGGATCATATAACCTAAATATCCATATAATAGTGCTGTCGAAGCAATAATTACTAATGGCCATCCTATTGCTCTCCTCGTTAGCTCTAGAACAAGCAATATAGCAATAACCCCCATGACCATATCAAGGTCAGTTGGGAGACCACCTCTTCTAACAATTTCATCATAAAATATTATTATATAACTATTAACCATCACACCAGCACCGGCAAGAATCCAGTCATACCATGGAATTCGCTGTTTAGACGCTCTTTGTGTTGCTGGATATAACAAAAAACCAAGAGCAAATACAAAACCAAGATGAACCGCTCTTTGGTGATGAGCAACCAAAATACCAAATCCGGCAGTATAAAAGTGAAATAACGACATTATAACAGCAAGCAAAAAGATTATTTTCCCGGCTAAACCTTTTACATCCCTTATTTTCGACTCTTCTTCAGGCTCCTGGTGTTTTACTGCATTTTTTGTAACGATTTGCTCGTTTTGCTCATTTTGATCATTTTGCTGATTTTGCTCATAGTCCATTCGCTCACCTCCTCGTATTATATACAGTATTTTGTACTACAACCATATTAGAGAAAATAAAACTATCTTTGGTTTAAACTCCAGGGGTTTTCCTGGTGATTCAAGTTCATCCAAAATAATCTTCTTGTCATCTACAAACAAAGTGTGACCAGCTTCCCTTCCCACTCTCACCCTTAACGATTTTATATCTTTATTCATTTCATCTCTAACAAACCATCCATCTTCTCTTCTAAACTCACCAACCCCATCAAAGGGCAGGCCTGCTCCTTCAGATTTATATTTTGTTTTTGTTTGTTTGATTAGCTTATTACTCTCAATCTGATAGTAATCTCTAACTTCAGACTTCATCACAGAATGAGTGTGAGACATCCTAAAATAATTAACATCACTAATCCTTTTTAAAGTTTCTTTGTCCTGATTCACTATTTCCAGCCCATATACGGGAGGGTGAATGACAATTCCTACGATAGTTAATATTATAATTACTGCTGCTGCAGCTAATAAAACTTTTTTGTTCATTGTTAAAATTGACGGGCGGGGAAAACTACACCCGCCCGAATTACTGCTATCTCTCTTCATAAGAATTAATTTATACCTTCTTCTTCAAAATATCTCTCTGCACCAGGGTGCAGCTCAATAGGCATCCCTTCTAATGCATCATCTAATTCTACTTCTCCTCCCCTATCATGCGAATCTTCAAGGGCATCTGTATTTTCGAAAAGCGCTTTTGTCATTTCGTAAACAGCATCTTCATCAAGGCTCTCATGAGCTATCATCATTGCCATTACTGCTACTGACTGTACATCTTCCTCTTGTCCTGAGTAACTGTCTGCTGGAATTGTTGTCTCAGCGTAATATTCCCACTCATCTGTTATATCATCAATTTTATCTTGTTCAATTCCTACAATATCAATATCTGTAGTCGTAGCAAGGTCAGTAACACTTCCTGTAGGCACACCACCAGTAACAAATGCAGCATCAGCATGCCCGTCCCTGATATTATCTGCAGCTTCATCAAAATCTAGATAGTCCTCTTCAATATCATCATAAGTGATATCGTGCATTTCTAATATCTGTCTAGCATTTGCCTCTGTTCCACTTCCGCTATCTCCAACTCCAACTCTTTTTCCTTCCAAGTCTTCTACTGTTTCTACATCAGCGTCTGCGTCAGCAATAATTTGAATTTCTTCCGGATAAAGAGAAGCTATCCCTCTAAGACCTTCCATTTGCTCTTCATCTTCAAACATTTCAGTTCCATTATAGGCATAGTAAGTAATGTCGTTTTGAACTAGGGCCAATTCGGATTCTAGCGCATCTACTAAGTTAACGTTTTCAACTGAAGCTCCTGTTGATTCGGAACTTGCTTCTACTCCGTCTACTTCCTCACTCCAGATACTAGCCATTGCTCCACCAAGCGGATAATATACTCCTCCGGTACCTCCTGTGGCAAGAACCAAACGATCTTCAGCGGCATCTCCGCATCCACCAATAAAAGCAGCCGTTAGCAAAATAGCAATCAAAAATACACCTAAAACCAAACTTTTCTTACCAGTCATGACCTAATTCCCCCTTTGAATTTTCAATCTAACAACTCAACATAAAGTTAGACTTCTTGATTGTAAGTTGATTTTAAGCAGGAGAACCCAAAAAGGACAATTTAGGACAAAAAATCCCAGAAGTTAATTTAATTAAATTTTGGTTACAGCAATTAACAGTTTGGTTAGCCTTTCATAAATTAAAGCCTCGGCTTTTGCCGAGGCTCCTATTAAACCACTCCTAACAATATTAATCTAGCTCATTTGAAAGCATTTAACAAAACAGCGGTAGGTTTGGCCGCTATCTTAATACCGTGATTTAATGTGATAATGTGAAAAATTTAGGAATTTTAATTTGTAATCACATTATGTAAGCTCCTAACGTGTCTTTTTGTTTTGATATTTTGAATAAAATCTAGTTTCAATCCCTTCAAGGTAAGCTCCTGACTTACCACCTAAGTATAAACCGTAAACCTGTCTTTTAGGTTTCAATCCCTTCAAGGTAAGCTCCTGACTACTGAAAACCCGTTGCCCTTATTGTCATATATGTGGTTTCAATCCCTTCAAGGTAAGCTCCTGACCATCTGACAGTGCCTTTATTATCGGCCATGAAAACCTGTTTCAATCCCTTCAAGGTAAGCTCCTGACTTGATTAGTTTCTTGGATTTCTTTGTATAGATCAGGGGTTTCAATCCCTTCAAGGTAAGCTCCTGACGTGAATACTCTGTCTTTTTTCTGCCAACATGATAATGTTTCAATCCCTTCAAGGTAAGCTCCTGACATGGTTTATCTTTTGTTGTTGAAAAGATGAAAAATAGGTTTCAATCCCTTCAAGGTAAGCTCCTGACTTCAATGTTTGAAAGTCAAGAAACAGCAGTTGAAGTGTTTCAATCCCTTCAAGGTAAGCTCCTGACAATAACAAACTGATTAACAATAGACCTACCCTGCATAGTTTCAATCCCTTCAAGGTAAGCTCCTGACTATTCACCTTCTACAATCTCTAAATCACCTTCATAAGTTTCAATCCCTTCAAGGTAAGCTCCTGACGAAGATTCACAACGTGGAAGATCGTCATTCCTTCCTGCGTTTCAATCCCTTCAAGGTAAGCTCCTGACTTTAGATACCCTGCAAAATCATCAATACAAACATCGTTTCAATCCCTTCAAGGTAAGCTCCTGACACGTACTCTTCTAAAATATTAGACCCTCCTTAGTTGTGTTTCAATCCCTTCAAGGTAAGCTCCTGACCTAAAACCTTCTTCGTGCAATGCTGTCATAGCAGTGTTTCAATCCCTTCAAGGTAAGCTCCTGACTATCATCAAACTCAAAAGTTCCCTCAAATAAGATCTCGTTTCAATCCCTTCAAGGTAAGCTCCTGACCAGGTAATTTAAGAGATAGAGTAACAGACGCAGCAGGGTTTCAATCCCTTCAAGGTAAGCTCCTGACGGTAGCTGTGAGAACTAGAAAGGCTTTCCTTTTTTGGTTTCAATCCCTTCAAGGTAAGCTCCTGACCAGGCGAAGCTATTTGTCGCCTTAAATGCTAATAAGTTTCAATCCCTTCAAGGTAAGCTCCTGACCATGTGTAGACATTGAAGGGTTTGGTGTCTTTGATGGGTTTCAATCCCTTCAAGGTAAGCTCCTGACGTATAGGTAAACTGAGATAAGTATATACAAGTTTTTCTGTTTCAATCCCTTCAAGGTAAGCTCCTGACGTTTATACCGCAGGTGATGATGTAGACCTAGAAGAAGAGTTTCAATCCCTTCAAGGTAAGCTCCTGACGCAGGTGCAGGATTTGCAATGGCAAATTCTTTTGCGTTTCAATCCCTTCAAGGTAAGCTCCTGACTTGCTGCTTCCAATATGTCCTCGCAACTTCTGTAACTAGTTTCAATCCCTTCAAGGTAAGCTCCTGACATTTCATGCACTTTCTTTCTCCCCATGCCTGCCGGGAGTTTCAATCCCTTCAAGGTAAGCTCCTGACCGGCTATAGCTGTTACAGCCATCAAAAAGGGAAACCAGTTTCAATCCCTTCAAGGTAAGCTCCTGACCCCCCTTGCTCTATGCCTGTAAAATTCTTGTTCTGGTTTCAATCCCTTCAAGGTAAGCTCCTGACTCTTTGTTAATATAGCCTCCAGATGAAGTAGCATAAAAAGTTTCAATCCCTTCAAGGTAAGCTCCTGACTGTGTTATGACAATGATACTTTTTATCTGAAAGCAGTTTCAATCCCTTCAAGGTAAGCTCCTGACAGGCATTGCATCTTTAACATCTTGCGCAAACTCACTGTTTCAATCCCTTCAAGGTAAGCTCCTGACTTAGCCTGTGTACTTCGCAGGCGTTTAATATAATTTAGTTTCAATCCCTTCAAGGTAAGCTCCTGACGGTTCAGTGTTCTCTCCCGGCTTTCTCATTGTCACTACAGTTTCAATCCCTTCAAGGTAAGCTCCTGACTGAATCCGGCCCTTTATTTTCTTTGATTTTTATGCGAGTTTCAATCCCTTCAAGGTAAGCTCCTGACACTTTCCCGGGTATATGCCTAGCCCACTCAAGCTGCATGTTTCAATCCCTTCAAGGTAAGCTCCTGACGGCCAAGCGTAGGGAAAACTACTCTAGGGCAACAAAGTTTCAATCCCTTCAAGGTAAGCTCCTGACCATTTGATATATTGTGTAGGTGTCCAGACTTCACGAGTTTCAATCCCTTCAAGGTAAGCTCCTGACAAGATATGCCTAATAGTATTGAGGTAGTTGATGAGTTTCAATCCCTTCAAGGTAAGCTCCTGACTTAGCTTTTAGAACATATAAAGCTATAAAACAAGGGTTTCAATCCCTTCAAGGTAAGCTCCTGACGAAAAACCTAGCTGTTTTGGCTTTATTGTCGAGTAGCAGTTTCAATCCCTTCAAGGTAAGCTCCTGACTTGCTGCTTCCAATATGTCCTCGCAACTTCTGTAACTAGTTTCAATCCCTTCAAGGTAAGCTCCTGACCGTGTTTAATAGGTCGGCATCTAAAGATGTTGATGGGTTTCAATCCCTTCAAGGTAAGCTCCTGACATAGTATCTTGGATTTTCTAGATTGAATCCTACTAGGTTTCAATCCCTTCAAGGTAAGCTCCTGACGTAAAAATTTACTTAGTTGATTATGTTTACAGGTTATTGTTTCAATCCCTTCAAGGTAAGCTCCTGACTGATAGATTGAAAAAGAGGCAGGATGTAAATCCTGCGTTTCAATCCCTTCAAGGTAAGCTCCTGACGATTTACATTACCAGAAGATTCTGCAGTTCATCATTGTTTCAATCCCTTCAAGGTAAGCTCCTGACGGTACTTTCTCCCAGCTTTCCTCTTGGCCGTTTCGGGTTTCAATCCCTTCAAGGTAAGCTCCTGACACCTCCTTGCAATAGCTGAAACGGCAGTTGCGTTTTG
This sequence comes from Natranaerofaba carboxydovora, assembly GCF_022539405.1. Taxonomy (NCBI): domain Bacteria; kingdom Bacillati; phylum Bacillota; class Clostridia; order Natranaerobiales; family Natranaerofabaceae; genus Natranaerofaba; species Natranaerofaba carboxydovora. The sequence continues at coordinate 275,162 of NZ_CP054394.1, read as the reverse complement.
TTTCAATCCCTTCAAGGTAAGCTCCTGACGCGGTTACTTCCGTGTTGAAGTTGATGTGAGAAAGTTTCAATCCCTTCAAGGTAAGCTCCTGACCTAACACATGGACACAAGAAGAGATAGACACTTTTATGTTTCAATCCCTTCAAGGTAAGCTCCTGACCAATTAAATCACCACCCTAACCTGCATAATTATCACCGTTTCAATCCCTTCAAGGTAAGCTCCTGACTTCCACTATGATAAAGGGCGTTTATTCATTAGACAGTTTCAATCCCTTCAAGGTAAGCTCCTGACTCGCATTTTCCATTGCTCTTTGTTGTGCTTCATTGTAGTTTCAATCCCTTCAAGGTAAGCTCCTGACAAGTCTATTGGATCAATCAATGTTATGTTATAGATAGTTTCAATCCCTTCAAGGTAAGCTCCTGACCTTGCGGTGCTACTTTGCCTGTAAGTGCTCCACATGGGGTTTCAATCCCTTCAAGGTAAGCTCCTGACATCATCATAAAAAATTACTTGATAGAGCAAAAAATAGGTTTCAATCCCTTCAAGGTAAGCTCCTGACGAAGAGAGAAAAACAAGTCTAACGGTAGAAAACCGAGTTTCAATCCCTTCAAGGTAAGCTCCTGACTGAGCAAATGTCACAAGATAATATCTCACCTTCTAGTTTCAATCCCTTCAAGGTAAGCTCCTGACATAGTTTCAATTATATGACCTAATTCTTCTTGTTTATGTTTCAATCCCTTCAAGGTAAGCTCCTGACCATTTATATCCCTTATTATCAAATCCATCTTTTCGTTGTTTCAATCCCTTCAAGGTAAGCTCCTGACGAATACTGGCCTCATTCTTTCTTCAATAAAGTTTTGTTTCAATCCCTTCAAGGTAAGCTCCTGACGTCGCCCTCTCTGACCGTTTCATCTGTTGCGTACTCAGTTTCAATCCCTTCAAGGTAAGCTCCTGACTCTGCTTTAATACCATTTAATATTTCCCAATAAATGTGTTTCAATCCCTTCAAGGTAAGCTCCTGACTTTTGCTCTGTTCCTTCCTCTGTTTCTATCTCAATATAGTTTCAATCCCTTCAAGGTAAGCTCCTGACTGATTTTGAATTGTCACTTAGAAACTGCCATCTGTCCATGTTTCAATCCCTTCAAGGTAAGCTCCTGACTTCCTTTAGCCATACCCTCACCGCCTTGTCCTCTCATAGTTTCAATCCCTTCAAGGTAAGCTCCTGACCCCAAACAAACACATTAAAATAAGAAGTTTTTTGTCAAAGCTTTATGATAAATCAGGACACTATAAAAAAATCAAAATCCTAAAATAATAACTTATTCTTCAAATTACTCAAGTATACTTTTATTTTCTTTAATTTATAAAATGTCGTCGACCCCCTGGGATTACAACGCTATTATAGGTCGACGACACTTAAACTTTCAAAGGATATTGTCATCTCCACCCTTTTTTACGCCTAACTCTTCTCGCTTTGTATATACTTGAGATCTAAATGTATAAAAAATAATTGAATCTTTTTCAGGATTCATCAAGTTCTCTAATTCCATTTTTAATTTATTATAGTTAGCCGGCGATATTTCTCCCTCAAGCACAGAGTTTTGTACCCAATGTAGATACTTTCGAGAAATTTTCAAAGCTTTACCTACTCGTTTCTGTTCAAAATCATAAACCAATATGACAAACAGAAAAAACATCCTTTCCTATTCGCTATTGAAAAAACATACACCTCGAAACAGTTCAGATTAGACATTGTTTAAATTTATCATAATTTTTTGATGCTTCTATAATAATTCTACATAAATTTTCAGATTCCTGCAAAATTTACCATTGAGCTTTGTAGGGTTTATATTCTTTTTCTTCTAGAAGGTGTTTTTGAATCTTATATAGCTCCAAACGAATCAATCTCCTGTTTGATACATTTCTACCTAAGCCACGATGCTTTTTTGTTTGTTTTAGTCTTTCGTCTAGTTCCCTGATAAAGATTTTCCTACCTTCCTCTGACAAAAGAATAGCATTAGTATGTTTGTCAAAATGTTTTTTATTTAATTGCTTTCTATTAAGCAGGCTAAAGATAAGCCTGTCAACTATAATCGGCTTAAATATTTCTGCTACATCGAGATTTAGAGAGAAACGTCTAAAATTTGTAGAATGAAGAAAACCAATCCGAGGGTCTAAATATGTTTTATAAGTTTCACTCAAAACGATCGTGTAACAAAGGCTATTTCCAAAACTTATAAGAGCATTAAGCCGGTTTAGCGGTGGCCTTTTGGTTCGTTTTTCAAAAGGAAAATCTTTATTTTGTATAATATAATCAAAAAGCGAATAATACTTTTCCCGGGCATGACCTTCTTCTGCCATAAGTTCTTCTATTTCCTTTGCTTGATCTAGGTTTTCCAATTGTTTCTTAAAATCGTCTATAACCGCAGTAATTTCATCTGCTCCACTCACTATTCTATTTTTATAATAGTTCAAGACCTGAGTCATCTGGCTAATTGACCCAAATATAATTTGCCTTGCCAAATCAACCCTTTTCTCATAATCAATATAATGTTCAGCCTGTTTCAAAATCACATGACCAGAATTAAGATGCTCCCTGGGATAAAAAGTCCCCATATAATAACCATAGTACTGATTAAAATAATGAACACAAATTTCTTTTTGGGACAAAAACTCCATGGAACTCTTTGATATATCAACTTCTCCAAACAAGTACAAATCATTCGTATCCTCAACAGGTATAAACTTCTTACCAGTTTCCTCTCCTTCGAACAATAGACTGTTGTCTTTTCGCCTCAACCTTCCTTTTTGAAAAATATATAAAGTTTTTTTCACTGTTATCCCTCCGCCCAACAATATTCCCGGTAGGCACACTTTTTGCAAAAATTAATCTTTTTTGGAGCTGGCGGCACTGGCTTTTTTGCAATTTTTCTGATGTCTTCAACTACTTTGTCAAGCTCTTTTTTCTTTTCTTCAGTCCACTCGACCTTTTCTCGCTTTTTTTCCTGGGGAAAAAGAAGTTCTCCCCTAGCTTCAATCCCCATTTGGCGCAAACTGTCTAAATAAAAGAGCAGTTGATATCTAGAACTTTCTTTAAATCTAGAAGATTTTTTCACTTCACCAACCACTACTTCTTCTCCTTCTTTTCTTACTCTATCTACTTTTATATTTCCTGCAACAATTTCTTTTTTGTTCTTTTGATAGGTATTTCTATCAATAAAACGACCTAGATCTAAATTTTCATCCTCCTGGTCAGCTGCTATGCCTCTTGATAACAACCATACTTCTCGCTTGCATATAAAATAATACCAAATATGCGTAGCTGTAACTGCCATTTCATAGCTCAATAATATCACCTTCTCAAAACAAACATAAAATCAACTTTCTTATCACCACATACGAGCATCTTCTAATTCTATATAACCTTTCTCCTTAGAGTAATATTCTTCAATTTGATTACGTGGGACCCACATAAATGAGGCTTTTACACCATTTCTATCCGAAAAATCAAACGCTTTGTTTTTGGCCAGCCTAGTTGCTCTTACTGGCACCATATATTCGCTTAATTTAACTAGAAGAAGCTTTATAATTACTTTTCTTTCAAATTCGTTAATACTTACTATTTTTTTATCAAGCACATTAGAGATAAACTCTTTATCAGTTTCCATTTTATAATCTTTAACCATTTCATAAGCGTCCGCCAGCTGAGATGCATTTTCATCCAATTCAATAAAAACATCAATAACTGAAACATCATCTTCAATTAACTTAAACTTATTAATAACATCAAAATCAAGCTTTTTTATAGCACGCCAGATTTCTCTAGATTCATCTGAAATTTCGCACGCATATTCCCGGAAATATCCATCAATTAATTGCTGGTAACTCTCTTCTGGTATCACTTCATAACTGGAAAGTTTCTTTTTTGTGTCTTCAATTTGATGGAAAGGGTAAATATATTTATGGTCCTTTTCCAGCTGAAATACGTATATTGGGGAAGAGATATATAAATTGTTTTCTTTGTTTAATCCACTTCTATTAATCCTTCCTGCCGTTTGAATAATTGCATCAAGTGGAGCTAAATCTCTATAACCTATATCAAAATCTAGATCAACACCTGCTTCAATAGTTTGGGTTGATACCATAACAGTTATATTTTTCTCTTTTAATCTGTTTTCAGCTTCATTTATTATTTTTTTTCTATCCAATGGGGTTAAATTAGTTGACAAATGAAGTACTTTTACTTTCTTTTCATCAGATAAAATATTTTTTAAAGCATCAAAAATTTCTATACAGCGCTTAATTGTATTTACAACTATTAAACTTGATTTATAATTCCAAGTATTTTCAAAAAACTCAAGAAAACCATTTGTATCAAAAGGTTGTTGCAATGTGGGAATTAATTTTGTTCTGTCTAACTTTTCAAAATATTTCTGGTTATCAGATAGTAACTCTAAAGAAGACATACTATTAGTATTTGTTTTAGTTTTTGATTCTTCTTCAATTAACTGCTTACCCAACTCTATAATATATGGTTGTGTAGCAGTCATTAATATAAACCTACTTCCAAAATATTCAGACAACTTAATAATCATTGCTCCAACTACAGGCATATATTTTTCAGGAATAGATTGTATTTCATCTAAGATTACCACGTTTCCCGCTAATTTATTAATCTTTTTTAAGCTTGAATTCGAATTTGAAAAAATAGATTGAAACAATTGTACAAAAGTAGTCATTATCACGTCGCCTTCCCAAGCTTCTACTTCTAAAAGAGATTGGTCTAAACTTTTTTCATAATCTCTGTTTTTATCGTCATTATTTTGATATGCAGTTATTTTTAAATCAGCGAGTCTATGGTGCACGTTAACTCTTCCATAAGCTTCAAATACTTCAATATAATCTTTTTTGGTTTGTTCAATTATATTTATGAAAGGTATAGCTGTAATTATTTTAGGCGTGTAATCATATATGTTACTTAATCTCTCACATAGGTATAACCCAGCTTGTAGCGAGGACAAAGTTTTACCAAGTCCTGTCGGGGCAGTTAATGTGAAAATTCGATGCTCTTTTATTTCATCATCTGATAATCCCTGAAGATTATTAATGATAGTTTTCCTAGCGACTTCTCTATCATCATTCACTATTTGTTGCTCTGTAACTCTTCGTTTCTTAGAAATATAATCAGTTACTTTTTCCACAGGGGCTAAATTTATTTCTTTTGTTTTTATCAAACCTGCATCAAGCTTGTCTTTATCAATTAACTGTGAGTACAAATAAATCAAAAGAAAAAACCATCTTTCATGAGGAAAGTTTATTAAGCTCATATAATATTTTTTTAAATGCTCCTTTGCATTTAAGTCCAATGGATTATTTTCTAAATAAGTTTTAACCTCTTTCTCTGACAAATCTATATCTTGAGTTATTTTATTAATTCGCTTTAATATGTTATCTGTTTGTGCTTTTAATTCATTTAACTGTGAAGGCAAATGTGAATAACTAAATAAATCCTTTACACTAAGATCCATATGGTGCAATCTTACTGCCAAATAACTTAAAAATGCTATTTTATTAGCTTCGGTTTCTTTTAAATGCGATAAAACAGAAGATAATTTCAACCTATTAAATAGAAAAATAGCTGAAATATGAGAATGTCTTTTAAGCTTGTGTTTTTTGTTATTAACCAGGTATGTCTGAAAAAAATCAGTAAATTTGCCAAAATCATGAAACAAGCATGTCTCTTTAACTAACTTTCGTATATCAGTGCTATTTAATATATCATCAAATTGAATAGTAGTAGGTACAGAATTTTCAGCAGCACCAGCTACATCATTTAAATGTTCTTTTAACTCTTTTTTTATATTTTTCTTTTCATCATAGTGAGAATATATAATTTCCTCTTCCATTAGCTCACCTCTAACCATGTAATAACTTCTCCAGAATTTAATTTAAAGGCTTTTTTTATTTTCGCTTCTACTTCTTGACTGTTTAAATTTACTAAAAAATCTGCTTTTTGCTTTAGTTTTCTTTCCCTGTCAAATTCTAGCGGGAGTTCTTCTTTAATTATAAAGTAATTTTCTTTCCCAATATTTTCTTTTATATCAAGTTCTATTACATTCCCTACTGGTACGGCTGAAAAAATCTTTGCAGAACCATTTATCTCTTCGGTTACTTCACTTTCTCCTAAATATTCTATCCAACCTAAATGTTGTGCTGTCCCTAATGCCACTGAAATACCTCTAGTACAAAAACCTACATCTTGATTTAATAAATCTTTTAATTCATTCATTAGTTCTTCATCTTCATGGTGAAACCATATTTGATATTCTAATTCTCCTGTACGTATATTAGAAGGGGTGATTATTTCAGTTGGAGTTTGACTTGGATTGGGTTTATCTCCTCTGAAATCGTTGGGACCTTTAATCATTAAGAGATTTAAAGTTTGTACATTTTTTTTAACCGGTTGTCTGATGCCAATTGCTATATTACACTTCTCAAGTGAGAATAACTCATAGTAACTATCACGTTTATAGCCCAAAATTCCTGCAATGATTCCTGTAATCGTTGTTCTAGGTGGCAAAGTATACGACAAAGATGAAGAATTTGAATAATAACGACGAAAGTGAGCCATTTTCCCTTTTAATAAAAAGCTAATAACTTTCATTTTTTATTCCTCACTTTCCATAGGCTTCCAGAGATCTACTTCTATAGTATCATTCCCTAAATTAAACAATTTTTTATTAAGTACTAAGGGATGATACCAACATATAATTTTATCTATATATCCTAAGTTCTTCATTTTCTCTATTACTTCACTCAACTGCGAGTCATCTATTTCCAAATCATTTAAGCTTCTTACATATTCTTTATTACTTTTAACATTTAGGAATCTACGCAAATCTCCAATAAATCCATCGAAATTTTCATTGTACTGTAATTCTAAATAAAATAGAGGGGTTTGACCCTGTTTGCTATCCGTTTGGTTCATTAAAATACCTTGAACTAAAGCTTTTCTGAAAAGTTCCTTATCTTTTTCAGTCATCCCAGTTTTTTCTGCGCTAAACTTGTTTATAGTTCCAGAGTGCACAACTAACCCATAATATATCTTATGCTTTTTACCAAACGTAGAACTATCGTCACTCATTATAGATGTGATTGTATTAGATTTCATTAGTTCTACAGGATGCAAGGAATATCCCCATGTAATTTGAACTGGACCTGTAAAAGTACGAGTAACATTATCAACAGCCATTGCACTTCCAAAAATTCTTAAATCTATCAACCTTTCTTTTATTACTGCCGTAGTAAATTCATTGTTAAAACGATTAAATATTGTCTTCTTTTTGTTATTATTTTCAGCCTCTTCATAAATTTCTTTTATTGTTTCTTTATTACTTTCATTCGCTAAATCTTCCCATGCTTTTTTTAATTCGTTGTACTTTTCAAATAAAGAAGTTATACGGTCTTCTCCTTGGAGATAATTATCACGAATGTGCTTAAACATATCTTTCATTTCTACTTTTTGGTCAGTTAATGTGTCTACAAATATAGGATAGCCCTTTTCTTTTAAAGTATTTCTTATGTCACGTTTTCGCCTAGCATCGCTTACCAAAACGGTTTTTGTCTCATAATCCATCCGGGGCTTATCTTCTTGATCAGGATCACCATTAGGATTTGTCATTACAGCTTCAAACCCAAACAAAAAATCACTATTTTTTGATAATACCACTAAAATCACTCCTTATTGTTTTTTATTCTTTTTCTTCCAATGTGTTAATAAAGCTATCTCCTACCATATAAGCATAACCAGCCATTAAGTAAAAAACATTTTCTTGTTCAGTTAGTTCCTCAGTTTCATTTACACCAGTATAATTATGAAATGCCGAAAGTAACTTTTCTGATAACGAATTTTTTGAACTTGAATATAGATCATACTGACGACATTTTTCAAGTAATTCCTGGTAAAGCCATATCATTTCTTTGTGGCTCATCCCTTGATAGCTAACTTTTTTCATTATAGGCTTACTTTTATGATTTTTATTATACTGTGCAGATGCAACCAAATACATTACCGTCCCCAAATAAAACATTGCCCTAGGCACTCTATCAAATTTTTTCTTATCCAAAAATGATTCCATCTCATTTAATCTGCTATCATTTGTTTTTATCTGCAAGTCCTGAACCCCCCTTCTCTGAAAAGATTTTTTGTCAATAATTTCTAAATGCTCACATGTTTTAAGTAAAGCTAAATAGCGCATTATTAGCTTCATTATAAAAAAATCTAACTTGTTGCCAGCAAAATCGAGATTAAAATACTGCCTTATCTGTGATTTGTTTAATTCTTTTATTCCCTTGTCCATAGCTTCAACGGCTAAATCAAATATGCTAATAGTTTCTATTGAATGCCCTTTTAGTAAAGCTTTATACATCCCCAAAATTCTTTGAATATCCAATTGATTGTTTTTGTTGTCTTTCCTAACAGGGATCATTCGATATATAGTTCCAAGTTTCATAGGATTTATGAAAGGCACAAATGTACTCGATATTTCTCCAAGAGCTTTTATTAACTCAACAAAATTTGTAGTTGGTACATCTTCAATAGTCTCTAATATATCGACTGAATTTCCATCTGTTCGATAAACTATAAAATGAATCACTTGAGCTGTTAATCCTAACTCTTCTGATATATAATTAAGCGAATATTCAAAGTTCTCGTATTCATAATGATCAAAGAAAAAATCTGTATCTTTTTTTATTTTTATCCCTTCTAAATTATAGTCAAGATCATTTATCAGGCTTTCAGGTATAATAAATGCTCGTTCTCCTGCAATATAGCCAGAGAAGCTATTAGAAACTTTTTTTTCCCCAAATAGAAGATCTTTAAAGCAATCACCACAAATTGAATAATTGTCATCAAAGGCTTTTTTATTCAAATTTTTTGCAGCGTTATATGTAGTGGTAGTAAAAATTTTGTTGATACCTGACCGACTAAATTTTGAGGTTAAAGAACTACTTGTGTCCGTCCTGTTATCGTGACACAAATAACAAAGTTTTTTCTCCTTGCTAGATTGTACATTTTCAAGCTGTTCTTCTTTTTTTACAAGCAGGATATAATCTCGATGATTCGAAAGTATTATAGGAGGTTCTTCTTCTTCTCTTTTAACTTGGGGAATTACAAGTACAAATTTATCATTTTTTGATGCATCCGTTAAATATCTGATAAATTCTTCCCCTTTTAGTGAGTTTTGACCAAAATTAATTGACTTTTTTTTCTTATCTACAACTCCTTCTTCTATTTCTGAAAAACATGATAAATTTACGTAACCTTCCCCTTTTTTATCACCCACTTTTATAAGTTCATTTTGCTCTAACTCATTTAATATAATCTTCAACTCCGTATTTTGCATTTCATTTTTAATCAAAGCTAAATTAAGATCATTAAATACACTAGTTAACAAATAATGAATATTATCTCCAGAACGAGTAAGATAATATTGAAGTGCAGCAGCTGAGTTGTTACCAAAATAGTTATAATTGAAAATTGAAGATTGGTTAAATTTTTTACTATTTTCAAACCTTATTTCTTTTTTGGGAATATCAAAGGTCATATGAATTATATATTTTCCCTTTTGATTATCTTTTGAAGAAAAGTTTATATCCTCTACTAACATAGCCAATTCAGTATTCCCACCAATTTCATTTTTTGCTTCTTTCCCAATCTTTGCAGTTAAATGAGGTAATTTCATTAATATGCCCCTTTCGTATTTTAAATTGTCCCTTTCAGGTAAGCTCTTTCTCAAGAGACAAAAGGCCAAATCCTTGAGAGGCCTTACTTGAAGCACCCACAGCAAGGGCAAACTCTAAAAGTTCCTTCGATGCTTCAAGTCTGTATAACCCACCCCAAGCATTTATAATCGTGTTTTTGTATTTAGTAACAACTTTATCTTTTTGTGTTACTTTTACAGGTTTAATCAAAAAACGTGTTTTTGTATTTAGTTTAGTATTATAGTAAGTCTCATATTTGTTTATAACATTTTCTTCAACAAGATGCTGAAAAGCCTGTTCTTCTGGCTTAAAATAATGCGTAAATTTACTGCCATCCCGTCGTTCGTAAGTTGTATATGTAGTAATTGGAGATATGGCTCTGACCAGTATTTTATTTGTATTTACCAAATCCTCAATAGTCTTAATCTGGGTAACTTTCAACTTATGATTAAACAAATAAATACTGTCAGATAGCATAAAGTTGTTGGCTAAATCTCTTAAAAAATGTGGTATAATGGATGATATAGTAATTTTTACATTGTCGTAGAATGTTATTTCTTTATATTTCTTGTTAAATTTACTTTTTCCTTCCAACCTGCTAAAAGAAAATAATTTATATGATTTTCCTTCTTTTTTATAGCCATCACCATGCATGAAATCGCCATAATCTTTTGACATTTTGCCGTAAATTAAACCTTGTACTTCATAATGATAATGTATAGAAATTCTTAAAGGTTTTTCTAATTCAAAGGTTATTTCTAATTTCATGTTTATCTCCTTCCATTAACCATCTTCATAAAAATTATAACATTTAAAAAAAGAAACATCAAGAAATTTTTGCTATTTTTCAATTCCAATCCCTGCGAGGTAAGCTAATTAACATCCATAAACCATCTTCAATTTCAATTCCATCTATAGCGGATAATCTAAATACATCATAACTATTACTTGAACTACTGTCAATTAACTTAGTTATTTATTTACTTAGTTATTTATTTTTTTAAATCTTTAAACTTTTCTCCCCCTCTAAAATTACTTCCAGCTTAACGCGTGTAGGGAATTTTTTTATCAGTAAGGTATTTATATTCATAGCTAGTTACCTACATTAATCTGCTCTTCAATCTATAATAAATATAAAATATATCTCTCAATCTATGTTATAGATCTTTTAACTTATCAAATTCATTAAAAATCAATTCTTCTACATTTTCTGATGTAACCTGGAGCATGTCTATGTAAGTAAAAACTGCTCTTTTCATATCCAAATATTTATGTTTTTTGTCATTATGAGGGGTAGAGACAAAGTATAAATTTTCGTTCTGTAATATTTCTATTTCAAATTCATTACCATATTCATCCGGACGAAGTGGAGAAGCAAACCAAAAGTCACGGTTAGAGAAATACCCGTGTTCCCATGCAGACATGTCTTCAAATTCATATTTTGCAAGATATATAGAAGGTTCGCTTAATAAATATATATTCATGCCATATATAGGCCCATCTTGCCAATAGTTTTCTAATTCTTCATCTTCTGTTGATTGGTATAGTTTAATAAAGCTGGTTATTAACCAACCATTATAATCAGGGTCAGACTTGTATCTTAGAAAATGACTTTCAGTTGAAGGAATATAGCTACACTCATATGCACAAATGTCGCAATACCTCATTAGCTTGTCAATGTTTTCATAAGTCTTCAATACTACATCAAAAGCATTTTTAATATTTACTTTCAAATTCATATGCACCACCCTTTAAGACAGTTTCGCCAAGATTAAAGTCAAAATTTAATGTTGTTTCATCATCAACTTTGCCTTTAAAACAAAAGTGTTCGCCTGCCTCTACTTTATCTAATCCAATTTTAAAATCCCTAAATCTTTCTAGACCTCTTCTTTGTAAAAGTTGTTGAATATCATTTAATATAAGTTTTTCAAAATCATTTAAATTGTTATCATTGATTAACTCTTTTATTTTTTCATAGAAAATTTCCCAGGATAGATAGCCCACTGAGACACCATGTTCCAAAATATTTCTATCAATTACCTCCTGTACTGTAGAATAGCTAAAAGGTTCAGGAGCTACAAATAACAATAGAGGTGTTTCTTTGTTATTACAGATGTTATTTAGTATCCTGGTTTCTATAGCTAATTGATTGATGCTATTTTCTTTTACATTAATTTCAGGTTCATTTGCTATATCATCTTCGGAAGAAAGGCCGCTTAAATATTTTACTTCAACACCTATAATAAGGTTTTCAAAGGTTAATAATAAATCCAATTCTCCAAGAGAATGTTTAGGCCAAAAGTGAATATTATCATTCCAGTAATCAAAGTTTAGTGAATTCAATAACCAATTTGTTTCATCGTATTCTTTTTTTATACAAGCTTCATTTAGTATTATTTTCATAGCTTTATCAAAGGGGATGTATCTGAGACTGCCGAAAACATCTCCAGTAAGTTTATCTTCAGACCGCTCGCTTAAATTTTTTCCTTTTAGACCAACTTTACCTTTTATTTCGGAAATCATAGTCCTCACCTTTATTTGATTATTTCTTAATAATTCTATTTACTAATTTATTTAGCATAGCCTCTACAGTTCTATCTGTTAAAAACTACCATGTCTATTTTAATAACTTATGTAATAATGGAAGTTTCTAACTAACTTTAAAATATATGAATACAAAGACATTAGCAAGTCCCATTTTTAGTTTTTTAAAACAGGCACTTAATTTAGTTTCCATCTCTTTTACGGATGATTATAATATCTTAGCTTCAATCCCTTCAAGGTAAGCTCCTGACTCGCACTACTCGTACTTCAGAAACAATCGAAGAATAGTTTCAATCCCTTCAAGGTAAGCTCCTGACCGTTAATACCGCCTATTAACGAGTTTATTCCGCCAAGTTTCAATCCCTTCAAGGTAAGCTCCTGACCCAAACAAAAGCATGAAATCAGGATTTTATTTATCAGGATTTTCTTCTAAACAACAATTACATTTATAACTAAAATTTTGAAACAACCCACTTATCTTTAAATTCCTCAAACATCTTTTTATTTTCTCTAATGTACAAAAAGTCGTCGACCTCCTAGAGCTACAACACTATTATAGGTCGACGACTTTTACTCTAGTTAGTTTTTTTATCTCCCTCTTTTATAAACTCTAAAAACCTCTCAACAAGGGTAGGATCTAGCCTACTTCCAGAAAGTTTATTAAGTTCTCTAATGGCTTCTTGTTTATATTTTGTTCCGGGAGCACCTTCATTAATAAGTTTTTCATATGTCCCTACCACTGCTATTATTCTAGATAGCAAGGGAATGTTTTTGCCTTTTAACTGTCTTGGATATCCTGTGCCGTCCCAGTTTTCATGATGGGTTAGTATTTCAGATGCAATATGGACCAAGTTTTCTGAGGAACGTGCAATCTGATAACCTGCTTCTGGATGTTTTTTCAGAGTCTCCTTCTCTTCTTCGGTCAAGTCAGCCTGATCTTTTTGAAGAATATTTTCAGAGATTACTATCTTTCCTATATCATGTACACTGGCAAGAAGAGTTAACCTTTCTAGTTCAAACTCTACTAAATTTAGATAAATTCCAAAGTCAAATACCAGTTTAGTTAGCCTCCAGGCATGTTCTTCGGTTTCATTACTTTTTTCTCTTAGGTCATTTATCAAATTATAAATTATTTTGTTTCTTGCCTTACTGCTTTCAGCAAGTTTATTCTTATACATTCGCACCTCAGCATCATTCAAAATATCATCTAAATCTTCAGCTTCAGTTTCTTTTGTAGCAACGCCAAAGGATATGCTTAATGGAGTTGACCCAACGATGGTCTTATCACATTCCTGCTTTATTCTTTCTGTAATTTGCTCTGCCATATCCATTGGGGTCTGAGTCAATAATATAACAAACTCATCCCCTCCCCAGCGGCCTATCAAGTCTTCTTTGCGGCATGCCTTTTTTAACACTTGGCCAGCTGATATTAACAAATCGTCACCCATACTGTGACCATAAGCATCATTCACAAGCTTTAGTCCATTAACATCAAGCATTATTACACTTATTGGAAGCTGTCTTTTAGTGTCTAATCTATTCATTTCCTCCTCAAGGTAAACCCGGTTATATAACCCTGTAAGATTATCATAAAAGCTAAGGCGCCGTACTTTCGCCTCTGCTTCTTTTCTTTTTGTTATATCTCTGCTGGCAAAGACTGTATTTTTTATATTTCCATCCTCATCTACTATCACATTCCCTGTTGCTTCAAGCCATCTATAATTTCCTTCGTTATCAATAAATCGAAATTCTTCTCTACCTGAAGAACGATTATTTATTGCTTCTAGGAAAACACCTTCTATAATCTCCTTATCATCAGGATGCAAAAATTCAAATACTGACCTGCCAATTAACTCTTTAGGTTCATAGCCAAGGGTAGGCTTAATTGAAGGTGATACATAATTTATTATTCCATTTGAGTCTGTCATTGAAATAATATCTAACATATTATTAGTTATTGCAGAAAACTTTTCTTTTTGTTCTCTTAATTCTAGTTCTATATTTTTTTGAGTAGTAATATCATAATTTGTAACTATAAGTCCTTCTAACCCTTCATCTTCCCCCCATACCGGATAAGCTGTAATACTCCAGTAGCGACCATCTAGAGTTTTTTTGATAGAGGTGCAGGTCTCTTTCCACTCTAAAGCTGATACGGCAGGACAATCCTTACAAAGCGAATGTTGTTTATACCATACCTCGTAACATTTCATATTCTTAATCTCTTCGAAATCTTTGCCAATTAAGTCACAAGCCGCTTTGTTCGCCCATTTTATACTAAAGTCCTTATCAAGGTAGGTTACACATTCCGATATAATATTCAGTATAAGTTTTTCTAAATTTTGTTGTTCTGGACCTAACTTCATATTATAACAACCCCAAACTATAATATACCAATTGTATACATTATTAAAATATAACCTATCATATTTATTATAAAAATTTTATCATTCATTGTAAATAAGACTGTTACCTCTTTTAACCAAATTAAAATCTAAACAAACTATATGAAAGTTTTAATCTTCTAAAATCTCATCTATGACATCGTATGATGTCCCAACCGGAACGTCAACTTCTTTTATATAATTAATTAGTTCTCTAAGCCTTTCCACAGAATTTTCATCTGCTTTATGAAGGGTAAAAGCTAGCAGACCGTCCTTTTCTTTAGTTTTATCTACAAGCCTTTCTAGATTATAATGGCTGGCTAAAGAGTTCCAATTACCATGAGGTCCTGTTAGGGTTACTCTTTTAATCTCATAAGGATTTTCTTTTACATATTCCCTAGAGTTTATGTTTCGTATATCATTAGCCCCATTATTACCTGTTGGCCTATTGTAGTCGTCGTTAATAGACCCAGCATAAGCAAGGTCATAATGTTCTTTGACCTGTTCTATAACCCTGTCATTATATTGATAATAAGGATAGACAAAAGAAACAGGTTCAAACTCACTTAAAGCTCTTTTGCTATATTCAGCTTCAATTCTTATTCTTTCGTTGCTTTGATTAGTCAAATTTGGGTGAGACGAGGAGTGAGAGCTTATCTCCCATCTTGGCTTTGAATTCTTATACACATTATAAATCATCTCCCAGGTTGCAAAATCATCTAGTTCGTCAAGATATACCGTTGCGGGAGACCAGTTGGCTGGGATTTCTTTTTCTTTAAACAGTGGATACAACATCTCGTATTGATTTTTTGAACCATCATCTAGGACAAAAGTTATTAGCCCTGGCCTTTCAGGTTCTTTCTCGTCATATACTTTGAGCTTTCTTTCTGCTTGGTCAAGCTCTATTATAATACCTAGTCCTTCCAAAATATTTAGTGGCATTATAATGTTATAATCTTCAGTTATATACGGGGAAAAGTCTTTTTCTTTTTTCTCATCATTTATGATATATAATTTCTCTCCAATATAAAAAAACACTTTTTTATCATCTTTTTTTATTTGGTATTCTGATTCATAATTATTAATTTCAACATCCAAGTTATCTTTCACAAAATCAAGGGGCATGAGAATGTTATTATCTTTTACCCAAAACTTGTCCTTGTCATATTTTACCTCTTCCCCATCTATTATAATGTCGACTTCATCAGCCGCAAACGAAGTATTTAACAAAATGTCAAACTTGATAGATGATATTAAAAAAAATAAAAGGATCAAAAGCAATACATTTCTTCCAATCAAGCCAGTCAATATAACCACCTCATATTGAATAATTTTAAGCCTTCGCTAATATTAATTTGTATATTCATATTGTGAGGTGGTTATATTAATTCATCATATTTTGCCTTATAACAAAAAAAGACACCTTTTGATAAGGTGCCTAATTTTTCTACTATAATATGTAGTAATTTAATGTTGACATTAATAAATACCCGGGTTATAATGATTCTAGAGTTACTACAATGCATAGTACCTCTATCCATCCATTTTATTTAATATACATCTAATTGGTCGCCCTTGATTGGCGGCTTTTTTTTTGACTTTTTTGCTTACCACTTGATCCACTATTTATAATATACGCTAATAAGAATTTCATCATTATAGAAGTTAGTTTCAATACCATAGAGAGTTTCGACACTTGATTCTATAAATTCATTAACTTCTTTTTCAAGTTTTGAGCTAGTTGCAAAGTGATTATTGAAAAACTTAACTTTTAACCCCTCAAGAGATTCACCGTCTTTTCTCATCATTCTTTTTTCACCTCCATTGTGTTTTTTATGCTTTTCTTATCAACTGCATTATATACTATTTTATTTATCTATATTTATTTTCCTTCCAAATAAAAAAATTCCCCGCATAAGAATTAAGATTTAAGTTTAATATTCTTAATACGGAGAATATGTTTAAATATATCCACTTAACCTAAGTTTAGTTTTTTCATTTTAAAGTCTATATATAGTTTAGAACGGAGCTGGTATGAAGTTTCCACTAAACAACACATAAGCTGCTGCAAGAGTTAATGCTAGGTTTAGGCCTTGACCCATCACGTACAGAATCACAGGTTTGCCACCACTTAGTAAGTGCTTTAATTTTATAAGGTTTGAGTTCAGGCCAATGCTTATAAAGGCAAGGGCAAAGAACCAACCTCTAAGTCCACTTGTCACACCAAGGACATCTTCAACCCAAGCTTCTCCCATTTGAGGGAAGAATACGAAGGAGAACAATACTGATGCAGCTACAAAGCCTAATATAAATTTGGGGAACCTGTTCCATATCTCTGATACGCTAACTCTGCTTGCCACTTTGTCTTCTCCTGTAACTCCTTCTTCTTTTTCTTTCGCTTTTTTCTCAATTTTACTTACCCAGATAAAAGCAATTGCAAAACCTATTATACCTATAAGAACGTTTTGGATCATCTTTATAGTTGCTGCTACTTCCATTGCTTCACTGCCTAATACAGAGGAGGCTACAACCACAGCACCTGTCGCATCAACTGTTCCTCCTATCCAGGCACCTCCAACAAGAGCGTCCATTCCTGTTAAGGAGACTATAACCGGCATCAACACTATCATAAAGATCGTAAATAATGAAGTTATAGATACTGCAAGAGTCATCTCTTCTTTTGAGGCTTTAGAAGCTCCTCCGCTGACTATGGCTGCAGATACACCACATACTGAAGTTGCTGCACCTATAGTTACAACAAGGGATTTACTCTTTATCCCAAGAACCCGCGTACCTATAAAATACATTGATACAAGAACAATCGGTGTCACAATCCATGCTACCCCTATTCCATACATCCCTAGTACAAGCAAACGATGGAACAAAATCTCTGCTCCAAGAAGTACTAGACCTATCTTTATATACAACTCACTCTTAATCGCTGGCCTGATAGTTTCCGGAACTCCTACTGTGTTGCTGATAGTAATTCCTAAGATAAGTGCCCATACTACATCACCTAATCCATATTCTGATGCTATTTCCTGCTGCCCTAAGACGTATGCTGCAACAGCCAGGGCAAAGACTCCACCAAATGCATATAAGTATTTTTTGATTTCACCTTTGACAAAATAGACAGATATTCCAAGTACCAGCGCAAGTGCAGCTCCAAAGATTATTAGTTCTAAGAATGTTCCTGCACCCAAACTGTTTAGCGGATTATACATCCAGCCACCTGGCTCGGGTACTCGATTAAAAAGTCCAACTGCAGTAAGAGCTATAATGAAAAAGCCTAGCCACACCGCCCACCAATCTTCTGTTGCAAGAAGCGGGTTTACTTTCCTTATTTCTTCTGTATTTGTGTTTTTGTTTGATTCAGTCTCAGCTTGTTTTCCCAAATCCAAGCTATTTTCTTTTGTCCTCATAACCATCCCATCCTTTCTTTTTTCCAAAATTCAATTTTTATAAGTGCTTAATAAAGAGTTAATTTAAGTTCGGTAAAAAAAACGGAGGTCAAAGGAACATTTAATTCCTAAGCCTCCAGTTTTCTGGTCAGCTAAACAATATATCTATTTATACATGCGTATCTATAAAAAAAGTTTAAGTAATTTTAATATCTATCTTTTGTTTAATTTAAGTTTTAACAGCACTTAGGCTGACAACAGCCTCCACCCATGAACATCAAAATCTCCACTTTATCATTTTCAGTTACCTTTGTCTCTTCAAACTTACCCTTGTCAACCATCTCCTGGTTAACCTGAACATTTACCATCTCTGGCTTCATATTAAGTTCTTCCAAAACCTTATTGATAGTAGTAACACCTTCAAACTCCCTTGCCTTGCCATTAACATAAACCGTTGCCATTGTTTTCGCTCCCCCAATCTTTAATGTTCTTATCAGCACCAGGAACTTAAGCCTCTGCTGTAATTAAGTTAATCTGTCTCACTTTATCTCCTATTACCCTTTAGTTATTTAGGGTATTTTCTTTAGTTGATACTATACACTGTTAATACATCGTTGTCAATAGGAAATAGCTAATTTTTTAAAATCCTCTATTTTAATTTCATCTTTTTCGAATTTTTAATAAAAAAACTAAAAGTTAGGAAGGTTTTTTTGCAAAGGGGAAAGAATATATTTGATTAGATCAATTACTTAAATCAATTACCACTTTTAATATTATTAATTAGATATTAATAATATATAAGGTAGTATATTTTTACTTCTTTGATGTGAATTATTTAACGTACTATTTTGAACTAGTTTAATTAGTTTTTATGTGTTTGGCAAGATAAAATTCCCGAAAACGGCAAAAAATTTATCCAGCACCCCAATTCCAGATTTAGCAATTAATGTAAGAGTTCTGCAGCCTGTAGCTAGGCCCTGTAAATGTGATCAAATGGCTGTAGTGAACTAACCTGTCGATAATTGCACTAGTAAGCTTTTCATCATAAAATATAGTGTTCCACTTGCTAAATTCTAAATTGGTAGTGATGATTACACTACGCTTTTCGTAACAGTTTGAAATTACTTGAAAAAGAAGTTGTGCTCCTTCTGTGTTGAGGGGGATGTACCCCCATTCATCGCAAATTAACACATCTGCTTTTTCAATCTTTTTCATTAATTTATTTATTTCCCCGTCAGCTTGAGCTTCTAAAAGCTGATTGACCAAAGCTGCTGTAGTGTAAAACATAACCTTTTTCCCACGGTTACAAGCTTCAATTCCCACAGCAATACTCATAAAAGTTTTCCCAGTGCCTACAGGCCCGTAAAGAATAAGATTTTCCTTTTGTTCAACAAAACCGGCAGTCTTAAGTGTTTCCACGTCAATGCTTTCCGGCAAAGCTACGTTATCAAAATTGTAGTCCTTAAATGTTTTGAAGGTAGGAAAATTAGCCTGTTTTAAAAGGCGGTTTTTACGATTTATCTCCCTTTGTTCCACCTCCAGTCTTAAAAGTTTCTCTAAAAACTCTTCATGGGTATCTGCTTCTATTTGAGGGTAATTCTCCGGTATAGTAGTACCTAACTTAAGCTTTTTGCAGTAGCTCTCAATAGTTTCTTTCATTTCCTATCACCTGCCTTGTTTAATAGCTCATCGTAAACTGCGAAATTTGGAGTATATCCTGTCATTGAAGGTATATTATTGTTTGAAACCAGTTCGGATGGTAGAGTTATGTTGCTAGTTTTTCTAGTCCAAGTAAGCCTGATACTTTCCACATCATCTACTCCATCTTTGAGGGTTTGTGAAAGTACATCGGCTGCAGTATCCATGTCATTGTGCTCAATTATATCCTTTAATAAATGAAGTGCTTTTTTCTTTTTCGGGTAATCAAGATACTCAAGATAATCCTGCCAGGGATCGGGCAATTCTTTGTAAAAACCAGTGTATTTTAAAGCGTTAGGCCGTTTTGCTATCAGCTCTAAATAGGGATACCATTTCATTGACTCAGTTTCTTGATAGAGCCTAGGGTGTGAAACCACTTGTTTATAATCTTCATCTAACACATCCACCCTATCATGGGTTAAATAAAGCCAGACCTGTTTTCCCACTAGCCGGGGAGATGTGGAATAGATCTTTTTATCTAATTCAACTTTTCCATATTTATTTGTTTTTACTTTTACCAATCGGCCAATATCAAAAGGCTTGTCCGGTAATTTAAGTAAGCAATTTTTATCCTCTTCAAATAGCTCTGCTTCTTTCTTTTGTTTTTTGTAGTGCAGTTTTTGGGCGTCGTTTTCTGCTTTTTGAAAAAGTTCTTCATTCAAATCTTCTATGTCAGATACGGAAGGAACGGGGACAAAATGATTTAGCCTGGTGAAGCCTACTTTGTTTTCCACATGACCTTTTTCATTTGATTTGCCGGCATTACAAAAGTTGTGGAGAAACCCGTAATGAAGGGCAAATTTTTCAAATTGTTCGATTAACTCTCTTTCACCTTTTTTCTTAATTTCTTTCACTGCAGCAGATAGATTATCAAACCAAATCTTTGTGGGAACACCGTTTATATATTTGAATATCCTCTGCAGCCCTTCCAACAAACATTCCTGGTTTTGGCCCCTGAAAACTTGCTCGTAAGCTACATTGCTATGGGGAAACGATAAGACTAGAGAATGCCCTTTGATTTCTTTGCCGTTTTCATAAATTAGTGACTCGCCAAAGTCCACTTGAGCTTCCCCAGAAGGATGTTCAAGGGGAAGATAAGCTTCACTATCACCAAATATTTCTCTCTTTTTAGCTGATACGTAATATCTAACGACTCTTTCAGAAACATTAAATTTTTCCTTAAATTCCTCTTTTAATCTATCGTATATTCTTTTAGCTGTATGCCGCTGTTTTACTGGAGCTTTTGTATCTTCATTTAACCACTGATCAATAGTTGGTTTAAAAGGATCAAGTTTTGAACTTTTTTTCTTTCTCCGGGGAGGACTATCATTAAAATCTTCCTTCTCGGCGTATTTTTTCACAGTTTTGAAATCATGGCCTGTTTCCCTGCTAATTTCGCTGTACTTTTTTCCTTTATGAAATGATAAGTATTTGATATTATACTGTTGAGTCATTGTCAGCATCCTTTCTTTTCCTCCTTCTAACTGTTTTTTGGTAGATTACAATTAGAAGGGTATGATATTTTTGGGATGCTGGCAATGACTTTTTTTCCAATTTTTACGGGATTTTTATCTTGCCATTTTCTCCATTTCTATTTTGCCACAAACAGAGTTTATAGATTTAGAGAAGTTGGGGACGAAGTACCTGAAGATTATAGTCCTATACCAGAGGATGCAAACTTTGTAGATGGAACTTACAGAGGTGTTTTTGCTGACAGAGAAGAAACGCAAGTTAATGTTCAGTTTACTTTAGAAGATAATGAAGTAACAGATATTGGTTACAGACTGCTCGCCTATGATGGGGTAGATTATCTTGAAGACGAAGACTATGAAGCAGTAAAAGAGCAGCATAAGCAGGCCATAGAGCATCTAAAAGGCAATGACATCAGAGAAGTACTGGCCGATCTCTATGAACCTGGTGAGTTTGTAGATGATATTGATGGTTTCTCCGGCGCTACAGTATATTCCAACAAAGATATTTCAGCAATAGTAGATGCGTTAAACAGGGGAGTTTATAGATTTAGAGAAGTTGGTGACGAGGTACCAGAAGACTATTACTCCATACCAGAAGATGTTAGCTTTGAAGATGGGACTTACAGGGGTATTTTTGCTGACAGAGAAGAAACACAAGTTAATGTTCAGTTTACATTAGAAGACAATGAAATAACAGATATTGGGCACAGGTTACTTGCTTACGACGGAATAGATTATCTTGAAGATGAAAGCGTTGAAGCAGTTAAAGAACAGCACAAGCAAGTTCTAGATCATCTAGAAGGTCAAGATATAAGAGAAGTACTACCTGATCTTTATGAGCCTGGTGAGTTTGTAGATGATATTGATGGCTTCTCTGGCGCTACAGTTTACTCAAACAAAGAAAAATCAGCAATATTAGATGCACTAAATAGGGGAGTTTATAGATTTAGAGAAGTTGGTGATGAGGTACCAGAAGATTATACTCCTCTTATAAACACTAAATACTTGTTTCATTAGACATTATTAAGTAAGTTGGTGTAAAAGTTTCATAATCGAACAGTTAGAGGGACCCAAAAATGTAGGGTCCCTCTTCTTTAATATATTTAACATCAAATATATTTATATATTTACATCAAAAAGCTTAGACATGACTGGATTCGGCCAAATTACACAAACCTAACTTTTTCTGTTTTTTCTATCTGAACTACTTTAGAATCTTGAATAACTACAGTAACCTGCCCATATTCAAGCTCTTCTATAGCTTCATTAATTTTTTCCAGCACTTCTTTTTGTTTTTTTCTTTTGGGGCTCATAAGAACTCCTCCCATTAATTAACATAACATCTATACTACCTCTATTCTTACACTAACTCCTATTCAGCTTTTTCAATCACAAGAAGGCTGTAGCCATCAAATTCTTTTATTTCCTTGATAGTATGTCCTTCACCTTCTACGCTTTTTGGCACATTATCCATAGGCTCACCCTGATCAAGGTAAAAACCTACCACATCACCGGGTTCTTTAGTTGATAGAGATACTTTTACTTTAGCGAAGTTCATAGGACATTTCACACCTCTAAGGTCTACTATTTCATATCCTTCACCGTCTATATTATCTTGAATATTATCCTGAATGTTATCCTTAGAAGAAGAAGCACGAGAACCGTCCCCGCTGCTTCCGCTGCTTCCATCTTTATCACTTTCTTCATCATCTTCCTTTGGCAGGGTGATTTCAAGTTTTGGGTTTAATGACCCATACATATCTTCTACTTTTTTGACAAGGTACTTTATATCTTCTTGATAAGCTTCAAGGCTTGATATATCTCCTAGCTTGTAATCTAGTAGGATGCCTGTCAGATCTTCAATATCAGCTTTTAGATAACCCTCTTTGACAAAGTGATCAACAAAAGCCTTGAATATCTCCCTATCTTTGTTGGTATCAATACCTCTTAGGACTAGGAGCGCTCTAGCTGCAGAAATAGAAGCTTCATAGAGATAATTTTGTTCTAGGTTCTCTCTTGCATTCTCTATATCTGTCCTTATCACTTCCATTATACCTAGGCTGCATTCTCCAGGGCTTCTACCCTCAATTGAAAAGAGTTCTGTCGCACCAACATCGTAGTAAAGATCAGGATTTTCATCATATGGCTCTATCACAGAATATTTTTCTATGAGTTCTGTAACTTCTGTTTCGTTTTCTTGGACAAATTTCTCAAACTCCCATCTATTTCCATTGTTGTACTTTAGCCTGGCAAGATTAAGCAAAAATTTAGGAAGTTTTTTCGCTGGAATTTCACCGTATTTTTGCGCTAGTTTAGGATTTTTTGTACCTACTTTTCCGTTAAAATGTACTACATAAGTTGGCACTAGGCCATCTTTAGTTCTTCTAGCTATTCCACTAAAAGCAAGCTTTCCAATCTGGTGCTGTCCACATGAGTTTGGGCATCCAGAGATATATGCTCTTGGAAGTTGAGATTTTATAAAAGGATTTACATTCTCAAATTTTTCTTTAATGCTTTTTAGTAAATTCTGTGACAGACACAGCCCAAGTTTACAGGTTGATGCCCCGGCACAGGCAATAGAATTATCTATTTTATATGGATATATTAGTTCTTTAAATATTTTTAACAGACCTACGGCATCATCTTTTCTAAGATTTCTTACATAAAGCCCTTGAGTATTAGATATTCTTATATCAGCAGAGTCATCTATGCTTTCTAGAAAATCTATTAAATCCTTCAAATCTGTAGTCGATATATTCCCGTTTTCTGGATGTAGATAAACTGAATAATAACCTGGTTGTTTTTGCTTGATCAAAAGTTCTTCTTTTTCGTCGGTCGATTTAGTATCTACCTGGGTTGCAGTGACCTGGGCAGCAGCGGCATCTATTTGTTGATCATTATTGTCATTATTTTCTAAAACCTTTAGATCAAATTGCTTGTCTTCTTTAACTTCCTGCAGTTTCTTTTCAAAAAGCTCAGTGAATTTTTCCTCACCTAGTCTAATAAGGATATGACGAATCCTGGCTTTATTTTTGTTAGTGCGGTCTCCTTCTGCTTCAAAAAATCTCTTCATTGCTTCAGCATAATACAGTACTTCAGATACTGGTACAAAGTCTTTCAATTTAATACCGCAGGAAGGGTTATTGCCAAGGCCCCCGCCACCATAGACTATAAAGCCTTTCTCAT
Source organism: Natranaerofaba carboxydovora (assembly GCF_022539405.1). Taxonomy (NCBI): domain Bacteria; kingdom Bacillati; phylum Bacillota; class Clostridia; order Natranaerobiales; family Natranaerofabaceae; genus Natranaerofaba; species Natranaerofaba carboxydovora. The sequence goes on along the minus strand of NZ_CP054394.1, from coordinate 250,713 downwards.
AGCCACTCTCACTTTTATCACTTTCTCTAATTACAGCGATAAAACCTAAGTCTGCCACAAGAGCATTTGCAGTATCTTTTTCACTGTTAGAGAAAGCAATTTTGTATTTTCTAGGCAGGTTAAAAGAACTAGGATCTGTTAAAAAGTGTCTTGTAACCAACCTGGCATAAGGTGTCACGTCAAATACTTCATCTGAGCTCACTCCTGAAAGAGGGGATGCTACCACATTCCTTGGGGTATTCCCTCCTGTTCCTTTTGTCAAAATTCCTACCTCTAGAAGACCTTCGATTACTTCAGCAGTATCTTCTAATCTTACATCGTGAAGCTGAACATCTTGTCTGGTTGTAAGATGAACATTTTTACTTGCATAGTTATCAGCAAGTCTAACTATTTCTTTTAACTGCTCTAAAGACACTTCACCGGCTACAATCCTGGTCCTTATCATATAAGTTCCTGATTTTCTCTGTTCATAAACTCCTCTAGCAACCCTATAAGGTTTGAATCTAAAGTCTTCCATCTTACCTTCCAAATATTCATTAAGCTTATTTCTAAAATCGTATAGGTCACTGGTAACTTCTGTGGGAGTTAAGTTTTCCTTTATCATTTATTATTCACCTCTTTCACAGGCACTTTCTTCTTCCCAAATATTTAAGTTATATTTTTTCACCTTTTTGTCTTCATCTATCTCAAAAAAATTAAGAACCGGATTTTCACCTTTTAGTGAAATAATCCCATAGATTAAAGCCGGATCGTAAGCTAATTTTTTGTCTTCCTCAGATGGCCTAGATGGTGTATAAGGATGAGAATGATAGCTGCCTAGCCATTCGTAACCTTCATCAATGATCTTATTTACCTTGTCAAATTGTTCTTTTGGGTCTAAGGAAAAATGAGTACTGCTCTCATCTATGTTTTTCATCTCATATACCCTGTAGATATACACATCTTTTTCTTTTTCTAGCCCACCAAATATCCCACAGCATTCAAGGGGGAATTCTCTTTTGGCTTGTGATAGGATTTTTTCATAGTCACTTCTATACAGGTGAATTGTTTTATTATTTAATTCAAAATTCATCAACCATTTACCTCCCTCAAACTACAAACTACTAGAATCAACTTTATATTATTAGTTTTCTGTTTGGATAACACAGGACGGAGGACTGTAGTCAAAAAGCTCTGTTATCTCCGGGTTATCTCCACACAGTATACAGTCTTTGTTCCTACTCACCTGGATTTTCCTAAATTCCATGTCCAGAGCATCGTAGGTAAGCAGCTCTCCCGTGAGGTTATCTCCCTTACCAATAATATATTTGATCGCCTCTGTTGCCTGGAGAGTACCTATCACTCCACCCATTACTCCTAATACTCCAGCTTCGCGACAGGTAGGCACAGAACCTTCAGGTGGTGGTTCTTTGAACAGACAGCGATAACAAGGTGCATTTTCCTCTTCACCAGGGATATAGGTTATCAGCTGGCCCGAGAAACGTATAATCCCGGCATGAACAAAAGGCTTACCTGCCATAACACAAGCATCGTTAATCAAAAACTTTGCTGAAAAATTATCTGTCCCATCTATAATAAAATCATAATCTTCACTATTAATAATGTCCAAAATATTTGACGAACTGACCCAGGTATTATGAGTAACCACTCTAACATCAGGGTTCATGCTGGCAATAGTTTCCTGGCCTGACTTTGTCTTATCCTTACCAACATCTTCTGTCTGGTGTATAATCTGGCGCTGTAGGTTAGATAGCTCCACCTTATCATAGTCAGCAAGGCCAATCGTCCCAACACCAGCTGCTGCTAAGAACATTGCCGCTGGAGCACCAAGCCCGCCTGTTCCAATTATCAAGACTTTTGAATCCATTAATTTTTGCTGACCTTCTACCCCTACATCGGACAAGATTATATGTCTTGAGTATCTTTCTAACTGAGTATCGTTTAACATAAGAATTTCACACTCCTTCAGCTTTACATTTAGGACTTAAAATCTATAATTTAATACTGAAATCTACTTTAAAAGTCATATGAACAAAGTTTTTTTGATTGATTTTAAATGTCAAAGTATGGGGCAACACTTAGATATCTCTCACCTAGATCAGGAAAGACGGTTACAATATTTGAGCCTTTTGGCAGTTTATCTTTAGCCTCAAGAGAACCTGCCATAGCTGCACCACTTGATATCCCAGGTAGAATCCCCTGATTTTTACCTAATTTTTTTGACATATTATAGGCATCTTCATCTTTTATTGTAATCACATCATCTATGACATCTGTGTTTAGCACTTCAGGTACAAAACCTGCTCCTATTCCTTGAATTCTGTGGGGTCCAGGAGAACCACCAGACAGGACTGCAGAACTTTCTGGCTCAACAGCAAAGATTTTTACACCTGGATAATGCTTTTTCAAAACTTCTCCAACACCGGTTATAGTACCTCCGGTCCCTACCCCTGCAACAAAAGCGTCTATATTTTCTTTCATAGATTCCAATTCCTCTAATATTTCCTTTGCGGTGGTCTCTCGGTGTACTTCTGGATTGGCAAAATTATTAAATTGCTGCGGGATAAAGCTATTTGGGTTTTCTTTCTTTAACTCTTCGGCTTTAGCTACTGCACCTTTCATACCATTTTCTGCAGGAGTTAATACCAGCTCTGCTCCATAATTACTTAACATCTGCCTTCTCTCCACACTCATACTCTCAGGCATAGTAAGTATCAGCTTATAACCCTTTACGGCTGCTACTATGGACAGCCCAATTCCCGTATTCCCACTTGTAGGCTCAATGATTAAGCTATCAGGTGTCAAAGCACCTTCTTCCTCTGCTTTTTCTATCATGCTTAAAGATATTCTGTCCTTCACGCTACCTCCCGGGTTAAACATCTCAAGTTTTGCAAATATGTTAGAATCACTTCCTGCAAGAGTTTCCTTGATTTTCACCAACGGTGTGTTACCAATAAGATCTAATACTGACTTTGACAATTTAAACCCCTCCCATCCAATTTTTAAAGTTTTTTATTTGATCCCGGTGCAAAAAGTCTATTCACATAAGTATAGTGTTTTTAATTGATACATCTAAAACAAAACATTGTTCTTATGACTTTTTGCACCAAAACCTTGTTTTAGTTTTAATTTCCTAATATCCTTTAGGTGTTTAGGTTATTGTGTTTAGGTGTACTATACACCGAAGTTAATAATCTGTCAAGGGTGAAGTTAAATCAGTATTAAATTAAATCAGAAGTTAAATTAAAAAAATAATTAAACAAAAAAAGCTCTACCTATTAAAATCTCAATAGATAGAGCTGAAAACAAGTAAATACACTTTTGAAAATACAAGATATATTATAATTGTTAGCTATTAGCTTTTTTTGTGAAAAACACTCCGCTAAATATCCCTATTGCACCACCAAGTAATAGCCCAACAATTAAAAACATGATTTCATTACCAGAGCCACCTTCCCCGTCTCCTGCACCTGCACCTGCTTCTTCTCTTTCATCGCTTTTATCTTCTAATTCAGTCTCAGCCTCGGTTGCTTCATTATCATCTTCCTCGTCAACCTCATCTCCAGCATCATCTTCAACTTGTGCCGCAACATGTTGTAACTTTTCCCTATCAACTAGCATAGTTACAGTCTTACTAACCTCATTATATTCTTCCCCATCAAGGGTACCACTATCCTCCATCGATACATTAGCTTTAATAAGCCATCTTCCCTCATCACCTAGATTAAAAGAAAATCCACCTTCAGAGTCGCTTTCCTCCATCATAGCTTCATCATCAGGCCCATATGCGCTTACATTAGCCCCTTCTACAGTATCGCCTTCTAGTAACACCTTACCTTCAAAGTTCCCTTCGCTTAGATCTTTAGAAGACATTTCAGGGATAATATCTAGAGGCAGGTCTACATTTTCTGAATAGATTTTTTCACCAACTCCTATGGGCAAAATTGTTTTTCCCATATGCATGTTGTTTATCATTTGGCCTTCTCCTGGAGAATAAACGCTTGGTTTTCTTTTGGTATATATTATATGCTCACCTTCTGTAGATGGGGTGAAATAGCCTCTTCCGTGAAGTCCTTCTTCTTCAACCTCTATCTCTTGAACCTCTTTGTCGGGAGTCATCACATACAAACTATAGTCTTCATAATTTAACTCTTCTACTTCATCACCAAAGTGGCCCCACATTACATCTATTTGAAGTTCACTACCTTCTTCTAAGTCACCATCTACCTCTAACCACACTTCATGGGCAAAAACACTTCCTCCGGAAATTAATGAAAATAAAGTCACAACCATAAAAAATATTCCTAATTTCCTCATCAAAATCATCTCCCTTTTGGTCAGCTTTTATTCTCGTTGTTTTTTTTGTTTTGACTAATCAAATAAGTAAGAGCAGCTACAAAAGAAAATACAGACACACCCAGTAACCCTCTCATATACCGGGGTACACCGTCCCAGAATTCTTCTTCTCCTTCATAATTAATCCTAGCTCTGTGCCCCAGACCATCATCTGCAACTACTTCTTCTACGTTACCAGGATTACTGTAACTAAAATATCCATCCTCATCTGTGGTTCCTTCACTTAGTACATTCCCATCTTCATCATACATTTTGACCGTTGCATTTGGAGCAACCGTACCATCATCATAAATTAGCTGCAGCACACCTCTTTCGTCTTCTAATAAATCGATTAGCATCCTGTGAGCATAGACTTCCTGCTGATTGACAAAGAAAAAAAGTATTATTATTGCAAGACACAAAAGCTTTTTAACAGTTATTTTTCTTTGGTCAAACAAAATCGTAAAAGCTGCTTTCATTATAAATTATCCCCCTCTTTAGTTTTAAAAGCCCAAAAACAAGCACAGCCGTCAAAACACCTTCTGCCAACATTATTGGCAGGTGAAAGGCAATCACTGATCCTGGTACAGCTAGTGGAAAACCAATCGTCAAAAGAGCCAAAGATCCTAGAACTACCAAAATAAGCTTTGATAATAAACCTGCCAAGAAAGCAAAACAAAGTATTTTGTAATGCAATTTAAACCTATTTAATAAAGGAATTTTGTTAGCAAGCGGCAGTTTAGTACGCATAAAAGCAAAAATATAATATCCTGCCAAAGCAGCAACACTAAAATTAAAAATGTTCACTCCTAAGCTGGTAAAGCCCCCGTGATAAAATAAAATCACCTGAAAAAATAACACCACTGTAAAAGAAATTACAGAATAAGGCCCAAGTAATATGCCGGCAACTCCCACAAAAGAAAAATGCACAGTAGTAGGGCCAACAGGTACATATATTAATGCTGCTACAAGCAAAGCTGCACTAACAAGACTAACTTTTGGTATAATATCTATATTCATAAATTTTTTGCAACCTTTTAAGACGTATACAATATAAGTAAATAAATGAACCCCCACAGTCCCTAAATATCCTGCAACAGACAAACCACCTGATAACATACCATCCGGCAAATGCATTTATATCCCCCCTTCCATCCATCTTGATTTAATTTCGTGTTACGATTTTTGATTTTTGTGTTACCTTAGCATACTAATTATACATGAAATTATAATTTCCTGCTTATTTTAAAAATTATTTTAAAAAAAAATTTTTATAGCCACTCTCAAAATATGGTATAATTTAAATAAGATAATAAACTTATTGGAGGAGAAAAAAATGGCAATTTTCCAAACCAAAAACCTTGTTGGGCTGTTAATCATAGCTGCAGGCATAGTACTACTTCTTGGTAATTTAGAAGTAATAGAATATACAATAGGTGATATGATTTCTTTTTGGCCTGTTATATTAGTTTATTTTGGTTTAAAACATCTTTATAAAAGAGAGACTTTAATTCAAATTCTTATCGGAGCCGTAATGACCATAGTAGGAGCAATTCTCATAACAAATAACACTGGTTTTATAGATGTAGATCTAACAATGTTTTGGAGAATGTTTTGGCCTACGGTTATTATAATTTTTGGCTTAACTTTTTTCAGCGGCAAAAACTCCACTGGTAGTTCTCATTTTGCAGTCCTTGGAGGAATTGATCACACCAAAAACCCATGGGAACTTAACTCTGGATCATATTTGGCTTTCATGGGCGGAGTGGATCTTGATATGAGGTTAGCCGATATTAAAGAAGACAAAACAGTGCTTGACTTCACTGCAATAATGGGAGGCATTGATGTCAGACTGCCTGACAATGTGGATGTAGAATGTAGAGGAACATGCATACTTGGAGGGGCAGAACTGTTAGACCAGGATACTGGAGGTATTTTTGGCACCACCAGCGCTTTAAAGAAGGCCGACCCTTCTACTCTTAGGCCCGGAGAAACCCCCAAAAAAATTATAATTCAGGCTAGAACTTTTATGGGTGGAGTCGAGGTTAAAATTAAAAAATAAGACCCAATAAAAAAGAACTTTCCTTAGATCAAGGAAAGTTCTTTTTTTGGGAGGAGTTTATTATGGAAAAACCAATTTAAGGATTCATCTCATAAGCACCATTTAAAGATAACACGTAATCTTTCCATATTCTATTAAATCTATTTTTATCAAAAATAGGCTTTCTAATTATCTTCATCAAATAATCCATCTGTTTGTCACTAGTTGAAGGCTTGTTATAAAGGTTAAGGGCAAATTTAGAAAAATCCCTAACCATAAAATCAAAAATTTGATCAACTAGTTCATTTTCAATCTTATAAATCTCGGCATTCTCTAAAATAAGCTGGCCGTATACTACAAGGGTAAAGAGCTCTCCTAGTTCAAGTAAAAAGTCAGTATCTTTTTGCTGTTTTTCGTCTGGAGATGCATTAGCCAAAAACTCTTTATAGATAGAGATTTGTTCTTTGAACTCATTAACGTTTGGCAGGTCCCATTTATCATATACTTTTTTATAGTCGTGGAACTGAACCTTTCCAAGGCCTTTTGCTGGCCCCTGATCAAACATAAAGTCATCATTTTCTTTTTGCATTTGAGTTGAAACTTCTGGATATTCTTTTGGGTTAAAGAAATAGTTTCTCATGAATTTTATTATCAAAGCAAGGTTGACATGGACAGTACCTTCTAGCTTAGGCAGCGCCCTTATATCTCTTGCCGCCATCTCAAAGTAGGTATCTTTTTCAAAGCCTTTGGCTGCAATAACATCCCATAACAGATCAATAACTTCTTCACCCTGGGTTGTAACTTTCATCTTAACGGTAGGGTTATATAGCAAGTATCTTCTATCATCACTAGAGGCACTGCGCATATAGTCAGCTGTTCTTAGTGCAAATAGCTTCATAGCAACAAGTCTCACATAAGCATCAGTCATCATCTGTTTAACGTGGGGAAAGTCAGTTACATATATTCCATATAAATTTCGATTAGCTGCATGATTAATAGCTTCATACAGAGCATGAGTACATATCCCAATTGATGCCCAACCAAGATTATATTTACCTACATTTACTGTATTTAGAGCATCATCCCAGGCTTTTTGGCCTTTTGATAGGATATCTTCTTCTTTGACCTCATAATCTTTTAGGGCAAAATCAGCTACATATGACTGTGCATTAACGACACTGTCTTTTAGCTCATATCTATGATCTTTATAATTTGCTGTAAAAAACACGTAATCTCCGGTGTCAGACATCTTACCAAAAGTTGAAACCATCTCGGCTACATTGCCGTTACCAATATAATACTTTTCTCCATTGGCAAGATAGGTTCCATCAGAATTAGGCGTAAGACTCATCGAGGTAGAATATATGTCTGCTCCGTGCTCTCTTTCTGATAATCCAAAAGCAAAAACATGCCCTTCTTTTAACAGTTCGGCTGCTTTTTTCTTGGCCTGGTCATTATCACTCATCCAGATGGGACCAAGCCCTAGTATACTAACCTGCCAGGTATACCAATAATGAAGTCCATAAAATGATAAAATTTCGTTGTAGTGACAATTCCTCCAGATATCAAAGCGACATTCCCCTTCTCCATACTCCGGTGGAGTCAAAAAAGTATAAAAGGCTTCATTTTCCTTTATGACTTCCAACAAATCATCATACCAAACCCTATTTCTGTCATCTTCTTTTAACCTTTTCTTCCCCTTGTTTTCAAAGAAATCAATCGTCTTTTTCATAATTTCCTTGGATGTTTCATCAAGATTATCACCCTTGAACTCACGAGGATTAAATAATAACAACCACCAACACCTCCAATAAAACGGCATTCTAAAAAAACTCTTTTGTATTTTTGTGAATGATCATTCATTCAGCTAATATACTGATTCTACGCTAATTATAAATATCCTTCATTTTTTTGAAATTCTTAAAATAATGCTCAAAAAAATTATGGTCATTAAATAAAAACTAAGGACATCTTATAATATCCTGAGCCCAGAGACAGTCAGCACAGGAAGGAGAGTTACCCCAACAGTCTTCATTATCTTTTGGATAGTCGCAAGTTTCGCCAAGGTTACAATCTACACATGAAGGAAACATAAATAATCTTACTCTGTTACGAAATTTTGTATATTCTTCTGAGCACCACAAATTTTTTAAATTATCTTCATTCAGATTTCCAAAAGAATGAGCTGTTACATTCTTTTCTCTTCCAAAAATTAAATACCTATTACTATGAAGAAGGGAGTAACAGGGCGCTACTCTACCATCCCACCCAATTACAGTAGCTTTTCTCTCCACAAATCTACAGCGCCGATACGCTCCCCATTTCATCCTAGGAAAGTCAACAGTGCCCATAGTACCAAAACTTTTCAAGGGACTTGGCCATATCATAGGAGCCTGGGCTGGTTTTTCCTGTGGAGCTAAAGGACTATCATATAAGATTTCCTTTGCCATATCTTCAGTATGAGGAAGCAGATTTGTCACAAGCACAGAAAAAGCATCTAGCTCCTTAGCAAATGAAGGTAGTTCTTTGATTTCATTTTGATTTTTCTTCATCATCACAAATTCAATTCCAATACGAGGTAAGATCGTTTTTTCCTGCTTTTTTATCTCATTTAATCTTTTAATATTATTTTTTATATTCTTTAGATCACCTCTTTTTCTTATCTCTGAAAATTTTTCTTCACTTATTGCATCGCTTGATACCATCAAATCATCCACCCTCAAAGACACCAAATCTTTTGCCAGATCTTCTTCAATAAGCATTGCGTTGGTAGTAATTTTTACTTTTAGACCAAGATTTTTAAGACCTTCTATCATCTCTAATATATTAGGGTGAAGTAAAGGCTCTCCAAAACCTCCCAAAATAACTTCATTCACTGAGGGTAATTGTTCCAACTGTGATAGTATATTACCAAAAAGTTTCATATCCATATCACCAAGTATACCGGGCCAGCTGTTTCTTACGCATGTTATACATTCAATATTACATCTATTTGTTGGCTCAATATAAACTTTTTTTATGTTAAGAGAAGGGCTGTGCAAAAACCAGCCCTCTTCTGTCTTTTCGAAAAATTGTCCTTCATCTAACTTATATGACTCAGGTTTAGGAAGCATTTGTACTTCTCCTTTCAGATAGCTATAATAAATGTCATACCGACTAATCTAGAATATTTTGCAAATTTCTACCCCCCGGCAATAGGAGGAAAAATCCCCACTTCATCTCCGTCCTGTAATTTATCTTCAAGTTTAACTTTAACATTATTAACAAAAACAATTTTAACTTCTTCTCTTGGTATATTTAAAGTAGAGATTAAATTATCTACTGTGTTATTATCTTTTGGTAGGTTACATATAAAGCTTTTTGACTTATCTTCACCTTCTGGATGATAGCTACGAAAGTTCCCAAAAAGTTTAACCTCAACAGAAATCATCTTCCAATCACCCCTTTACCAATAGTCGCCAATAACCCTTATGTTCTGTAATCAAAGAACTAATATAACCAAAGTACTGACTACTAATATCGAACATGCTGGTGGATCAATATAGGTGTCAGCCCAATCTGTAAATGCCCTAGATAACAAGTCAGCAGCAAATGCAGCGATGATTCCAAACACACCACCAACAATCAAACTTCCAGTTGCTGCAGTGGCAAGGGCCGCAGGTAGAGCTATATGGTGGGTTACTGGACCAACCCCTATTGTTTGTAACAAAATTAACAAAAAGCCTGCAAAACCAAATCCTATAAAAACACTATCAGTCATAAGTACCATATATCCAGAAGCTACCCCAACACCTAAACCAAGTATAATTGTTAGACCAATGGTCCTTTGAGCAGGGACCCAGCAGCCCTCTTCTGAAGCATCCCACTTCCATCTACTATCACAGTCACTTTTACAAGTATCAAATTCGCCAAAAATACCTGTATTACCCCATATTAGCCTGGCAGATATCTGAAGCAGTACAATGGTCAAAGCAAGAACATCCGTTGGAAGATCTAACCCTGTAAAAAAAGCACCTAATAAATATCCTATAATTCCAAAAATACCTCCAACGGCTAATATCCGCCAATCCTTAAATTTAATCAAAGGTGTTAATATATCAACCCCTGTATCAAGATATCCTTTTTTACCTGCATAGGCAGCAGCAACTGTAGCTGCAGCAAAAGCAACGTGAGGCCCAAAGAGGGGACCAAGTCCAATTTGAGTTGTAAAAGTTTCCGGTCCACCTGCTATTACTATCAGTTCTCCTGCCAATATCAAGAAACCACAAAACAAAAAAGCCGATAACCCGCCAATAGATGTCCCAAAAACCCCGCCTGCAAAGGCTGCTAAAACGGAGTTTAGCTCAAATATAGATTCCATTTTAATCGCTCCTTAGTTTAGATAATTAGATATTGTATCAGTTAAAAACACTATACTTATGTGAATATACTTTTTACACCAGAATTGATATTAGATCAAAAAAGGGGAAGCTCGTAAGCGTTCCCCTTTATAAAGCTCATTTAGAAGTCCCAAACTTTGTCAAGTTCTTCGTCTGTTACATCAAAAGTGTGATTGTGAGGAGGAAGTTTTTCATAGCGCATAAACTCGGGAGGGCGATCATCATACTTATTTAACCCTGCTTTTTCATTAAATTCCTTCTCAACTCTTAATATTTTTTCTCCTTCTTTAACAGCTTCTTCTGGAGTATAATCTGTGTTCAATACTCCGTTTACAGTATCAATCATTCCTTCTAACCCAGACTCATCGTCTGAAGTAGCAAAAGTAATAAAAGTACAATACCCTGAGCTGTCAACAAATGCTGTCGTTGCCTGAAAAGCTCTCGATAACTCTGCTTTATCCTCAGGTGATAATGGATCTACTTCGCCGCCAACACTCAAGATCTCAGGGGCAACAGTATATCCTGCCGTATGGTCTGCTCCCATTGTAGTAGTGCTATAAGTTATGCCGATACCTTTAACAGCTCTAGGCTCATAAGCTGGCATACCCTGTTTTTTAACTGTAGGAATTCTAGTCACTCCGTAAGCCTGTCCGGTAAAGTGAGCTCCATTTCCAAGTATTCTTCCTACAGGGGTGTTTTGCTCAATTTCTTTTAGCAGGTTGATAGCTGCTTTGGAGTCACCAAACTCTGCAAGGCCTGCTTCCATAGCAACCCCTAGGGTAACTCCTGCTTCTATTGTATCTATTCCAACTTTATTACAAATATCAATCATTTCGGCAATATCATCAAGATTGTCTATTCCAAGGTTTGGTCCAAGAGACCAGTCTGATTCGTATTCTATACAAGAGGTGTGTTCACTGCCATCCTCTTTAGGCCAAACATTTGAGCACTGAATTATACAGCCAGGGTGGCAGGAATGACCTGTCATACCTTTTCCGCCTCTTTTTTTGATCTCTTCAGCTATTGCCTCACCAGATACCTTCTCCGCTCCTTCAAAGGTTCCTTCACTGAAGTTTCTTACCGGTAAGCCTCCTGCCTGATTAAGAACATTGATAAGTGAAGCAGTACCATAACTATTTAGTGTGCCACCGGGTTTTGTAACATCATGATTTCTCAAAGCTTCTACAAGCTTTTTCTGCCCAACTTTAAATCTATCTTCGTCTTTTATTTCGACCTTTCCTATCTGCCTCTCTAATACAATGGCCTTTAATCCTTTAGAACCCATTACTGCACCAAGTCCTCCACGACCCGAATAACGACTTGCCCTGTACTCCGGGTCATTGAAACAGATACCAGCAGATGCCATCTTTTCTTCTCCGGCTGATCCAACTAAAGAGATATCATGGTTGGTGTACTTTTCTCGAAGCATATTTACAGTTTCTGTAGTTGATTTGCTCTTGTATTCACTTGCATCCTTCAGTTCTACTCCATCTTTAGTTATTTCAAGATAGCATAACGAATCGTCACCTGCTTGCCCTTCAATTATCAATGCTTTGTAACCAGAACGGGCTAGTGCTTGAGAAAACGGCGTTCCAGCATTTGATTCTTTAATCCCTCCAGTCAAAGGAGACTTCCCACCTACTGATAATCTTCCTGATGACGGAGCTTTAGTACCTGTGACAATACCCGGTGCAAACACAAGCTTGTTATTTGGCCCAAGGGGATGACATGTAGGGTCAACTTCATCTGCTATTATGTTAGAAGTTAAACCTCTTCCCCCCATTTTTTCATATTTTTGTCCCAACGCTTCATCCTTAATGCTTTTGTCTGTCAAATTAACTCTTAAAATTTTTACCAAAATACTCAACCTCCTTTAATTGTCAATCATGCTAACATTCAAGCTTAACAAAAGTAGACATTCATTTGATTTAATTATAACATTGCCCTTTTTACATTGCATTTTCAAATATTTTTACAACATCTTCTTTTGTACCCTGTATTGGATTGGTAAAAGCATTACCATCCTGCAGTGCAGCTTCAGCCATTTTGTCAAAATGTTTTTTATCAACATTCAACTCCGCCAGGCCACTAGGAATTCCAATGTCTTTTGATAGTTGTTCAATAGCTTCTATTGCCTTCTCTGCTGCAGCTCTAGTTGATAGACCAGTGATATCTTCACCAAAGATTTGGGCTATATCTGCAAAACGCTCCGGCTTAGCACTTAAGTTAAACCTTTCTACATGAGGAAGGAGTACAGCATTAGCTACTCCATGAGGCATGTCTAATAGACCACCTAACTGGTGAGCCATAGCATGCACATACCCAAGTCCTCCATTATTAAAAGCCATGCCAGCAAGAAGGGAAGCGTAAGCCATATTTTCTCTTGCTTCAATGTTATTACCTTCATAAACTGCAGTTCTTAACCAATCTGAAACTAGTTTCATGGATTGTATAGCTTGTGCATCAGTCACAGGATTAGCTCCCAAAGAAACATAAGTTTCCAGTGCATGGGTCAAGGCGTCCATTCCAGTAGCAGCGGTTAGCGCCGGAGGCTTACTAGTCATAAGTTCTGGATCATTTATAGATACACTAGGTAGATTTCTCCAGCTAACTACTACAAATTTCACATCCGTATCCGTATTAGTAATAACACAGTGTCTTGTTACTTCACTTGCCGTACCTGCTGTGGTGTTAATGGAGACAATTGGAGGCAAAGCGTTTTCCAGGGTTTCTATTCCTGCATACTCAGTTATTTTCTTCGGATGAGTGGCTACTATTCCAATACCCTTACCACAGTCATGTGCACTTCCTCCACCTAAGGTAACAATAGTATCACAGTTTTCGTCTTGATAAACTTTTAGTCCGGCTTCTACATCCTTATCCTTTGGGTTCGGCTCAACATCTTTAAACACTACTGTTTCTACACCTTCTTTTTCGATATAACCTTTAACCTCATCCAAAATCCCCGATTTCACCATACCGTCATCAGTTACTACCAGTGCCTTTTTGGCACCTAGAAGTTTACACCTTTTACCTGCTTCCTTTGCTGTTCCTGGTCCTAGCAAATTTACTGGTGGCATCAAAAAATCATACATTACAAATTCCTCCTTAAAGTTTTATAGTTAATTAATATTAAACTTAAACATTTAACACTTTTTAAAAGGTTCAAACAATTTATCTAAAAAAAACATTCAGTACATGACATTTAACATCTAGTTGTTAATAATTTCTTCATAAATTTTTATTATATCTTCTTTTGAAGGAGCTCTATAGGTATTTCCGGGGCTTCCACTTGCTAGAGCATCTTCTGCCATCTTATCGGTATATTTCAAAAATTCATCTTCATCTATACCTAGTTCTGTAACATTAGGGACCTTTATGTCTTCGCAGAGTTTTTTAACTTTTTTGGCACCTTCTTTGGCAAGTTCTAGTTCTTCATAGTCTCCCTCTATTCCCATAGCTTTTGCAACTTGTGCAAACCTTTCTGGTGCTCCTTCAACAGCATACTCCATACAAGTAGGTAAAAGTACAGCATTTGATATGCCATGAGGTATATGAAAAACAGCTCCTATAGGTCTACTCATCCCATGTACCAAAGTTACAGAAGAATTACTAAATGCTATCCCTGCCTCCAGGGAAGCAAGCATCATTTCATTTCTGGCATATTTATCATTTCCATCAAAACAAGCTGTTTTTAAATTATTAGATATTCTTCTAATAGCTGATAATGCAAATTGATCAGACAATGGCTGGCTTTTAATAGATGTATAAGCCTCAATTGCATGGGTTAGGGCATCTATACCAGTAGCAGCTGTAAGATCAGGTGGTACAGATAAAGTCAAACAGCAATCTACAATAGCCATATCAGGTAGAAGTAGCGGGCTTCCAATTAACATTTTGACATCATTTTCTGTATCTGTGATTATGGTAAATTTAGTAGCTTCAGATCCAGTTCCTGCAGTAGTTGGTATAGCTATAAGAGGTGGAATAGCATTTTGCACTTTATTTTGTCCCATGAAATCGGATATCTTCCCCTGATTTGTTGCCAAAATTCCGATTGCTTTTGCAGCATCTATAGGGCTTCCCCCACCAAGGGTGATCAAGAATTCACAATCATTGTCTTTATAAATCTTAGCACCTTTTTCTACCATTAGATCAATTGGTTCATCATCAACTTCATCATATATACAGTACTCAATTCCATTAGCTTCTAATATGTCTGTTGTTTTTTTGGTATATCCAAGTTTGGTCATCATTTGGTCTGTAACCAGTAGAGCTTTTTGACCAAAAGACTTTATTTTCTCCCCTGAGTCTAATAAAATATCTTTACCGTAGACTATGACCTCAGGAGATAAGAACTCATGCTTTTTCATAATTTCACTCCTCTCTTCCAAAGAAAAGAAATCTAAACTAAATCTAACTTATATTGTAGGGTAAAGCCTAACAAAGTTAGGCTTTACTCTCTAGTAATAGTTCCTTCCCAAGTACCAACGTTAGTGTTTTTCCTATCTTCTTCGTTGAACCATCTAGATGTTACACACTTTGACTCAGTAAAGAATGCAATTCCGTCTTTACCCATAACATGAAGATCACCGTAGAAAGACTCTTTATGTCCTGAGAAGGGAAAGTAAGACGCAGGTACTGGTATACCAACATTAACTCCTACCATACCACCGTGAGTTCTATAGCTAAATTCCCTTGCATAGTAACCACTTTGGGTAAATATCGAAGATCCATTTGCAAAAGGACTATTGTTCATAATCTTAAGACCTTCCTCAAAGTCCTTAACCCGCTTAATACAAAGTACAGGCCCAAAAATCTCATCTCTTCCAACACTCATGTCTTCTGTTACATGATCAAGTATTGTCGGACCAAGATAAAAGCCATTCTCATGCCCTTCTACTTTTACGTCTCTACCATCTAAAATTAACTCGGCTCCCTCTTCTAATCCCTTTTCTATCCAATCTGAGACAGATTTTTTGTGCTCTTCTGATATGACAGGTCCAAGATCTGTTTCAGGATCATAAGCAGGACCGATTTTTAGTTCCTTGGCAGATTTTACAATTTCCTTTACAAAATCATCAGCAATATCTTCTTCAACACAAACCACCGGTAGAGCCATACAGCGCTGACCTGCACACCCAAAGGCCGAATTTCTAACAGCTGCCGCAACTCTTTCTAACATTGCATCTTTCAATATAAGGGCATGGTTTTTTGCCTCTCCAAGAGCCTGAACTCTTTTGCCGTGGGCTGCTGCTGTACTATAAATATGCTTTCCTACAGAGCTAGAACCTACATATGAGATACCTTTGATATCTGGATGCTTTAATAAAATTTCTGCTTCGTGTCTGCTGCATGTAACAATATTTACAACTCCTTTTGGTAGACCTGCTTCAATTAAAAGCTCAAGCATACGCATGCCAGTCTGGGGCACCTGACTTGCTGCCTTTAAAACAAAAGTATTTCCTGTAGTTACACAGAATGGAAGCATCCACCCAAAGGGAATCATGGCCGGGAAGTTCATAGGAACTATACCCGCAAATACTCCAAGAGGCTCACGATACATCACCGTATCAAAGCCATTAGAGATATTCATTATAGAATCTCCCTGCATTAAATACGGAGTAGAACAAGAGGCTTCTACAACTTCCAAGGCCTTAATAACGTCCCCTCTAGATTCTGCTAGATTTTTACCATGCTCTGTTGCAACTAACTTAGCTAGTTCATCTAGATGTTCTTCAATTTTGTTTTTGAATTTAAACATGACTTCTACTCTTTTTTGAATCGGAGTATTAGACCATCCTGGGTAAGCATCTTTGGCTGCCTGTACAGCCTCCTCCACTTCATCTTTAGTGCATTTAGGTGTTTTCGCCATTACTTCACCTGTACTGCTGTTAGTTATATCCATATACTCTCCTGATGTAGTATCTCTCCATTCATTGTTAATACAAAACTTCAATTTTTTAATCTCTGACATTCTAATTTCCCCTTTCCGCAAAATAATTGATTGATTATTTTTAGTTATGCAAATTAACGAGCTGCTATATAGTTAATGCAAAAACCATGCCAAGTAAGAATTTGTAGTTAAAGTTTTTTAAGATCACTATATAACAAATCCTCTCACAAGGCGTTTTAAACAATTTCAAAAGAAGTATTACTAGTTTAAAATTACTGAAAAAGAAAAATAAAACCAGGCGATTAATTGATTTTCAACAAAAATTGCTGTAGTCATTTCAAACAACCAGGGTCGTTTGTAGGAAATTCGTACGCCTATATAAATTCAATCAGTTGGTTAAAGGATTGTGAAATTATTTATACTTTTATAACTGTAGTATTTTCGAACGTTTAGACACAAAAAACCAGAAGGCTTTTCTAGTTCACTAGTGATAAGCCCTCTGGTTTATAACCTTTTTATAAATTTGTATTTATCTTTTCGGTAATTTCACCTTCTTCATTAAGCTTTAGTGCTCTATACAGATTATCGTGATAGAGTACAACCCACCAATCCTCTTTTTTTACCTTACTTATCCATTCTTTTTTAACTTCAATGGATCGCATTGGATAGTCATCATAAGCCATAACCCACAAAGGATTTAGGTGAGCATGGGTAGGAAGCAAGTCTCCCAGGTGAACTGCCTTTTCTCCTTCACTTTCAAAAGTAAGTATACAGTGACCCTGGCAGTGACCTCCAGTATGAATAATTTTGACTTCTGGTGTTAGCTCCAATTCATTTTCAAAAGTCTTAACTTGATGCATGACTGGTTTCCAGTTTTCTTCCCAATAGGAATTTTTTGAACGATCAGTAGGTTCCTTCGTTTCCTGCCACTCTAGAGAAGAAGTAAAAATCTCTGCATTTGGGAATGTAGGAATCAGTTCTTTCCCACTGTATCGACTTATCCCAGTAAAATGATCGTAATGCATATGTGTACATGCAACAATATCAATATCTTTTAGAGATAAACCTAATTCTTTAAGTGATTCTTCGATATCTCCATCTTCTATAAGCCCAAAAATCTTTTTCTGTTTTTCATTAAATTTACCCTTTCCTATCCCACCTTCTATCAAGATATTTTTTTGATTACTCTGAACTAAGATGGGATCACATCTTTGCGGGATACGATTTTCTTCATCATTCGGGTACTTATTGCTCCACAGTTTTTTGGGTACCACTCCAAACATAGCCCCACCATCTAGATTTGTGACACCATTTTTGAGCCAGTTAAGCTTTATGTTGCCTACTGATAATTCTTCCATTTATTACTCCCCCTGTACAAATAGTGTAAAAGATAATTTTAACATTGCGCAAGATTTATGCCAAATCTTACAAAACCAAATTATTGGCAATTATGTGTCCTGACTTCTAGTTTACAAACCCAATGAAGCTAATGGTATAGCTACCAAGGCAAGAACAATAAATGGTATTAAAATCTGTGTGATCGCTACTTCATAGTATGCTTCTTTATGTGTTAATTTTGTTAAATACAATAATGTTATTAAAGCACCCTGGTGCGGCAAAGTATCCATTACTCCTGCAGAAATAGCTGAGATTCTGTGAACATACTCCATTGGAATTGGCAGAGCAGCATATGTGTCATACAAAGCTGCATAAGCAGCGGACAATCCTCCTGAAGCCGACCCTGCAATTCCTGCTGCAATAGCTGATGTGATTGCAACAAACCATAATGGATTCATATCTACTCCTTTTAGCCTGTCAATAACTATATCAAATCCATCAGTTATCCTAGCTACACCTGCAAAACCAACAACGGCTGCTGTATTCAATATTGCAATAGCGGAGTTTGTAGTTCCTTTATTAAGTGTGTCAATCCATTCTTTAGGTGTATCCAAGTATCTATACATTAAGACTATTCCAGCTATAGTTCCGATGGCTACTGCTATTTCTACTGGCAAACCAATTATATTAAACACCACTACTATTATGATTGGTGGTAAAAATGCAATAAAAGGTTTTGGTAAAATCCGCCCTAATAAAAAAACAGCCTTTCCATTTAAGAGTAAAACTCAAATGAAAAAGCTGCTTTTAAAATAATATAATATATTATTTTAAATTTTTAACTTAATTCTTCTTTAAAATCCATAACTGTTTTTCTTATGTCAAAATCACTTTGCCAACCCCAGTCTCTAACTGCTTCACTTTCATCTAAAGCGTCAGGCCAACTATTTACTATATCAACCATTTCTTTAACTGGTTCAAACTTTATATCTGCACCAGCTATCTCCTTTTTAATTACATCCACAATTTCTTTCGCTTTTGGCGAAAACCCATTTACATTATACATACGATACTTTAATTTGTTTTCATCAGCCTCACCCAATTGAATCAAGGCTTTAACAGCATCTTTTACGTACAGTATTGGAATACAAGATTCTGGTTTTACATAGACTTCATAAGGTTCTCCTAATACAGGTTTTTCAAACACCAATGAAGAATAAGCCGAGGCTCCCCCGGGGCCTCTTCCCGGCCCAATCACCGAAGGAAATCTTATTCCTCTAAAGTCCACTCCAAACTTACCTTTATAATACTCTCCTAACCTTTCAGAGGAAACTTTGCTTACCCCGTACAAGGTCTTTGGATACTGAGGAGCAGTATTTGCAACAGGATCACTTATATGATCTCCGAAAGAAGCTACAGTACTGGTAAATAAAACTTTATCAACATTGAATAGCCTTGCCGCTTCTAAGATATACCATGTACCAAGTGTATTAATTTCGTACGCTTTTAGAGGAAGTTCTTCCGCACTACCAGAGAGCAAAGCTCCACAATGATAAATAATATCTGCTTCGCTTCGTTTTATCGCGTCAAGTACCTCTGGCCAACAAGAAAGATCACCTTTAACAAATTCAACCTTGTCCTTTACCTGATCAATAAGGCCTTCGTTAAACGCAACATCAAATAATACCACTTCATCTCCCCGGCCCACTAATTCTCTTGCAAGATACGAACCCAAAAATCCTGTACCACCTGTTATAAGTGCTTTCATACTTCGCCCCCTTTAAATCTTTTATTCTTTACCTATTACTATTTATATAATTCTAATTCGTATTGAAGTTTATTCGATTTATTAATCTTTTCATAAAGGGTACTTCTAGCAATACCTAGCAGTTTGGCTGCTTTTGTTAAGTTCCCTTTTTCTTTTTTCAATGCAAAACTTACCGCTAGTTCTTCAGCTTTTTTTAGTAATCCTTCATCTTCTTCTGTTTTTGTACCCTGTGGCTTCTTTTGTGTAGATATCAGGGCAGTATTTAAATTCTCTTTCAAGTCTGTATTCAGGTAGTTCTCTTTAATATTTTCAGGCAAGTAATCAAAGGTTAATCTATCATTATCACCTTGAAGAACAATCGCCCTTTCTATCACATTCTTTAGTTCTCTAATATTACCCTGCCATGAATAACTAGTTAGAGCATCATAAAACTTATCATCTACTTCAACTTCTTTTTCTGTTAACATACTTATAAAATGATTCACTAGTAATGGGATATCGTCTAAGCGCTCTCTTAACGGAGGAATTTGAAGGGTAAATACATTTATACGGTAGTAAAGGTCTTCTCGGAAATTGCCTTTTTCTGCTTCTTCTAAGAGATCATTCTTAGTGCTAGATATTAATCGTATATCGATTGGGATCTCCTCATTTCCCCCTATACGAGTTATTTTATTTGTAGATAGAACCCTTAATAATTTGATCTGTACATTCAAAGGCATGCTTTCTATCTCATCCAAAAATAAAGTTCCATTAGATGCTACTTCAACCTTTCCGTGCTTTCCCCTGTTTGATGCACCTGTAAAAGCACCTGGTTCATAACCAAACAATTCACTTTCTATAAGCTCAGATGGAATAGCCCCGCAATTAATACCTATAAAAGGCCCATCTTTTCTTGAACTAGCATTGTGTATAGAATGGGCAAATAACTCTTTGCCTGTACCACTTTCACCATAAATAACAATTGGAGAATCTGAGTCTGCAACAGTTTTCGCCATTTCAATAGCGTTTTTTAGTTGACCATTTTCACCTTGAATGTCATCAAAATTATAAATAGAAGAGTTACTCTTTATGGTATCATGAATTTTCATTATTCTACTTGTGGGATCTAGAAGTAATATATTTGATTTACTATCCTTTGATCCTATCTCTTTTTTGGAGACTAAAAATGATTTTTTTCTGTTATTTACTTTTAAGAACATCTCTTTATTATTAAATGAATCACTCCCTAGATTTAACGCCTTTATCTTGGCCATAATTTCTTTTTTGACCAAATCTTCATTTTTGTTTTTTAAACTTAATAATTTTAATAGTTCTTGATTAAAACCCTGGATATTACCATGAGAATCATAATAAACAATTCCCGAAGGAAGCCTTTCCATAATTTCAGAAAGGGTTTCATTCTTAATATTTAATCTATCTAGCATTGAGTTAATATAAAGGTTGTTATCAAGGACTTTTGCTATACTAATGACAAAACCTAATGTTTGGATAGTAGTATTTAATATATTATTTGTGGATATGTTTATTACCCCGGCAACTTCGCCTTTCTCATTATGAATTGGCGCAGCTGAACAATTAATATTATGAAAGTAATAATTATAGTGTTCTGCACCCAAAACCTGCACAGGCCTTCTTTCTCTAATCGCTAGAGAAAGTGCATTAGTCCCCATTAATTTCTCTGATGCATCAAGGGCAAAAAAATTACCTTTTTTTATATTATCTTTTATTATCTCAGGAGATGCGATTATTTTCTGGGTTTTTGCCTTCTGATCA
The DNA here is from genome assembly GCF_022539405.1 of Natranaerofaba carboxydovora. Lineage (NCBI taxonomy): Bacteria > Bacillati > Bacillota > Clostridia > Natranaerobiales > Natranaerofabaceae > Natranaerofaba > Natranaerofaba carboxydovora. The sequence continues at coordinate 229,183 of NZ_CP054394.1, read as the reverse complement.
CTTATTCTACAAATAAGCCCCATTTCACCAGCCATCTCACGAATAACATCAATAATCTGACCGTACTCTTGTAGCAAATCCGAACAGTCTGTAAGTTCATCGACCATTTTATCATCTTTCAATATATTTCCTTCAACATTTTTATAAGGATCTATTCCATAATCTCTACTTCTCTTCCAGGATCTATAAATCATAGGTAGCACTATCTCTTGGTTTACCTCTTCACCATTAACAAACTTTTCCCATTCTTGTTTTATCCTTTCTTGCCTTGTTGAATAATCAATAGTGTTAGACATTATATTTATCCTCTCCCCCTTTCCTTTTTAGAAGGATTTGATTTCAGAAAAATATTATATGAAAAATAGCCCTAAAAATTATTCCCACAACACCACCTATAATAGCTGGTTTTATCTGCTTCGCTAATCTTAAACCAGAGGTTGCAAACAAAGATATCGCCACAGGATCGATTGAGTGAATACCAATTCCAGCAATTCGATTTAGTTCTTGAACAGAAAGATTTCCTTCAGCCATTACATCCATTGTTATCCCCATCATTGCCGTTCCTCCTGCTAAGAACTTAGTAACAATTGGCAGTACAGCAGACCCCGGTATATTAATCTGGGTAAATACGGGGGTAAGTATTGTTTCTAATAGTGATATTACACTTGTTTCTTTTAGAACATCAACCACAAATAAGGCCAAAATCAAAACTGGAGCAGCTTTGACTCCAGTCCAAAACCCTTCTTCCGCTCCATTATATAGGCTAAGAAATACATTGAATTTTTCTTCTTTTTTATCACTATTTTCGCCATTTACTTGATTAGAACCTTTCTGCGACTCAGCCAAATTATGGCTGTCGTTCGTATCAATATTATAAAACCTATATGAAATTTTATAAGCGACTAAGCCTGCAACTAGACCTCCCACAACAGATGTTGCAAAAACCACTGTCAAACTAAGTCCACTCGCCGCTAAAGGAAAAGCAGCATTTGCTTGAGATATAGTAAGCACTGTTGCCATGGTAGCTGCTATATTTGGGCCACTTATCTGAGGGCTCTTGTCCATAAGTTTCAAGGTTGCTATAGGTGCAGCAAAACTTATTAACATACACTGAAGCATTGCAAACACACCTAACCCTGGAAGCCCAAAAACCCCCAGTAACGGGGCCATAAACAAAGCAACTTTGTTTAAAAAACCTATATCCTCTAGTAGCTTCATCACTGCCATCATTACTACCATAATAGGTACGATTGTATATAAGGTCAAATCAATACCAGAACTTCCTGATTCTAATATAAGATTAATAAGCTCCTGCAAATTATAACACCCTCTTATATTTTAAACTTAGTACTTCTTAATAATTTCCTCTAACATATCTTCTTCTGAATACAATTTGGATTTTTCTTCTAATTCATTTTTTAACTCTATTAGCTCGTTAAGATTAGCTAAAAAAATATCTAACATTTCACCATCAAAATGCATATTTCTTTCTTCTTTCATAATATCAATGCATTTATTAACGGAATAACTATCCTTGTACACCCGTTTAGATGATAAGGCATCAAATACATCCACTATCGCTGCCATTCTAGCCGTTAGGGGGATCTCTTCTTTTTTCTTACCAGTAGGATAACCCTGCCCGTCCCATCTCTCATGATGATATAGGGCTATATCTTTAGCTGTTTTAAGCATATTTGTGTATGGATCTTTTAAGATCGATGCTCCTATATTTGTATGATTTTTCATTATTTCATATTCTTTGCCCGTTAGCCTTCCTGGCTTTAATAAAATATTGTCTGGAATACCTATTTTCCCTATATCATGGACTAGAGAAGCCACACCAATAGAATTACTGTCTGAAGATGATATATCTATATCTAGTTTATCATAAAACCAGGTCATATACTTACTTATTTTCACAAGGTGCAAAGCTGTCTCAATATCCCTGTATTCAGCCGCGTAGCATAATCGCTTGATTAATTCTATAGATTGGCCCTGCTCTCTGATTGTATCTTTCAACTCAATTTCATCCAAAGTATTATTAATAAATTTTTCAAGTATGTTACCGAATCTTTTTTCCCTATCACTTAATGGTTCATACTTATCAGTTTCAGGATAATAATATATATCTTTCTTTTTTAGTTCATTTGAAAAGTGTTTCACCGCCTTTGCAGTTACTGCTGGATAAAAGCTCAAAAAACCTAGAAAAGTCCTTTCAGGTTTGTCCATAACACTAACTTCATAAGAAGAAAAAGTAATAGGATACTCTGGATGATTAACAATAATATCCCATTCTTTTATCAGTTCATCTGAATCATCTATTTCAACAAATGTGGTATTTTTGAATTTATCTAATTTCGTTCTATCTATATCTTTGGCAAAAATAAAAATATTTTTGCCAAACTTATCAAGTTCAAGATATTTATCATATTCTTCTTCAAAAAACTCAAATTTTTGAAAAGTAACAAACATCTCTGCATCAATACTTAAGCTTAAAATTAAATCCTCAATAGCATGACTTACAGCAAGCATTGATGACTTTCTAAAGGCTTTATAATTTATAAAAGAAAACTCTTCTGCTAACTGTGAATATAATCCATCCATAACAGAGCTCTCCCCCAACTTATAACTAGTTCCTATAATTGCAGTTTAATTATATATTATAAACTTACCTACCACAACTACTCATAAACTATCTCCACATTATCAAGATGGTTTTCTAATTCAAAAATCAGTTCGTTCAACAAGTCTTCATCACCATTTTTAGCAGCTTCTTCTATTTTGTAACCCAGCTCAGTTACATAATCAAAACCATATCCTCCTCCTACACCTTTTATGGTATGTCCTAATTTTCTAATGTCTTCATAATCTTTTGTTGAAATAGAACTTTTTAATTTCTTAATATCCTCATATCGATTTTCCATAAAATCTGGTATTAGTTCCTTTAAATCTTCATCTACATAAACAGTATTTTTACTCATTTGTTAATCCCCTCCATTCTAAGTTACGCTCTCAAGGTAAAATATTTGGATTCTACTTTATTTCGGCCTTTTTCTTTTGCTTCATAAAGAGCTTCATCTGCAGTCTCAACAAACTTATTTATTAATTCTTCCTCCCTAGCATCTTTTTCATCAAGGATATCTTTAAGCTTGTCACCAAATTTTATAGTTGTAACGCCCAAACTAACAGTCACATAATCTGAAATTTTGGAGTCTACATGTGGAATTTGTAATTCTACCACACCCTTTCTAAGCCTTTCAGCCACTATCAAAGCATCTTCAAGGTTAGTTTCGGGTAAGATCACGATAAATTCTTCCCCTCCATACCTGGCAACAAAGTCCCCTGGACGAAACATCAGATCTTTTAGTTTGGAGGATATCATTTGGAGACATTCATCACCTTTTAGATGTCCGTAAGTATCATTATAGTTCTTGAAATAGTCAATATCTAGCATAATAACGGATAAAAAACTCCGATTTCGCTTTGCTCTTTTCCACTCATTTTTCAAAGTTTCATCTAATAGCCTTCGGTTGGGAAGCTTTGTCAGTTCATCTATTGTTGCAATTTTTTCTAGTTTTTTATTAGTTTCTTCTAAACGGTGAAGAGCATCTTCTAGCTCTATTTCGCGTTTAATACGAGTTTGTCTTTCCCTATATAACTTTATTGCAGAGCTTGCCCTGGCGATTAACTCGACCCTTCGGATAGGCTTTGTAATATAATCCATGGCACCAGCATTAAATGCTCTTTCCAAGGTTTCAGGGTCAGTTAAAGCTGTAACCATAATTATAGGAATATTTGAAATCTCAGGGTAATTATTAATCCGTTCACATACTTCTATTCCATCAGTTCCTGGCATCATAATATCCAATAATATCAGTTCTATCTTAGAAGATTCAACTTGCGAGTTCCCTTCATATTCGTCTATACCTAATATTTCAAAAGCTTTTTCCGGTGAAGATGCAAAGTACAAATCGGTAAAACCAGCTTTATTTAAAAACTTTTCTATTAAAAACCTTATATCTTGTTCATCGTCAATCACTAGTATCGCCATTGTTATCCATCCTCTCCTGACCTGCAAAAGTCATTCTTTTCATTTCTCCCCATCCTTTTCTTTTGCGCAGAAAATCATAAATCCCTCGCACTCTCCAAAAAGTATGCCTTTGTCGATAACCGAAGTTTTCATAGATACCAAATAAAAAAAGTATGATTTTGTCCCTTAAACGTGTATACTTTCTAAAAGTCATCTCTTCAAAAACTACAGATAGTGTAGATAATAATACTCCCATTAGTATTGCTGTGACAAAAAATAACAAAATAATTTCTCTTCCAGGAAATCCTAAAAAGTAAGCGATAAATATTGTAGCAGCAAAAACTATATAACCTAAAAGTTCAAAAACTGGCCCCAAAAACTCAATGAATAAGAAAAAAGGAAAAGCTATTATCCCCAAAAGTCCATATTTGGGGTTGAAAAAAAGCTCTCTATTCTTAGATAGACTTTCACCAAGACCCCTCTGCCATCTACGTCTTTGTCTACTTAAACTACCAATGTCTTCAGGAACCTGGGTCCAGCATACCGGATCCGGCAAAAAAACCACTCGATACTCCCTTTTAGACTTCTTTAGAAAACGATTTAATCTAAGCACTAGCTCCATATCTTCTCCTACAGTATCTCTGCTGTATCCACCTGCATCTATTAAGTGCTTCTTTCTAAAAACTCCAAAAGCACCAGATATTATTAACAAACTATTAATAGAAGCCCAACCAACTCTTCCAAATAAAAACGCCCTCAAATATTCCACTACCTGCATTCTGACTATAGAATTAGATGAAAGTCTTACCTTTTCTATGAAACCTCCTCTAATTGTACATTCATTGGCAACTCTTACAGTTCCCCCTGCAGCTATTACCCTCCAATCCTGTACAAAGGGCTCTACTATCCTAAGTAAAGCCTGTCCTTCTATTATAGAATCTGCATCAATATTGCAAACAAGGGGATATTGCGATGTGTTTATACCGGCATTAAGTGCATCTGCCTTTCCACCATTTGCTTTATCAACTACTACAAGGTTAGCATAATCTAATGAATCATATACATTATTAATTGATTCAGTAGCAAGAATTTTTTCAAAGGATCTGCTTGACTTTATAAGATTAAAACTATTTTTTAGCTCATTGATTGTATCATCTGTAGATCCATCATTCACCACGACTACTTCAAATTCCGGGTAGGCAAGAGATATAATAGATTTTACATTCTGTACTATTGTGCTCTGTTCATTAAAAGCAGGAACTATAATACTAAGAGGTTTATAAAATTCACTTTGAAAAGTTTTGTCAAAGTCAGTTATTTGGTTCAAATACCAGTGCCGCCTTATTGTAAAAAAAGCAGCTAAATTTAGAAAAATATATGTACTATTAACTATGAAAAAATAAAAAATAGCAATATAATCTACAGTATATAACAAGTTAGTAAAATCCATTAAAAAACTCCTATCAATATTAATCTCGACATCAAGCTTTACTAAGTATATACCTACTTATTTCTCCCTTTCTATCCTCAAAAGAGCTGTTTGATTCAAGATAAGATACTTCTCCTAAGTTGTATAATGCCTGGGCTGCATAAAACCTTACCCACCAGTTTTCATCATCAAGAAGCTGTTTTATTTTTTCTTTGTATGTGTCTTCTTTTATTTTTCCTATATATTTTGTTGCCTGACTTCTTATAATCCAATTTTCATGATCAATAAATGGGTTTAGCGATATCTTAACAGGATAACCCATTGTTGACAGTGCTTTTAAAACATGAATAATAACTTCACTGTTATCACTTTTTTCCAATATCTTTTCAAGCTGTAATCCCGCTACTGTATATCTATAATAACCGAGGATATCAACTAAAAGAGATAAACTCTGATCTATTGAAACCCCAAAACTTTCCTCTAAGTCTCTTTTACCATCAAACCATTCTTGAATGATATTTTTGATTGGTGGACAAATATCTTCACCGAACCTTACCGCTATCTCAGTAATTCCTTCAAAGGTTGTATAAGTATCTGTTAGCATTCTCCTAAAAACCGGCAATATTAAGTTTGTCTCCCCAATATCTGCAATGGCCTTTGCTGCAAAAGTCATCTCGATAGTATCTTTAGAGTTGAGCATATTTTTCAGAAAAGGACTTACTCTTTTCTCACCAATTTTTCCTAAGGCAGAGATTGCTGACACCCTCTTTTTCCTTCTTTTTGATTTCCTAGCTATATTCAAAAAATAGTCTGTCATACCAATTTCTTTTACTAATTCTACTATCTTTTCCCTATCATCTCCCTTTAAGTTTGTAAGGTAAGGAGTTAATAAACGCCATAAATTATAATAATCACCTTTCATTTTTAATGCTGCTTTATCTATAGATATATCATCAGCAAGATAACTATATAGTGTATCTTCCCATTCATCTTTATTTTGTTGATAAACTTTTTCTCTTCTCCATAGCAGATAATGATTAAGCAAAATAAATAACAAGAGACCAATTATTGCAATTGTCATAATAACAATTAAAATTAACAATGAATTAAACATAGACATTAGCTTTCTCCTAGCAATTTTTTCAACCTAAGGGTTAGTTCTTCTGGCCTAAAAGGTTTTGTAAGATAATCATCTGCACCTTTATTTAAACCATCTAACACATCTTTCTTTTGACTTTTTGCAGACAAAACCAGGACAGGGATCTCTTTATTTTCTTCTCGAATTTTTTTAAGTACCTGCATTCCATCAAGAATAGGAAGCATTAAGTCAAGGATAATTGCATCATAACTAATAGTTTCATCCAAAAACTTTTGAAGTGCCTTCTCACCATCAGCAGCAACATCAACCTTGAAGTTCTCCTTTTCCAACTTAAAAGATATAAGCCGAGACATTGAAGGCTCATCTTCGACCAATAAAATATTTTTAATATCTTGCATGTGAAATTCTCCTTAATTAAATGAGATTCATTCCTCCAAAAACTCTTTAGCTTATCTTTATATATTCTTCTATAACTGACAAAAGTTTTTTCTTTTTAATAGGTTTAGCTAAATGTGCATCACAGCCTGCTGCCATAGCATCTTTAATATCGCTTTCTAAAGCATAAGCAGTAAGAGCTATAATAGGCGTTTTCGTCAAACTGTTTATGTTTTCAAATTCCCTAATCTCACTTGTAGCTGTATATCCATCCTTCACAGGCATTTGGACATCCATTAAAACCAAATCATAATTATTATTTTTAAATTTGTCTACAGCCTCCTCACCATTTTCTGCAGTATCTATTTCGTACTCTGTATATTTTAAAAAAGTCTTTACAAGCATCTGGTTGTCCTTAGAATCTTCAACTAAAAGAATTCTACCTGCCTCAGCCGACTCTTCAAGTGTTTTAGCTTCAAAAGTATTTTCATTTATCTCACTTGAAGTTTCTTTAGTACTTTCCTCAATTTTGTTTTCCTCATTAGTTTCTTCTAGTTTTTTCTGGCGTGTAGTGCTAGATAATACATTCTTTATAGTACTAAGCAATTTCTTTTTTCTGATTGGTTTTAACAAAAATTCATTAAAATATTTCTTTTCAGATTTGATGCCAATTTTTATTAGTTCTGAAGATAGTAATATAATTTTAGGCTCTTGTAATTTTAAATTATCTCTGATAAACTCTACTAATTGATAACCATCCATTTCTGGCATCATATAATCCAGTAAAATAAGATCATACATTGAATCTATTTCTAGTTTACTTCTTAGCTCCTTTATAGCTTGTCTTCCTCCTTCAACACAGGTAATTTTAGCCCCGTAGGATGTCAATGTTTCTTTCAGAATAAGAAGGTTGGTAGGATTATCGTCAACAGCCAATATATTAACATCTTTCAGATTGATAATTTTATCTTCAATAATGTCTTCTTTAGGAGGGGAGTCCTGAAGTTCAAACCATGCAGTAAAATAAAAAATGCTTCCCTCGCCGGGCTCACTTTCTACCCAAATTTGACCATTCATTAAGTCAACGAGTTTTTGAGATATAGTAAGACCAAGGCCTGTCCCACCATATTTCCTGGTACTAGAAGAATCCGCCTGGGTAAAACTGGCGAAAATCCTTTCTTGTTTATCTTTAGCTATACCTATACCTGTATCTTTAACAGCAAAAATAAGTTCTGCTTTTCTTTTGTCATTAATTGCTTCTTTTTCTTTAACACCAACCTCTAATACAATCTCACCCTCTTCAGTAAATTTAATAGCATTCCCTAATAAATTTATAATAATCTGCCTTAGCCTTGAAACATCACCTATGAGATAATTAGGTACATCCTGCTTTATCCTAATTGGCATCTCTAGTCCTTTTTGCTGCGCCCTAAAGGCCATCAACTCAGCTATTCTATCAATCATATTAGCAAGGTTAAAATTCTCATTTTCTAATTCTATTTGACCAGCTTCAATTTTAGACAAATCTAAGATATCATTAATTAAAGTTAGTAAACTCTCACCGGCATTTTTAAAAATTTCTATATATTCTTTTTGTTCTACATCTAATTCTGTTTCTGTTAACAACTCAGCCATACCAATTATAGAGTTCATCGGGGTTCTGATCTCATGACTCATATTAGCCAAGAATTCTGATTTGGCTTTTGATGCTTCCATGGCTTCGTTTCTTGCCTGCTCAAGTTCTAAGTTTTTAAGTTCCATTTCATTAGCGTAAGCATATATTTTTTCCTCGGCTCTTTTTTTCTCGGTTATATCCCTTGCTATCCCTAGAATGCAGTCCATCCCTCTGTATTTTATCGGCACTTTTTGAGTTTGAAACCATCTTATATTTCCTTCTGAATCAGTCAATCTTTCTTCAAAATCCAGCTTTTCTTTACCGTTCAAAACTTCTAAATCATCATTAATGAAGTCTTCACTTTCTTCATCTGTAGGGCTTAGCTCACAATCTGATTTGCCAACTATTTCTTCAGCTTTCATTCCAAATACTTTTTCTAAAGCTTTATTTGCCATTCTATATCTGCTATTTCTATCTTTTATAAAAATAGCGTCAGGAGCAGTATTGAGTACTTTTTCAAAAGATTCTTTTTGTTCTTCTAGCTCTTTTTGCGCCCTTTTATTTTCTGTTATATCCATAAATTGAGCAAATATATAACTCGAACCTTTTAATTCTATACTTTTTGCTATGACATACACATCTAATATTTCACCATTTTTTGTTTTATGTTTAGTTTCAAATTCTTCTTTAGAACCCTGGAGGATTTTTTCAATTCTTGCTTTAGTCGCTTCAATGTCTTCTATAATTTCATAGTCATTTATTTGCACTTTTTTAAATTCTTCCCTAGTATAACCAAGCATTTCACAAGCTTCATCGTTAAACTCTTCAGCTGTCATTGTATTGGGGTTTATAATCACAATACCATGAGGAGCATCTTGAAACAATGTCCGATAACGTTTCTCTGCTTCTGCTAGCTTTTCTTCTGACAAAACTTGTTCTGTAGTATCATAGTTAATCCCTATCATTTTTTCTGGATATCCTTTAAAATCATGAACTGTTTCAGCAAAAGCCCGAAGGTATCTAATTGTCCCATCTGGCCAAATTACCCGAAATTGTGTGTCAAAGTTTTTCTCGCCATTTTTAGCCTTTAGCAATAATTCTTTATTTTCTTCCCGGTCTTCCGGATGTATACTTTCTGCCCACATTTCCATCTTTTCCTCCGTTTTTTCAGGAGTAGTTCCATATAGTTCATACATCTTGTTATCCCAGATAAGTTTATCATCTATAATATTCCATTCCCATACTCCAATATTAGCAGCACTAACTGCAGTATCAAAGCGTTCATTAATTGTTTTTAGTTCTTCTTCAATTTTTTTCTTTTCTGTAATATCAGTACTAGAACCAACTATCGCTGTAATTTTACCATCTTTGATAACAGGGGTGAGCTGTGTTTGCCAATATTTTTCCCCGGTCGGTAAATCAAGTAATTCTTCATAAGTAATGGATTCTTTTTTATCAAGACAACTTTTGTATTTTGCTTCAACAGCAGCACCAAATTCTGGCCCCAGTACTTCTACAGGGGTTTTACCTTGTACGTCTTCAGTTTTTAGCCCCGTAATCTGTTCATGAGTTCGGTTCAGCCTTCTAAACTTAAACTCATTAGTGTTAGTCACATCTATTAGAAAAAGTGCATCTTGGGTATTATTAAAAATAATTTCATATTCTTCCATATAATTTGAATCTTTCAAAATAATCCTCCCCTTGAAATTCTTCCTCTTTTACTATAATTTTGAATAACATAACTTCAAATGAATTATATCAAAAGTTATGTTATAAAACTACAAAATAAAAAGCTCCTCAATATAAAAAACCGCGGCTATTATAATTCCGCGGTGTTAATTTTCTTATTGGTGGAGACGAGGGGACTTGAACCCCTGACCTCCTGAATGCCATTCAGGCGCTCTCCCTGCTGAGCTACGCCCCCACATCTAACATCGATTTTTACTCCCTATAATTCTTTAACAAGTTACAATATAACATAAAAAAAACTTGTAAGCAAGTATGTTAATTTAAGTATGTTAATTTAAAATAAATCAAAATGAATAATCCCCCGATTAAATTGTATTTATTTAACCGGGGGGATTATTTTAAGCTGACAAATTAATAGGTTTATTTATAGAATTATTATCTATATACCCCTCTATTAATGGCGTCACGTATAGCGGATCCAACCTTATCGGATCTAATTGTAGCAGCAGAAAATGTATCAATTTGCTCACCTTCTACTTCCTTGGGCTCGATAAACTCATATAAATCCGTATCATAACCTGGATTTCCTTCCATCTCCTGTGTACGCTCTCTAATTTCTTCAAGGCCTTCTGCTCCCTCTAAATAATAAAGAGCTTGATAATGCTGTTCTGCAATTAGATCCATTCCCTCTTGTCCTGCATATTGCATCCATTGATTGTCTTCCGGTACCTCCGAGCCGTCTGGCATGTGAGAACCTTCTGGGTCCCATACTATTCCACGATATGTCATATCTCTTACAGATGTATCAACTACCACTTCATCTTCAACTGTAATTTGTACAATTACAAAGTCACGGTCACCACCCGCATGAGTATAGGCACCTCTGTAGTCACCATCTGCTAGTTCCCCGTTGCTCCAGTAAAAAGCTGCTTCTCCTACATCTTCCTCTGGCGTTGCTACAGGCTCATCCTCTACAGCACATCCAACAAAAGCTAAAGTCCCAAAGGCAAATACAAAGATTAGCAATAAAAGTCCTGCTTTTTTCATAAACTTATACCCCCTAATAAATTTTAGTTAAATTTAAACTCTACGTATAAGCTTTCCACTTAATACGTATATAAAAGTGTGCGCACACTTTATACACTAGATCTTATCCACCCGTTATGTTATTAAAATAAGCGGCTCCCAAAAGTTGGTTGTGAAATTCACAACTAACCTAGTAAAATAATATCACCATTATATAGCCCGGTCAATTAGTTACTAAAAGAAAGTTCCAATTTCAACAATTGACAGGGTTAATTATTCGTTTACCAGCGCGTATTGTGAAAGGTTTCATTAGGAGTCTAGCCAAATAAAATCAGGGACATTTGTACCTAGTAAAACGAGTTATTATAGTACCAATTTAAATTTGCTATACCTATAACTTGTATTTATAAAAAAAAGACCTCCATAGAGGCCTTTTGCAACGGTTCTAGTTATTTCAAACAAGTTCAAAGTCAACGCTCTGTTCACTTCTTACTACATTAGTAACTCTAATCTTAATTTCATCTCCAACCCTGAATATCTTTCCGGTTCGTTCTCCTACAAGGGAATGTGTATTTTCATCATAATTATAATAGTCATCAGTCATTGAACTCACGTGTACAAGCCCTTCCACAAGATTTGGAAGTTCTACAAACATACCAAATGAAGTCACACTGCTTATTATCCCGTCAAATTCATCTCCAATATGTCGTTCCATGTATTCTGCCATCTTTAGATCTACGGATTCTCTCTCAGCCTCAGTTGCTTCCTGCTCTCTTAAAGATGAGTGGTAAGCAATTTTGGTTAGTTTTTGCTCTAATCTTTTTCTTCTAGCTTTTTTTAGTTCTTTGGTATTTAATTTTTCCCTAATTAGCCGGTGTACTATTAAGTCAGGATACCGTCTAATTGGTGATGTGAAGTGAGTATAATACTTGAATGCTAAACCAAAATGCCCTAGATTTTCTGTAGCATATCTTGCCTGTTTCATTGAACGAAGCATTATTTGACTTACGACCTTCTCCTCTTTCTTGCCTTTGACTTCTTCTAGAAGCTTTTGAAAATATATTGGACGCATCTCACCTTTTATTTTGGGCAAGCTGTAGCCTAGTTTTTGAACAAAGGTTCTAAAGTCACTTACTCTATCCTCATCAGGTTCTTCATGAACACGATAAACAAAAGGATAGTCTGCTTCGTAAAAAAAGGTAGCCACTACTTTGTTGGCAGCGAGCATGAATTCTTCAATAAGTCTCTCACCGTGGCCTCTAGGCCTTGTTCTAATCTCTGTAGGTTTACCGCTTTCGTCTAATAATACTTCAGGTTCTGGGAAATCAAAATCTATTGCACCTTCAGTAAACCTATTTTCTCTTAATGTTTCTGCAAGTTCCTTCATATCCCAGAGCATATCTACCACATCGGAATATTTTTCTTCTAATTCTTTGTCTTCACCTGCAAAAATTTCGTTAACTTCATCATAAGTTAATCTGTGGTTAGTCTTTATAACACTAGGGGTGAACTCATAACCAGATACTTCACCTTTAGGCGAAATTTCTATAAGTGCACTCATACATAAACGTTCGATCTTAGGGTTTAGACTGCATATATTGTTAGATAGCTTAGGAGGTAACATAGGCAGTACCCTATCAACCAGGTATACACTTGTTCCTCTCTCCCTTGCTTCAAGATCAAGAGGGGTTCCTTCTTTGACATAATAACTTACATCCGCAATATGTACCCCAAGTCTGTAATTTCCGTTATCTAATCTCTCAAGAGATACTGCATCGTCTAAGTCTTTAGCATCTGCACCATCAATAGTAACTATATCCAAATCCTGAAGCATTCGACGCTCTTCTTTATCTTCCGGTCTAATCTCATCAGGAACTTTTTCCAGATGTTCTTGGACCTTCTCAGGGAAATCTAAAGACATTCCATATTTGTAGACTATAGATTCCACATCAACACCAGGATCACCAGGGTCACCAATAATTCTTTCTATTACACCAACGGGACTTTTCTTATCATTCTTAGGCCATTCAACAATCTTTGCAACTACTTTTTCACCATGTTTTACATCCTTCATTTCATCTTTTCCCACAAATATATCTTTTGAAAACCTGTTGTCATCAGGTAAAACAAAACCATATGCTTTACTTTTTTCAAAAGTACCTACAATTTCTTTTGAGCCTCTTTCTAATATTCTTACTACTTCTCCTTCCGGGCGTTTGTCGCTACCACCTTCCTTGTGCACCCTTGCAACAACTTTGTCCCCATGAAGTGCACCATGTAGATCATTAGGACTCAAGAATATATCAGGATTACTAGCTTCTTCAGGTATCAAAAAAGCAAAACCTTTTGAGTTCCCCTGTACCATACCTACAACCAAATTCATTCTTTCTGGCACTCCGTAGTATCCGTGTCTTGTTCTCACCAGACTACCATCTTCTATTAATTTTTCGACAATCTTGCTCAGCCTTTTTGTCTGCTTCTTTTTGTTCACCTTCAATGCTTTTTTAAGTTCTTCAAAGCTTACAGGCCTTGAAGCTTCATCTTTCAAGTATGAAATTATATTATCTCTAAAAGTCATAATAACTCAGTTAAATCCTCCTTCCACTACAAACAAACTTACTATAATTGGTCTATAGGTCAATACTATCCGATATATCACACATCGCTTCTAGCGACAGTTCCAAAAATTCTTCTAGTTCCATATCAAGCTCTTCACAGGCTGCTATTTGAGCCCTTTTAGCACCTTTTGCAAAAGAAGTTTCATTAAATCTGTTTATAAGAAATTCTAAGTCAATTGAACCAAGGCTTTTATCGGGATGTATCAAAGCAGCAGCTACTATTAGGCCTGTCACTGGATCAGCACAATATAAGGCTTTATCTATCTCGCTATTTCTTGGCAATTCATGGATATCATTATGGACTTTAACAGCATAGCAGATATCTTCGTCTACATTTTTTTCTTCTAACATTTCGGCACTAATCTTACTGTGCTTTTCAGGTTCGTCTTTTGTTTTTTCGTAATCTACATCATGTAGTAATCCAGCAAGCGCCCACTTCTCGGCATCTTTGTCCATTTTATTAGCTAATTTTTTCATTACTGCTTCAACTGCCAATGAATGTTTTATTAAGTTTTCATTTTCAACGTTTTCTTTCAAAAATTTCAAAGCTTCCTCCCTATTCATTGTTATTCCCCCTTTTCTTTTATTAAATACTTTTGACTATCTTTTTTATATCTTATGTAAATATGGGTCAACTGCAAAAAGTCATATGAACAAAGTTTTATTTTTGTAGATTAATAAAATAGAGGCCGCAACAAGCTATGTCACGACCTCTATGTTTACATAGATTAACAGATTGATATTTATAGGAATAACGGTGCAAAAACTAAAGCAACAATACTCATAAGCTTGATCAGTATGTTTATACTTGGGCCAGAAGTATCCTTGAATGGGTCACCAACAGTGTCACCAACAACTGAAGCAGCATGAGTTTCGGTTCCTTTACCACCATAATTACCTGCCTCAATGTACTTCTTAGCGTTGTCCCATGCACCACCAGCGTTAGCCATAAATATAGCCATCATAACACCGGAGGCAAGTACCCCAGCAAGAAGTCCACCAAGAGCATCTGCACCAAGTAAAAGTCCTATAACAATAGGCACAATCACTGCCATAAGACCGGGAACAATCATCTGCTTAAGTGCAGCAGCAGTACTGATATCAACACATCTTGTATAATCAGGCTTATCTGTTCCTTCCATGATTCCGGGTTTTTCTTTGAACTGTCTTCTAACTTCTTCAATCATCTCATTAGCGGCACGACCAACAGCTTCCATAGTCATAGCTGAGAATAAGAAAGGCATCATGCCGCCTACTAGAAGACCAATAATAACAGTCGCACTAGTAAGGTCAATATATTCTAAGCCAACAGCTTCTGTATATGCACTAAATAGAGCTAGAGCTGTTAGTGCAGCTGAACCAATTGCAAATCCTTTACCGATCGCAGCAGTTGTGTTACCTACTGAGTCTAATTCGTCAGTTATATCTCTAACCTCAGGTTCAAGATCAGCCATTTCAGCAATACCACCTGCGTTGTCAGCAATCGGCCCGTAAGCATCAATAGCAATAGTAGTTCCAACAGTTGCAAGCATTCCAACAGCAGCAATTGCTATCCCATATAACCCTGCAAGGCTGTGTGCTATAAATATCGCTACAACAATAACTATAATTGGAAGGGCAGTACTCTTCATACCAACAGCAACACCGCCAATAATGTTTGTTGCTGTTCCGGTTTGAGATTGTTCAGCTATACTTTGTGTTGGATAATAATGATCTGAAGTATAGTACTCAGTAATCCTACCAATAAGTATCCCTGCTATAAGTCCAGCGATAATTGCAAAGAAAGGTCCTAACTCTCCAAGTAAAAAATCAGTTAAGAAAAAAGCAGCTATAAGCAGTATAATTGCACTCACTATCGTTCCTCTTTCAAGGGCTGAAGCTGGCTTTTGCCCTTCTTTTACATTTACAAAAAAGTATCCTATAACACTTGCTAAAACTCCTACAGAACCTATTATGATTGGTAGTAAAACCCATTCATAGCCAGCTCCATCATTAGCTACTGAAATAGCTAAACCTAAACTAGAAGCGGCAATTATAGAACCAACAAAAGACTCAAAAAGGTCTGCTCCCATTCCTGCAACGTCACCAACGTTATCTCCGACATTATCTGCAATTGCAGCAGGGTTTCTAGGGTCGTCCTCAGGGATTCCTGCTTCTACCTTACCAACAAGGTCAGCACCCACGTCAGCAGCTTTTGTATAGATACCGCCACCAACACGTGCAAATAAAGCAATAGAACTAGCTCCCAAGGCAAAACCGTTTACAATCTCAGGACTTTCAAAAATCAAAAATAAGATACCTAGACCTAATACACCAAGGCCTACAACTGATAGCCCCATTACCGAACCACCAGAAAAAGCAGTTCTTAAAGCTTCATTCAAACTACTTCTTGCATCATTAGCTGTTCTAGCATTTGCTTGGGTAGCAATGTTCATACCCAAAATACCTGCTAAACCTGAAAAAACTGCTCCTACAATAAAAGATACACCGGTTTGCCAGTTGATAAGTATTGCAATAATTACAAATAAAATCGCTACAAATACAGCCAAATTAGTGTACTCTCTTCTTAAAAATGCAGAAGCACCCTCCTGGACCGCCTCAGAAAGCTCTTTCATTTTTTCAGTACCTTGAGGTCTCGCTTTAACTTTACCGATTAAGTAAAAAGCAAACAATAACCCGATGATACCACAAATAGGAGCGATCCATAAGTAGGTTGAAAATAATGCTGGATCCATATCCATTATCAAGTTCCCCCCTTAAATTTTAAAACTTTTAATTTGAATTACTTTAACCCAACAGCATTAACCCCATTGCTGAAATAACGACAATCACGCCACTATACTACTGCCAACAAAATAGAGTTGACAATAAATAAAATTGCCGTGACAGTTGTTACCTTGCTTAACAAATCGTCGATCCCTTTTTTCTTGCCAACAAAGCTCTGTGCTCCCCCTGCTATAGCCCCAGACAAACCAGCACTCTTACCTGATTGTAGTAACACTGAAGCAATAAGTATTATAGCGATGATAACATGCACTATTACAAGGAAAATGTACACTCATCCACCCCCTTATAAATCATACAGTTTGATTTTTATTACTGAATTCTAATTACGACATTTAACATTTTAACACAATGCTTATTAAAAAAGCAACAAAACCAAATATCTCTACACACCCTCATTACCTTTGAAGGTTAAAAAAAGCATCCATTCCACTATAAATTGAAAATTCAGACAAGCTTTCACCAATTCTTAAAAGTTGATTATATTTTGCCACCCTGTCCATACGTGATGGTGCGCCTGTTTTTATTTGACCGGCATTTACAGCTACTGCCAAATCAGCTATAAAACTATCGTCAGTTTCTCCGGATCTATGGGAAATAACTGAAGTGTAAGACGCTTTTTTGGCCATTTCGATTGCTTCTAGGGTCTCTGTTACGGTACCTATTTGATTAAGCTTTATTAATATACTATTTGCTATTTTATTGTCAATTCCTCTTTGTAGGCGCTCAGTATTAGTTACAAATAAATCATCACCTACAAGCTGTATTTTTTCTCCAAGCTCTTCGGTTAGCTTTTGCCAGCCATCCCAGTCATCTTCGTCAAGGGCATCTTCAATTGAGATAATAGGGTATTCGTCAACAAGTTTTTTATAAAACTCTATCATCTCGTTACTATCCATAATTTTTCCTTCACCTTTTAGGTTATACTTTCCATCGTCATATATTTCAGCAGCTGCAGCATCAATTGCAAATCTAATATCATCTTCAGGCGTATAACCGGCCTTTTTCACCGCTTCCATTAGCATATCCAGGGCTTCTTGGTTTGACTTTAGATCTGGCGCAAATCCTCCTTCATCCCCTACTGAAGTTGCAAGCCCTTTTTCTTTAAGTACTTTTTTTAGCGCGTGAAACACTTCTGTCCCCATTCTAAGTCCTTCTGGAAAATCAGCAGCACCTACTGGCATTATCATAAATTCCTGCAAATCAACATTGTTATCTGCATGTTCGCCACCGTTTAAGATATTTAACATCGGCACCGGCAGTGTTCGCCCAGAAACCCCTCCTAAATACTGATATAAAGGTAGCTGTAGGTTGATAGCTGCTGCTCTTGATACTGCCATAGATACACCCAAAATAGCATTGGCGCCGATATTTCCTTTGTTGTGAGTACCATCAAGCATATTCATAGTTTTGTCAATCTCCACTTGATCAGTAACATCAAGGCCAATAATTTCCGGGGCAATAACCTGGTTGACATTTTGAACAGCTTTAAGAACTCCTTTTCCCAGGTACCTTCCCTTATCATCATCCCTCAATTCTACAGCTTCGTATGCACCTGTAGAAGCTCCTGACGGCACCATTGCACTTCCTACTGCACCAGATGCAGTTTCGACATCTACCTCAACTGTAGGGTTTCCTCTTGAATCAAGAACCTCTCTTGCCTCTACCGACAATATTTCTCTCATTATTAATTTGCCTCCTTTATTAGACTTCTTCCTGTCATTTCTTCAGGTTGACCAAGTTTAAGCAGTTCAATTACAGTTGGCATAATATCTGCTAATTTAGGTTCTTCTAAATCTTTTAGTTCATAATTTTTATTTTTATCGACAAGTATAAATGGAACGTTGTTATTAGTATGGGCGGTATGAGCTCCTCCTGTATTTGGATCTATCATCATTTCTGAATTTCCATGGTCTGATGTTACAAGAGCTATTCCGCCTTTTTCTAAGATATTTGGTACAAATTTAGCCAGGCACTTGTCTAGAGCTTCAAGAGCTTTTATACATGCATCCTGATCTCCTGTATGGCCTACCATATCAGGATTTGCATAGTTTATTAATACGAAGTCATAGTCTTTTTCATTTATATTGCTAATGGCCTCTTCTGTTACCTGATAAGCGCTCATCTCGGGTTTTTGATCATAGGTATCGACTTTAGGAGAAGGTATAAGCACCCTGTCTTCTAATTCATAGGCTTCTTCCTTCCCACCATTAAAAAAGAAGGTAACATGAGCATATTTCTCTGTTTCTGCAATTCTAAACTGCGATTTTTTCTTCTCTGCCAAATATTCTCCCGCTATGTTTATTAGCTTTTGAGGTGGATAGGCTACAGGCAAATCAAACTCATTATCATACTGGGTAAAACAAACGTAATCTACATCTTCTTTATCGATAAAAGCCCTTGTCATCTGCCTAGCTCTATCAGGTCTAAAATTAAAGCAGATAACCCCATCACCCGGGCTTACGTATTCATTCTTATCATTCTTATCGTCTTTATCATCTTTGTCTGAATTATTAATGTTTGTAGGTTCAATGAACTCATCTAGCTCGTCACGCTCATAGGCCTTTTCCACAGCTTCAGAAGCAGTATCCACATTGATCTCAGCTTTTCCCTTAAATGCCTTATAAGCTTTCTCAGTTCTTTCAAAACGCTCGTCCCTATCCATAGCATAATATCTACCCATAACAGTCTTTATCTTTCCAACTCCTAGATCCTGTATAAACTCTTCTAATTGGTCAATATATTTTTTTGCTATTTTGGGTGGAACATCTCTTCCATCTGTCACAGCATGGATATATACATCCTTCAAACCTCTTTCCTTAGCTAATTTAAGAAGGGAAAATAAATGCTCAATATGGCTGTGCACTCCACCGTCTGACAAAAGCCCCCATATATGTAGTGATTTTTTCTTACTAACCAACTTATCAATCAAACTTGTCAGTACTTCATTCTTAAAAAAATCACCTGTTTCAATTTCTCTATCTATTCTTGTCAATTCCTGATAAACTATTCGCCCTGCTCCTATATTCATATGCCCCACTTCACTATTACCCATCTGACCTTCAGGAAGGCCTACACTCAAACCATCTGCTTTAAGGGTTAACCATTTGTAGTCATTAAACAAACTGTCAAGATAAGGGGTCTCTGCAAGAGCCGGGGCATTCCCATCTTTTTCATCTGACATTCCATATCCATCTAATATTATTAAAGCAACTGGTTTTTCTGGTTTTTTCTCTTTATTTATCAAATTATTTCACTCACTTTTTTTATTAGCTCTACAAAAGAATCAGATTTTACGCTTTTACCACCAACTAGAGCTCCATCTATGTTTCCCATATTTACAAATCCTGCTATATTATCAGGGTTGACACTTCCCCCGTATAAAACAGGTACAGCTTCTCCATTTCTTTGATCAATATTTGCTAGAACTTCTTTGATATAGCTTCCCACTTCTTCGGCATCTTCTGGAGTTGCAGCTTTGCCTGTTCCTATTGCCCATACAGGTTCATAGGCGATTATAATACGATTTAGCTCATTTTTATCTATTCCCCACAGAGCTTTTTTGATCTGAATCTCTATCACAGGAAATGTAATCCCCTGTTCTCTTTCTGTATCATTTTCTCCTACACATAGTATTGGAATCATATCTAATTCCAGTATTTTCTTAACTTTTTTGTTAATATCCTCATTTACTTCTCCAAATATATTTCTTCTTTCAGAATGACCAACTATTACATATTTTACCCCAAAGTCTTTTAGCATTGAAGGAGATACTTCTCCTGTATATGCCCCTGACTCTTCAAAGTATGAATCCTGAGCACCTAGCTCTAACCAGGCTGGTTTCTTATCAGATGCCCTTTCTAGTGCTATTGATGACGGACAAACAATAGCTTTAATACTATTATCTAAACCATAAGACTTTGCATCTATATTAAATTGCCCGAGATTTGTCATAAAATCTTCAGTTTCATTTGGAGAGTTATTCATTTTCCAGTTACCAGCAATATATACTGTCATATTCATTGCAATCCTCCCAACCTATTTAGATAGTGCAGTAAAAATCATTTACTTGAAAGTACTTCTACACCAGGCAATTTACTTCCTTGTAAAAATTTTAAGGTTGCTCCACCACCAGTGGAAATATGTGATATTTTTTCTTCAACTTCAGCCTTTTTCATAGCTGCTGCTGAATCTCCTCCGCCTACTACAGTAACACCATCACAATCTGCTAGAGCTTTTGCAACCTTAACTGTTCCTTCGTGATAAGGGGGAGTTTCAAAAACTCCCATTGGCCCATTCATTATTACAGTCCTTGCATCTTCTATAATGTGAGAAAAGATATCCACGGTTTCATCACCTATATCTACAGCCATTTCTCCTGCTTCAATTTCACCAACTTTAGCCTGACGGCGATGCGTCCCATTTTTTAGGTTATCGGTTACAACCAAATCAAAAGGAAGCACCATCTGAATACCGTTGTATTCTGCCTTTTTTAGTAGATCTTCAGCAGTATCAATTACTTTTTCTTCAACAAAGGAATTGCCTAGATCAAACCCTTGAGCTGCCAAAAATGTATTTGCCATTCCTCCGCCTATCAAAATTTTGTCCACTTTTCTTATCAAACATTCTATAACTCCAATTTTGTCACTTATCTTGGCTCCTCCAAGGATAGCCACAAAAGGCCTTTCTGGATTCTCTAATAGATCACCAAAAAATCTAAGCTCCTTCTCCATCAAAAGACCTGCATACCCATCTACTTTCTCGGCCACCCCATAAGTAGATGCATGAGCTCTGTGTGCAGTACCAAATGCATCATTCACATAGATGTCAATCAAATCAGCCCAACCCTCTGCCAGGTTTTCATCACATTTTTCTTCACCAGCAAGAAATCTAACGTTCTCAAGCATTACTATTTCGCCGGGCTGTATTTCTTCTAGATCTTCTTCTATATAATGAGGATCAACATAATCAAGTTTTTTAATTTTCATGCCTATTAATTCTTCAAGCTTCTCTGCTACAGGATCAACTCGGTAATCTTCTACAACCCTGCCTTTAGGTCTACCAAGATGTGTAACCAATATAGTCTTTGCTCCATTTTTGGCCAGATATTTTACTGTCGGGATAGAGGCTTTTATTCTGCTATCGTCTACAACTTTTCTGTTCTCTAGAGGAACATTGAAGTCTACTCTAACAAAAACTTTTTTTCCTAAAACGTCCACATCCTTTACTGTCTTCTTCAACGTTTCATTCCTCCAATATATATTATATTTTTATATCCCTTTATCTGCCATATACTCAATTAAATCCACCACACGTACTGAATAACCCCATTCATTATCATACCATGCCACAACCTTTGCCATTTCCTTGCCAACTTTCATAGTACTGTCAGCATCTACTATCGCGGAATGGTGGTTACCAGTATAGTCGATCGAAACTAAAGGCTCTTCATTATAATCTAGTATCCCCTTCATAGAAGTCCTAGCAGCCTCATCAAAAGCTTTATTTATTTCTTCTTCAGATACATCTTTCTCTAGGGTAGCAACTAAATCAACAGTAGACACGGTAGGAGTTGGTACTCTAAAACTAATTCCATCTATCCTACCATCAAGGGAAGGTATAACCTTAGACACTGCTTGAGCTGCACCAGTTGTCGTTGGAATTATTGACATGGAAGCAGCTCTAGCTCTTCTTTTATCTTTGTGAGAATTGTCTAGTAAAACTTGATCATTAGTATAAGCATGAATTGTAGTCATCATAGCTTCTTTTACCCCAAATTGATCATTCAAAACTTTTACCAGTGGGGCTACACAATTTGTGGTACAAGATGCATTTGATACAACATGATGTTTGTTTGGGTCATAATCTTCTTCATTTACACCCATTACAATCATCAAATCTTCATTCTTCCCAGGTGCTGTTATCAGGACTTTTTTGACACTTCCACCCAGATGTTTCGAAGCTTCATCACGCTCTCTGAATTGTCCTGTAGCCTCTACTACAACATCAATATCCAAAGAGTCCCATTCAAGCTTTTCTGGATTTCTTTCTCCCAAAATTTTTATCTCTTTGCCATCCACATAGATAGCTTTCTCCCCAGGCTTAACTTCTTTTTCCCAGATACCATAAAGGGAATCATATTTCAAAAGATGACACAATAGATCCGGGTCCCTTGTACTGTTAATAGCAACCAGATCCACCCCTTCTTTATCAAGTAAAAGCTTAATTACAGCACGCCCTATCCTGCCAAAACCATTCACACCAACTTTAATTGACATAAGTTAAAACCCCTTTCCAAATTATTTTGTGTATTTTTCTAACTTTTGAATTCAAACTGCAAAAAGTCATATGGACAAAGTTTTGTTTTTAATTGCAGTTGAGTCAAATTTTTATTGATTCAATAATCTTTCTAGCAGCTCCCTCATCTGTCACTAGTATGTCATCGTGTTCTGTTTCTATCATTGCTAGAATTGCTTCAGCTTTATCCCTGCCTCCTGCAATTGCTACTACTGTAGGTATCTCATCAAGATCATCAAGGGTCAGTCCTACAGTATTAACTTTCTCAATTACCTGTCCCTCTCTGTTTAGGTAAAATCCAAAGGCTTCGCCAGTCGCACCTTCTCTTTCAAGAAATCCTCTTTCTTCTTCGTTTATTCCTCTTCTCTTGGCCATAACTTCTGCCCTTCCAATCCCATGAAAAAGTATATGGGATTGTTTAATAAGAGTTATTATCTCTTTAATAGTTGGTTCGCACAATAAGCTCTTAACAGACTCCTGGCTTAATTGGTCCGGTACATGAAGCATTCGATATGCACAATTTAATTTTTTGGCAATCTGAGAAGCTACTGTATTTGCCTGATGTTCTACTTTTTCACCAAGACCACCTCTAGCCGGAACCACAGTTAAGTTTTCTTTATTCAAGTTAGAGGGCAACATTTCAGCCATAGCTGCAAGGGTTGACCCTCCAGTAACAGCTATTACTTTGCTATCTTTCTCTTTAGCATTACATTTTTCTTTTGTAAAGTTACTATCAATCAACCTTCTAAATAATTTTGAAGCAGCACTTCCTAGTTCTTGTTTTATGACCTCATCTTCGTAAGAATCACCGGGGACAATTATAACTTCTTGTAATTTTAACAATATTTTTAATTCTCTTTCCAGCTCTGACAGTCCAGTTAAAGTCCGGATAATATCCCGGCCCTTATTAACCATATCCTCGCCCCGCTGTGTCAAATACATCCCGTTAGCAGATACTTGAACAAAATGTCTGTCATTTAGGATCTCAAGTTCATTCCTTAGTTTTCTTTCCTTTATTTTCAACCTATTAGCAAGATTTCTTCTACCTATTGGTTGAAAATAGGAAATGTTGGAAAGTATTTTGTACCTTAAATGAATCATCTCATCAATCTCAGGCGTTAATTGATGTAAAAATTCTAATTCTTTTTCCAACTGAATTTCACTCCCGGCTAATACAAAGGATTAGTATAAACCAATAAAAAATAAACTAGCGAGGCAAATTTGTCCCGACCGGGTAATATTTATCCAGCCTCGGCCAAAAAAATCAGGGACTAGAAAGTTTCTCCTAAGTATTCTATTACTACAAAGATTTAAATGTTCCTTCAAAAAAAGACAAAATTAGATTTCTTTTTTTATTTTTTTTGCCATCCTCTCTAATTTTCTTATTCGATGGTTTACTCCAGATTTGCCAAGAGGTGGATTAAGTTCCTCTCCAAGCTCTTTTAAAGTTTTTTCTGGATAATTAACTCTTTTAATAGCTATCTCTTTAAGATCAGGAGGCAAGTTAGATATACCAATCGCTCTGTCTATTATATCAATATTTTCTACCTGCCTTAAAGACGCAACAACCGTTTTTTGTAAGTTTGCTGTTTCACAGTTTACAAGCCTATTTATTTTGTTTCTCATGCCTTTAAGAACTCTAACATTTTCAAAATCCAAAAGGGCTTTGTGAGCTCCAATAACATTTAAAAAAGTCGAAATTTCTTCGCTTCCTTTAATATATACTATATAACCATTTTTTTTCTCCATCAAGCCTGGTTTAAGGTCAAAAAAATCCATAATCCGGACCAAATCTCTGCCCTTACTTTTATATTCCGTTATTATCTCTAGATGGTATGAAAGGTCGGGATCAGTCATTGAGCCAGAAGCAAGATAAGCACCCCGTAGGAAACTACGCTTACAGCATTCATTTTCGATTACTTCTTGATTTATATTCTCATTTAACATCAAACCTTCTATACCTTCTTTGATAAGGCCTATCGACTGAAGTATTTTTAGTATCTTCTCTCTTCCTTCTATTCTTAAATTATATACCTTATTTTTCTTTAATCTAGTCTTTTGTCTAACAACAATCTGGGCTTCTACTTCAAAAACTTCTTTTAGTAGCGAAAACATCCTTCTAGCTACTGCAGCATTTTCGGAGTTTAGTTCCAGGTATATTTTTTTACCTAAGTTCATACTACCATTTATAAATATATAGGCTCCAAGTTCGGCCTTAAGACAACACTGTGTGTCTACTTTTATTCTTGTTACTTCTTCTTTACTATCTCTTGCAAAAGACATAAGCCTTTCATCCCCTCATCTCCTTAAAAAATTAGATGCCTTTTTATCATTTGCTCTAATTAAACCTGAAAGGGAAAGAGTAGATAGATTTAAGTCACTTTTTAGTTTTTCTGACACTATCTCTTTCATTATTGCACGACCTAAGGCTTCATGGTTATGCCTTATAAGTGAACTGTCTAGAGCAAAGTCACCGCTTAAAATTTTTATTTTATTTAGCTCATTCAAATTTTCCTTATCTATTTTCACCGGCACCTGCCCTTCTTCTTGATATTTTTTCAAGGCTTTCTGGTTAAATTTTTTGTGACGATTAGCTACAACTGTATTAACCAGGTATGAACCTGTATGCTCTTTAAATACTTCTAGATGATTGGACAAAGAATAATTATCAGTTTCACCTGGTTGGGTCATTATGTTTGCTACCCAGATTTTTGGAGCTTTAGATTTTTCTATCTCTTCTACTATACCAGGAACAAGCAAATTGGGTATTATACTGGTATAGAGGCTACCTGGACCAATTATAATAGCATCAGCTTCCCGTATAGCTTCCATAACTTCAGGAAGAAGTTTAACATTATCATCCTTTATTTTTATACTCTTTATTTTTTCCCCGGGATTTGGTATCTGACTTTCTCCTTTTTCTTTTCGCCCGCTTTCGTATAATGCTTCTATAGTCAGCGGCTTGTCCGTAACGGGTAACACCTTCCCCTTTACAGCAAGTATTTTTGAAAGAGCCTTAATAGATTCCAAAAAACCAAGGTTTTCATTTAGAGCTGCAATAATTAAATTTCCTACGTTATGACCTGCAAGTTCTTTTCCTTTTGTAAACCTATGTTCAAATATTTGTTCCAATAAAGGCTCAGTATCTGCAAGTGCCAAAAGACAGTTTCTGACGTCCCCCGGAGGCAGCATATCTAGCTCTCCTCTCAACTTACCGGAGCTTCCTCCATCATCTGAAACTGCTACCACGGCCGTTATGTTTCCAGTATATGGCTTTAGCCCCCGAAGCACTGCCGGAAGCCCTGTTCCACCACCTATAGCTAGAACTTTAGGCCCTTTTTTCATCTGTCTCCTATTATACAAGATTTCGGCAAGTCTTCCCTCATCCTGAGGTAACAGGATACTTATAATTGATCTAAAAGCTTTTTTTATTCCAAGCCACACGAAAAAAAGCCCAATCAAAGCAATTATTAATCCATTATATCTAGAATGCATTCCAAATAACTCGCTTAAAATTATAAAACTTTCACGGCTAATAGAAGCCAGGTTAAGCGGTCCAATAACTACTGTTACCCCTGATAATATCATAATAAAACCCAGGAAAGCTAAAAACAACCATCTTTTTACTTTAAGTCCTGGATAAAGCCATTTCAGTTTCGCCATTTTACTACCAACCCCTATTTATCTTTATCCCGATGCAAGATAATCACATTTTTACCTTTATCCAAAAAGTCTTTTTTTAACCAGTTAATAACAGCTACAGAACGGTGACGTCCACCTGTACATCCAACAGCTATAACAACTTGAGTTCTTCCCTCTCCAACAAAGCAAGGAATCAAAAAATGAACTAAATCACTTATTTTCTCTAAAAACTTATGCGCTATCTCTGAGTTAAATACATAATTACTTACATCCATGTCTTCGCCAGTCTTTTCCCTATATTCTTCCACATAATGAGGGTTTGGTAGACACCTCGCATCAAAAACAAGATCTGCATCCATAGGTAGGCCGTGTTTATAACCAAAACTCATCAAAGTAATAGATATATAATCGTCCCTTGTTTTTTGGGTGTACATACTGGTTATTTCTTTTTTCAAGTCCCTTGGAGTTAAACTCCCGGTATTAAGAATTTTGTCCGCCTTTTCTTTTACCTGCTGTAATTTATCTCTTTCTTTTTTGATCGCCTCTTCGATATTATATTCATCAGATAGTGGATGTCGTCTTCTAGTTTCTTTATAACGTCTTATTAAAATCGAAGTTTCGGCCTCTAAGAATAATATCTCATAAGATATCTCGTACTTTTTCAATTCATCTAGGGCCCACTGAAGAGAATCAAAAAACTCCCCCCCTCTGATATCAGAAACCAGGGCTACTTTATCAACCTTGCCTTCAGATTGTAAAATTAGCTCTGCAAATTTGGGGATAAAAGTCGGCGGAAGGTTGTCCACACAAAAATATCCAAGGTCTTCGAAACATCTAACTACTTCAGTTTTACCGGCTCCTGACAAGCCTGTAATAATAACCAGTTCATGTTTCATAAAATATACACCCCATTCATTTTTATACTTCCTGACGTTCTTGTTTTACTACTTTAAGTAAGGACTCCCTGTTAAATTCCTCAACTACGTATAATGAACCTCCAGCTTCATCAGTTAGCTTTCTCAAAAAACTGACATTTGGCTCTAATCCTATGCAGGTAAATTTATAACTTGTTTTGGAAAGCTCTTTTGCAGCGCGAAGCGTCTCCAAAAAAGGGTCAGCACCTCCACCACATATTGTGGGTAAGCCATCGGTTATCAGTAGCAGCATAGAATTTTTTCTGCCTTCTCTTTCCATATATCTTTTTCCTTCTTTTATTCCATAGGCCATAGGGGTCAACCCAGCAGCTTTTAGACTTGCTAACCCTTCTTTCATCTCAGATCTATCTCTAGTAAAGGGAACTTTTATTTCTACCCTGTCTTCTTGAAAAGATATTATTGATACTTTGTCTCTAGTAGTAACAAGTAGATGTTCTGCCAAAAACTTGACTTCTTTCATTCTTCTTCCAGTCATGCTGCCGCTCGCATCTATCAGTAGACACAGGTCAAGAGAGGTGAATTTTTGAGGTTTAACTACATGCACATCTTCAGGTTTTATTGTGAAATAATCTTTTTCATTATAACTTCTAACAGCACCTCTTACAACCGTTTCTGTTATTGCGATAGGCCCCCCTAATTCATTACCTTCTCTTTTTTTCACTTCGCCTTTTCCAAAATAGTTTCTTGTAAGACCATCACCTTTTTTCTTAATTTTCTTTGGAAGAGCACCGTGGGCATCAGGTAACTTTTTTGCCAATCGTTTCAAATTAAATTCTATATCCTTTAGATGCCTTTGCATATATTTCATTATATTTTTTCCATGCTCAGTTAAATATAACTTCCCATCCTTCTCTTTGAGAATATTTTTTTTCAACAAATTATCCATATCATTGTATACCCTGGGATATTCCTTTTCTATACTTTTTTTAGGATATCCTTTATTTAGCTTTTCTACAAAATCTTGAACTTTGGCAGGATCATCAAGACATTCACTTCTAATTTCAGATAGGTCCCTGGTATTTTCAGAGCTATATTTTCCGTTTTCAAAAGGATTTATATTTTCACTTTGGGCTTCTATATTATCACTTTGGTCTTCTTTAATTTCAGTTTGGTCTCCTATATCTTCATCTTCACCGGTAGCATTTGAATCCTCATTTGATGGCTTGCCACTTTTATTATTATTCTCTTCTTTTAACAATGTATCGGCGTCACTTGCATAATCACTTGTATCAAACGAAGACTCATTTTCATTGTCATCGCCATCATCTTTTTTGCTTGTTTTAACAATAACTCTTTCAATTTTTTTTAATTTATACCCCTGCTTAATTATCCCTCTTTCTAGTCCGTCAATCAAAGGTAAAATCAAGCAATAATTATCAGGGATCAAATATAGGGCTATATGAACATGATTTAGATGTGCATCTCTTAGAGTCTTTTTTTGACCATATTCTAATGTTCCAGTTAACCTGCCACCTCCACTGCCCGTCTGAATATCAATATAATCCTTAAGCCATCCAGGGACATCTACCTCATCTTCCAAATCATTAATATAATGTAATATGTCCCTGGCTAATTTTTTTTGATCGGGACGACCTATTTCATGAAAACAATCAATGTGAATTATCTCTCCTGGGTTCTTTCTATGATAAAATGTTTGCCCTGCATCTTGTGGTACTGTAACTACTTTATCTGGCTCATTTGGGTCTACAGTATGTACCTGCGTACTTACAACAGAGGCTTCTCCTACCCTGAGTCCTTCCCGGTTAGTCAGGGCATCAAAAATTTTTTCTTCTAAGCTATCTACTCTGCCGACAGTTTTCATTCATCCTTCTCTCCTTTTTTTATTAGCTCACCTTTTTCCACCAGCTCTGAAATAGGCTTTGCATCAACTTCTGGTGCTCTCATGTTATTTTCATCAGGTTTCATTTGTACTCCGCTGCCTCCGCTCTGACAGCTTTTAGAGCTATTATTGTCACTATTTCCCGTAGCATTACTTTTACTTTTGGCAGTATTATTGTGACTGCAGCTTTTATTACTTTGATCACCCGTTCCTTTTGATGAAGTAGGCCCCGGCATTTTAAATTTGTCTAAAAGAGATTTAATAAAATTCTTTCTAGTATTAGTTTTTTTATCGTTGTTTTCATTAAAGTAATTCTTGCTTGGATAATCTAATTTTTCTTCTGTAGTTGTAGGTTCTTCTTTTTCCTTTTTTAGGTAATCTATAATATTCGAAAGGGTTTTTTTGTCTACTCTGTGCTTTAAAGCCATCGGAGTCACCTCTAATAGTTCCTGGAGTTCTCCTCTTTTCTTGCCTTTTACAGCCGATTTTAATATTGATCCTAATCTTAATGCTTTAAGCGCCCTAAGACTTTCAAGCTTATAATTAACATAAATATGAGCAAGGTTTTTTTCTACACTTTTTTCTAATTCAAAACTGTTTTTATCCGAGGACAATACGCTAAGTAAATCATTTTTCGTCTTTGTATCCTGATTTGCTGTTGAATATATATTTGTATCCAGAAAGTTTTTATTTTGAAGTATTTTTTCAACTACTTCCTTTTCTCTCGGTCTTTCCACAAGGACAGAAAAATCAAATCTATCTGATAGCTGTCTTCTGATGTCTTCTAAAGAACCTGGATCTTCATCAGGGTTTGAAGCGGCCCAAACAGAAACGTTGACGGGTAATTCTACCTTTTCGAGCCCTGTTTCTTCGATCTGAATCTTTCCTGGTTTTGTCCCCATTACATCAAGGAGAATATCAGCAAGTTCAGGAGAAGTATCAGCCAAACGATTTATTTCGTCTACAAATATTATACCTCTATGTGCCCTGGGTATTATACCTGGCAAAAGAGCTGCTAGAGGTTTTTTGCTGTCGGTTAACTTTTTTAGATCTATACTACCAGCCACTGTTCCCGGTTTAGCTGTATGTGAGATTTCAAAATATGGAATCTGTATATACTCATACCCAATCTTTTCTACTTCTTTTTCTGTAAGATTCTTGTGTAAAGGACAGTGAGGCATATTCGGATCACAATTATATTCGCAATCCTTTATTCTTTTTATTTCTGGAAGTACATTTTTCACACTTCTGAGTATAGTAGTTTTACCAGTTCCTCTAGGACCCTCAGCATGAAGATGAAAAGGAATCTCCTTAAGAATTGAGAGAATAGCTATTTCAGAAGCTTCAACCAGATGGGAGTTACCCGAGTGTTTAATCAGTTCGTTATAATAAACCAAGTTATATTTCACCCCTTGAAGCGATATATTAAAATCTCTCTCATATTAGTTTTATCTCCAAAAGAATATTAATACATACAAAAAAAAGCCTTTTTAAAGGCTTTTTTTAATTTCTATTTTTTATGTATTTTTCAATTTTTTCAAGAGAAGTATTAATAACTTGTTCTTCTTTAACTCCAGCATCCACCAGTATTTTGGTAGCTTCGTCCATATCCCCCACATAACCAGCATAATGTGCATCACTACCTACTACTATCCCGGTATTATACTGGGCAGCTAATTTAGCAATCTCTTCACAGTTTTCTTTGCTTCCTTCTCTAGATATTGTTAAACTGCTGTTATTTACCTCAATCATCTTGCTAAACCTTTTCGCTGTTTTTACTACTTTATCTTTATTGACAGGAAATTGAGGATTACCTGGATGTACTATTGCATCTACCATAGGATTTTCTATAGCCCTGCACATAGCCCTGGTATTTTCTTCCCTGGTACCACCGGGATAACAGATCGGATGAAACCCGGCCAAAATCCAATCTAATTTTTTGAGATATCTTTCAGGTATATCTAAGTTTCCTTCATGGTCAATTATATTTGCTTCTACACCTTTTAATACCCTCACCCCAGACAGGGTAGATGGTAAAACCCTCAAATTTCCAAAGTGATAAAGATGAGGCCCTCCAGGCATAGCTGGACCATGATCAGTTATGGCTATCATTGACAGTCCCATTTTTGCTGCAGCTTCGACAATTTCTAACACTGTACTGTAAGCATGCCCGCTTGAAATGGAATGGATGTGTAAATCTGCAACTAAGTTCATTAGTAAACTCCCTCCACCTTTAGGTAAAACCCGTAATCAAAAATTAATTTACTGGTGTAATGGGCTTATTTCCTTCTAAAACTTTAATAACATTTTTGCAGGCTATTTCTGCCATCTCCTGTCT
This sequence comes from Natranaerofaba carboxydovora, assembly GCF_022539405.1. NCBI lineage: Bacteria > Bacillati > Bacillota > Clostridia > Natranaerobiales > Natranaerofabaceae > Natranaerofaba > Natranaerofaba carboxydovora. Next base: position 197,466 of record NZ_CP054394.1, on the reverse strand, counting down.
GCATTCTTCTGTAGCACTTCCTATGTGAGGCAAAAGTACACAATCCTCCCTATTCATCAAACCTGGATGGACTTTCGGTTCTTCTTCAAATACATCTAATCCTGCACCTTTTATCTCCCTGTTTTCAAGAGCCCAGACAAGGTCATCTTCTTTTACAACAGGACCTCTAGCAGTATTAATCAGATAAGCATCATCTTTCATTTTTTTAAACTCCTCTTTGGTGAAAAGATGCTTGGTCTCTTTGGTCAGCGGAACATGAAGTGTGATTATATCAGAAGTTTTGACTATATCTTCAATATCAGAGTATTTTACCCCTAGCCTATTTTCTTCTTCACCAGAAAGGGGTGTTCTCTTGTTATACAGAACATCCATCTCAAACCCTCTAGCTCTTTTGGCAACGGCTTCCCCTATTTCTCCCATTCCAATTATGCCAAGCCTCTTGCCATATACGTCATTGCCCAAAAAAAGCTGTGGTTTCCAACCTTTGAAGTTATTATCTCTAAGAAATTTGTCAGATTCTACAGTACGCCTCATAACTCCAAGAATCAAAGAAAATGTAAGGTCTGCAGTTGTTTCATGAAGTACCCCAGGAGTATTTGTAACTTTAATCCCTTTTTGGGTAGCTCTATCAACATCGATATTATCATAACCAACACCATAATTAGCTATTACTTTTAAGTTGCCTGACTCCTCAATTACGTCACTTGTGACAGGGTCCCCAACCATTGATACAAGGCCATCACAACCTTTAATTTTTTCTTTTAACACATCTTCAGTTATAGGAGCCTCTGAGTCAAAGACCTCTACGTGATAATTCTCTCTTAACATATCTATCCCGTTTCTTGGTATATCACCAGTAATATAAACTTTTTTCTTAGTCAAAATAGCACCTCCATTAGATATTTTCCCATAATGGCAATCCTGTGGTTTCGTCATATCCTCTATGAAGCGGTTCTCCTCTTAGCTCATCAAAATAAGCTTCCCCTGCAAACACCACACTACCTTCCATTAAGTGACCCGAAAAAGTATTCCCTTCTTCATCCCCTAAAGTTATATGTAAGTGAGCTTTGGGTTTATTATCTTTTAAGGTGAGATTACCTGCACATTGTATAATTTCAAGGTGTCTATCAAAGTTCAGTTCTTTATATACCCTTTCGTCTTGATCATAATATCCTATCTTAACTTTCTTTAGAGCCCCTATTACCTGTACATAGGCTGTAGTTATATCCATACTAGTGGCAAATCCCTCTATCTCTTCAATAATATCACTCTCATAATCTAATCTACCTAAAAAACGTCTACCTTTACCATATTCCTTAAATCTCATTTTATGCTTCAACCTCCCTGTAATTAGTCTTTAGACCTTTTATCCCCATTTGCAGAAGATTTGTCTAAAGACAAATCAAAATATTACTCGTTCATCAATTGCCTTCACATGGGCGCAACCCGTCAGAATCATAGTTTGTTTTAATTCGGTAGATAATTTTTCAATATATATCTTGACCCCTTCACTTCCGCCGCCAAACACGCTTCTAAGAATCGGTCTTCCTACCAAAGCATAATCTGCACCCAAAGCAAGCATTTTTAGAACATCCAAGCCTGTTCTTATACCTCCATCAACCATTACAATTATTTCACCTTTTACTTTTTCGGCAATCTCAGGCAAAACTTCTGCAGTGCCAGGAGTATGGTCTAGTACCCTTCCTCCATGATTAGAAACAACAATAGCAGCAGCCCCCATCTCAGCAGCCATCTCACCTTCCTGTCTTGTCATAACCCCTTTTATTATAAATGGCAAAGATGTACTCTGCACAAGTCTTCGCATTTGATAAAAGGACTTTGGGCCTACCGGAATCCCTTTCTCCCCCATGCTAAAAAGAGCAGCATCAACATCAATTCCAATCGCTAAAGCACCCGCTTCTTCAGCTTGTCTTATCCTAACAATAATCTCTTCAACAGACCTGGGCTTTATAAAACATATACCATAGCCTATTTCATCTTTCATCGCATTTAACCCTGCTTCATATACTTGTTTTCCTTCGCCATCACCAAATGTAGGTATTGTTCCAGCCAAAGAAGAGCCTTTTGCGATGCTCTCAGTGTAGTAATTTTCCGATACGATACCGTCAAAATTTTTTTCCATTTCGCTTATGGGAGCCGGAAGTATAGGGGTTAGAACCCTTTTGCCAAACAGCACCTGCTCAGTTTGAGGACTTACAGCTTGATGCATTGTACGTAAATTAAGTTGGTACTTTTCTAGAGCATAAAAATTATTTATAAAACTTTTCCCCGAATCTATCCCACCTATTCCAGGGACTTCACCACTGCATTCATACCCGTTACACAAGGCACATACCTTGCATATAGGAGATAGTTTTTTCCTGGCCCGCTCCATTATTTCATCTACTTGCATTTGGCTCCCCTCCTATAGATTCTCCAAGACATACTTATGGATAGCTTCTCCTACTCCTGCATCATCATTAGCAGCCACTTCAACATCACAGGCTTCTTTTGCCTGGGGCCTGGCATTTTTTACACATACTCCAAGACCTGCTTTATAAAGCATGGGAATATCATTAAGGCTATCCCCTATAGCCATTGTTTTATCTAACTCCTTACCAAACTTCCTGGTCAATATTTCTATAGCTTTACCTTTATCAACCTCACTGTTTATAATTTCAACAAATCTTTTCTTAGATTGGGTAATTATAACTTTATCTTCAAACCTTGCTTTCAATTCTTCTGTAACCGAGTCAGCCATATCACCATCATGCACTACCACTGTCAGCTTTGTCGGTGGTTTATTAATAAATTTTACAAGATCACCTACTGCTCTACAGGGTACATTTGCTATCTTTATATAATAATCAGTCAGTTCGTTTTCTTTAGCAACGTACAATACATCATCAATATACACGTTTAGCTGCAAGTCTTTCTCCTGGCAAAAGCCGGCAATTTTCCTTGCTGTCTCCTCAGGCACAGGATTATGATAAAGTACTTCATTATCCTTAGTATTCTTTATAAGTGCACCATGATAAGCAATTAACGGCAGGTCAAGCTCTAGCTCTTTGGCATAAGAAACAGCGGAGCAAAACATTCTCCCTGTTGCTAGAGTCACCATCACTCCGCTTTCTACTGCTTTTTTTATAGCAGTTTTATTTTGTTCTGGTATCTCCAAATTTTTGTTCAATAGTGTATCATCTATATCTATAGCAACAAATTCATACTTCAATTCTTTTCCCTCCAAATTTTCCTCCAAATTAATATAAGCCTTTATTATGTTCTAGGCCGCATATATATGCTCCTTTGTAAAACGAAAAAATATCCTAAAATAGTTCTATTAAATCTATTCATCCTCTAATTGTCCTAAATTATTAACTATTATATGGCTTTTATCAAAATCAATTAGGCCTTCTTTCTTAAATTTGCTCAAAATTCTTGACACCGTTTCCCTACTGCTCCCAACCATATTGGCTAGTTGCTGGTGAGTTAGAGATAGTTCTATTTTCACTTTTTGGTCAGTAAGTTCTCTCCCGTGCTTTCTTGCTAGTTTACAAATAGTACTTAGTACCCGTTTATCAGTATTTTTCAGTGCAAGATCAGCTATTTTCCCCTGGGCTTCTCTTAGTCTTTTTCCCATTAGTCTCATCATTTTGACTGCAATTTGTGGATTTAGATAAAGCATCTGATCAAAGCTCTCCTTCTTGATCGCAGCTATCAAAGAGTCTTCTACAACTTCAGCAGTTGCAGGATAAGGGCGGTCATCAAAAATTACTACCTCTGCAAACACATCCCCTTTTTGTACCACGTTTAAGATCTGTTCTTTGCCTTCCACATTGTCTTTCAAAATTTTCACTTTTCCTTTTTCGATTACATACATAGCCTCACCAGGTTCGCCTTCAAAAAATATAATTTCCCCTTGTTTGTATTCTTGATACTCTGCAAGTTCTACTAAAATATTAAGTTCGGATTCTTCAAGATGGGAAAATAAATCCACTTTTTTTAGGCCGCTTATTAACTCTTTACTCATCACTTAACCCCTGCTCTTTCTTATGAAAGTAATCATACAAATTTTGCGCAGATTTCTTATCCATGGCAGGAACTTTCTCTAGCTCCTCAAGAGATGCTTCTTTTAATTTGTCAAGAGATCCAAAGTTAAGAAGAAGAGCTTTCTTTCTTTTTGGTCCGACTCCCTTGACATCATCAAGTTCTGAAGACAGGCCGGATTTATTTCTTTTTTTCCTGTGATAAGTAACAGCAAATCTATGAGCTTCATCCCTAATTCTTTGCAAAAGATACTGCGCTTCAGAATTTTTTGGTAATTTTACAGGGTCCTTTTTCCCTGTAACAAAAACTTTCTCCTCCTCTTTAGCAAGAGAAATAACAGTTATGTTTGAACTAAAACCATGCTCTTCTAATTCCCCATAGGCTGCATTTAGCTGTCCCTTACCACCATCTATGACTATTAAGTCAGGAACAATATCAAAGCTGTCAATATCTTCTTCATCTGTTCTCTCTCTTTTTAGTCTTTTAAGGCGCCTTGACAATACTTCCCTCATAGAATCATAATCATCTATTCCTATTACGTCTCGAAGCTTGAACCTTCTATAGTCTTCTTTTTTGGGCCGTCCATTTTCAAAAACTACCATCGATGCTACAGTTTCTCTCCCTCTAATATGAGAAATATCATAACATTCAATCCTTACAGGGAGCTCTTCTAATTCCAGGTACCCTGCTAACTCTTTTAGGGCACCACCTGTCATTTTTTCTTCTTTTTCTTCTCTTTCTTCATCTGCTCTAATCTTTTCGACCTCTAGCTTTGCATTATTTAGAGCCATCTTCATTAGTTGATACTTTTCTCCTCTTTTTGGAACCTTAATAGTAACTTTGGCCCCTCTTTTCTCTTTTAGCCAACTTTCTATTATAGAGTGATCACCAATAGGATGAGAGATAAATATTTCCCCGGGAATAACCGCTGCCTGGTTATAATACTGTTTTACAAAACCGGTCAATATTTCCCCTGGGGAATCTGCTTTCCCGGGCAAAACAGAAAAGCTGTCTTTTCCGACAAGTTTACCTCCCCTTACGTAGAATATTTGAACTATAGCTTCTTTTTCGTTATTTGATGAGATAGCCAAATAATCCTGATCATCTCTTCGACCAGAGATTATTTTTTGTTTTTCTACTATTCTTTTCAAGGCATTTTGTTGATTCCTGTACTCTGCAGCTTTTTCAAATTCTAGGTTCGTGGAAGCTTCGTCCATTTTCTGCTGTAGCTCGTCTATTAACTCATCTTCTTTGCCTTCTAACACCATAATAATATTGTCTATCATCTCCCTGTACTTCTCTTTAGGTACCTTGCCACTGCAGGGAGCAATACATCTTTTTATATGATAATTTAAGCAAGGGCGATATTTTTTGTTTGGAACTTCTTTTTTACAGGACCGTATGGGGAATAATTTTCTAAGAAGCTTTATGGTTTCCCTTACAGCCCCGGCATTTGGATAGGGCCCAAAATATTTTCCCTCTTTTTTTATCTCCCGTTCTAACAAAAGCCTTGGATAATCTTCTTCTGTCGATATTTTAAGATAAGGATAATTCTTATCATCCTTCAAATTTATATTATATTTAGGCCTGTATCTTTTAATTAAGTTACTCTCCAAGATCAAAGCCTCAAGCTCTGAATCTGTTACTATTGTCTCTATATCGGCAATCTTTGGCACCAAAACCCTTTCTTTAATTGTCTGGTTTGAGCCAAAATAAGATCTTACTCTGTTTTTCAGGTTTATCGCTTTGCCAACGTAAATAACCTTGTCCGCTTCATTTTTCATTAGATATACACCTGGTTTATCCGGAAGAGTACCAAGTTTGTCCTGAAGCTCCAAAACAAGTTACCTCCTTTTTCACTGAAGAAGGAAGGGTGAATTAAATTATATCACAATTAAACTACAAAACTCATGCAAGTTCCTGCTTTTTGTGCTCTAATTTTAGAGCATTTGTATCTAAAATTTCTTTCAAATACCTTCCTGTGTATGATTTTTCATTTTCTGCAATTTTTTCCGGTGTACCTGAAGCTACAAGCCTTCCTCCCTTTTCGCCTCCTTCAGGACCCAGGTCTATAATATAATCCGCTCTCTTAATTACATCCAAGTCATGTTCAATTACAACCACTGTATCCCCTTCTTCTACAAGCCTTTCAAGGACCCTAATAAGTTTATAAACATCGTCCATGTGCAGTCCTGTTGTAGGCTCATCAAGAATATGCAGGCTTTTTCCGTTGCTTCTTCTGCTAAGCTGTGATGCAAGTTTAACCCTCTGGGCTTCACCACCAGACAAAGTAGTTGCAGGTTGGCCAAGGCGAATGTAACCTAGACCAACATCCGAAAGGGTCTGCAGTTTCCTTCTGATCTTTGGTATAGATGCAAAAAATTCTAGAGCGCTATCTACTGTCATATCAAGAACATCTGCTATTGTCTTACCTTTGTATTTGACCTCTAATGTCTCTCTGTTATATCTTTTACCCTTACATACTTCACACTTAACATAGACGTCCGGCAAAAAGTGCATCTCTATTTTTATTATCCCATCACCCTTGCAGGATTCACATCTTCCTCCTTTGACATTAAAGCTAAACCTGCCAGGTTTATACCCTCTCATCTTAGCTTCAGGTGTTTCTGAGAAAAGTTCTCTAATAGCATCAAATACACCCGTGTAAGTCACCGGATTAGACCTTGGAGTCCTGCCTATTGGAGACTGATCAATTTCTATTACTTTTTCTAGATGTTCTATCCCTTTAATCTCGCTATAAGCTCCTGGTTTTTTCTGAGCCCTGTGAAGTTTTTGAGATAATGCTTTAAAGAGTATTTCATTTATTAAGGTGCTCTTACCGGACCCTGATACGCCGGTGACACAATTAAAGACTCCAAGGGGAATTTTCACATTAACATTTTTCAGATTATGCTCTCTTGCTTTTTTGATCTCTAAAAATTTATCATTAGGTTTTCTTCTTTTCTCAGGAACAGAGATGGCTTTTTTGCCATTAAGATATTTGCCTGTGATAGAGTCTTCATATTCCATAATCTCTTCAACAGTACCCTCAGCAACAACTTCTCCGCCTTTTTCACCTGCGCCAGGACCAATATCAACAATGTGATCAGCCCTTCTCATAGTAGCCTCATCATGCTCTACAACGATCAAAGTATTACCAAGATCTCTGAGGTTCTCAAGGGTTCTGATTAATCTCTCATTATCCCTCTGATGAAGTCCTATACTTGGCTCATCTAGAACATAAAGCACCCCTGTTAAGCTAGAGCCAATCTGGGTAGCAAGCCTTATCCTTTGAGCCTCACCTCCGCTCAAAGTGCTAGCTGCCCTTTCTAGGGTAAGATATTCTAAGCCGACGTTTTTTAGAAAACCAAGTCTTTCATTTATCTCTTTTAGGACAAGTTCTCCGATTTTGTATTCTCTTTCTGTTAAATCTAGTTCATCAAAAAATCTAATAGCTTCATCCACTGTCATCTCAGTTATATCACCAATATCATAACCATCTATTTTTACAGCAAGACTTTCTTCCCTCAATCTTTTTCCTTTGCAGCTGTTGCAGTTTTTTGAGGTCATATACTTCTCAATCTCTTCTCTAAAATTATCCGATGAAGTCTCTATATAATGACGCTCTAAGTTGGGGATAACTCCCTCGAAGTATCTCATTCTTTCTTTTACTCTCCCCCATTTGTTTTCATAACTAAACAAAAACTTTTCCTCAGTAGAGCCATAAAAGATTGCATTTTTTTCTTCATCTGATAACTCTTCAAAGGGCTTATTCATATCTATCCCAAAATGATTACAAAAGGAGGTTAAAAGTTGATAGTAATAGCCTTTATTTCTACTCCAGGGGACTATAGCTCCTTCTGATAAGCTAAGGCTTTGATCCGGTATAATAAGGTCTGGATCTATCTCTTTTTTGGCACCAAGACCATCACATTTAGGGCATGCGCCATAAGGACTGTTAAAGCTAAACATCCTTGGTGTTATTTCTTCAAAGCTAAAACCGCAGTCAATACAGGCATGTTTTTGACTAAAACTCATTTCTTCATCTTCTTCAATTAGATGAATTTTTACAAGGCCATTGCTTAGACTAAGAGCACTTTCTAGTGAATCTGCCAAACGATTCTCAAGGCCTTCTTTCATCTTTAATCTATCAACTACTACTTCTATGGTGTGGGTTTTATTTTTATCAAGATTAATCTCTTCAGACAAAAGCCTTATCTCACCATCTACTCTGACCCTGACAAAACCGCTTTTCTTGATCTCTTCTAGCAGCTTTACATGCTGACCTTTCTTTCCCCTAATCACAGGGGCCAAAATCTGAAACTTCTTTGCTTCAGGCAGGGTCATTATTTGATCCACCATTTGATCAACACTCTGCTGTGATATTGCTTCGTGACAGTGGGGACAGTGCGCCAGGCCAATCCTGGCAAATAAAAGTCTTAAATAATCATATAGCTCTGTTACTGTACCAACGGTTGAACGAGGGTTTTTGGTGGTGGATTTTTGGTCAATAGATATGGCCGGACTTAACCCTTCAATATAATCTACATCAGGCTTATCCATCTGACCAAGGAACTGTCTAGCATAAGCGCTTAGAGATTCCACATACCGGCGCTGCCCTTCGGCATATATAGTATCAAAAGCAAGAGAACTCTTGCCAGAACCTGAGATCCCAGTCATAACTATAAGTTTGTCCCTTGGTATTTCCAGACTGACGTTTTTTAGATTGTGTTCTCTTGCACCTTTTATGATTAATTTTTCCTTCATAATCATCACCTTCCAAATCTATGCATAACTACTCTTTCCCTTTGATTTTAACTCTAGCTCTGCTATTATATCACGAAGTTCCGCTGCCTTTTCAAACTCTAAGTTCTTTGCAGCTTCTTTCATCTCAGATTTTAGGTCTTCAATAACTTTATCTGCATCTTTTTTGTTAATCTTGTCTAGCTTTTTGTCTTTCAAATTTTTGATATTGCTATTTTGAACGGTCTTGGTAGCTTCTATCACTTCACGGACATCTTTTTGAATAGTTTGTGGAGTTATTCCGTGTTTTTCATTAAATTCCTGCTGAATCTTACGTCTTCTATAAGTTTCATCAATTGCGTTTCGCATTGAGTCAGTAATTTCGTCAGCGTACATTATAACATGGCCTTGTTCATTTCTAGCAGTTCTTCCCATTGTCTGTATCAAAGATCTCTCGTCGCGCAGATAACCTTCCTTGTCGGCATCTAAAATTGCCACAAGACTTACCTCTGGAAGATCAAGCCCTTCTCTTAGAAGGTTTATACCAACAAGTACATCAAAATTTCCTAGTCTCAAATCTCTTATTATTTCCATTCGCTCTATAGTATCTATTTCTGAGTGCATGTACCTTACTCTAACACCCAGTTCTTTAAGGTAATCAGTCAAGTCTTCAGCCATCTTTTTAGTCAAAGTGGTAACAAGAACCCTTTCTTTTCTTTCTTCTCTTTTTTTGATTTCGCTGTGAAGATCATCTATCTGGCCTTTTATCGGTCTTACATCCACAGATGGGTCAAGTAAACCTGTTGGACGAATTATCTGCTCAACAATTCTTGTGCTGTTTTCCTTTTCGTATGGACCAGGTGTAGCAGAAACATACAGAGCCTGATTTATCATCTTCTCAAACTCCTCAAATTTTAACGGCCTGTTATCCAAAGCAGATGGTAGTCTAAATCCATGTTCTACCAAAGTCTTTTTCCTGGAATAGTCCCCCTGATACATCCCTCTAATCTGGGGCAGTGTCATATGAGACTCATCAACTATTATTAGATAATCATCGGGGAAAAAATCAAGTAAACAATATGGTCTACTGCCAGGTTCTCTATTTGTCAGATGCCGTGAATAGTTCTCTATTCCCTGACAAAAGCCCATCTCTTGAAGCATCTCAAGGTCATAATTTGTCCTTTGTTCTAATCTTTGAGCTTCAACTAACTTACCCTGTTCTTTATATTCCTGAAGTCTTTCATTTAGTTCTTTTTCTATACTCGAAATAGCCTGCTTTAGCCTGTCTTTACCGGTGACGAAGTGAGACGCAGGGAAGATTGCAACGTGTTCTCTCTCAGCCATAATTTCACCAGTCAAGGTATCAATTTCACTCATACTATCAATCTCATCACCAAACATTTCTATTCGTATTGCTCTCTCGGTAAAAGAAGCCGGAAAAACTTCAAGCACGTCTCCTCTAGCCCTAAAAGTCCCCCGGGTAAAATTAATATCATTCCTACTATATTGAATTTCCACAAGTCTTTTAATTATCTCGTCTCTATCCTTGACCATCCCTCTCCGTAAAGATAGCACCTGGTCGCTGTAATCTCCCGGCGACCCAAGGCCATATATACATGAGACACTTGCAACAACGATGGTATCGCGCCGTTCTAAAATGGCATTTGTAGCTGAGTGTCTTAACTTATCTATCTCATCATTAATCGAAGAATCTTTCTCTATATAGGTATCTGTTTGTGGTATATAAGCTTCTGGTTGATAATAATCATAGTAACTAACGAAATACTCCACTGCATTCTCAGGAAAAAACTCTTTAAATTCGCTGCATAACTGAGCTGCAAGAGTTTTGTTGTGTGCTATGACTAAAGTAGGTTTTTGTACTTTTTGAATTACATTTGCCATTGTAAAGGTCTTGCCTGAGCCTGTGACACCAAGAAGTGTTTGATTTTTGTCACCTTTTTCTATACTATCAACAAGCTCATCAATAGCCTTTGGTTGATCTCCTTTAGGAGGAAAATCCATATTTAAATTAAAATTGTTTTTCATAGTTACATTCCTCCAATTCTTCCATTCCATTTAAACATGATTCAACTGCAAAAAGTCATATAAACAAACTTTTGTTTTTGATTGCAATAAAATTTTTATCAAATAAGAATCGCTATTATTTTATCATACTAATCAATCCTTTGCACTTACTTACATTAAATACAAAAAGGGGCTGCCCAAAAGTATATATCTTTTGTGGCAGCCCCGTAACAGTTCAGGGAGGAGTCCTTCTAAACTGATTTTAGGTGTTGTGTTGTTAAGGTATGATTGGCGCTTAATCTACTGCATCTGATTTTGCTGTGGCTGTTGTTGCTGCTGCTGTTGTTGTGGTTGTTGTTGTGCTTGCTGCTGCAACTGCTGTTGTGTCTGCTGTGGTTGTTGCATTGCCTGCGCTGTCTCTTGTTGCTGCGTTTGGCCTAATTGACCAATTTCGTTTTGAAGCTGGGCGTTTGACTGCTCAATAACCTGGTTTAGTTGATTGTAAATCTGGTTATTCTTGATTAACTGCTGCGCCTGGCTTATTGCACTCATAGCAGATTGAAGTGCCTTTGAAACTTCTGAGTCAGTTTTTATCTGCTGCTGCTGCGCTTGCCTCTTCAACTGACCTAACATTTGAGGAAATTGAGAAAGAGGGTACTGCTGCGACTGCTGTCCTCCCGCCTGTGTTGCATACATTTGGGATCTTTGATAATTAGAACCAGACTGCATTTGGTTATTAAAACCACCGCTCACCTGCAGCTGCTGGCTTAATCCTTGACGATATTTGTCAGTAAGACTCTGCCCTGCTTGGTTTTGCTGCTGAGAATACTGCTGTCCGGATTGCTGCATTGGTTGCCCACTTGATTGCTGCATATTCTGGTTTTGACTGTTCTGCTGGTTTTGACTGTTTTGTTGATACTGAGTCGTATTCTGATTCTGCTGCTGTTGACTGTAATCCTGCTGACTATTTACACTACTTTGCCCACTTGATTGTTGATTGCTTGAGCTATTAGTGCCTTGATCTACTCCAGAAAACTCTCTTGATATTTCCTCATCCGACCTTCTTTTAGTCAGCCTTTCCAAAGCGCTTTCCTTATCTTTTCTTTTTGTCATGGATAAGGCCTCCTCCTATCCGAATTTTTTTGCAGGTGATTTCCCTGCATTAATAATTTCTCCCGTGCTAGAGCTATATATGTAAGGTTTTTTTTCCCATAAAAACTATCTAATAGTAACTATCATTCAAATAGACATCTTCATACTCATTTAATTTATCCAATACTTCTTGAATCATATATAAAGGCTGATAATCTATAGTTGGACTTACCATGAATTCTTCGGGACTAATTTTACTGCCCAAATTTTTTTCTAGCTGCATAGACAGACTTCTAATTGCCTTTAAGGATTGAAGATTAATGTTTATCTCTTGAATTTTGTAACCTATATTATTTTGTTTTTGAATCAAATCGCTTAATAACTGTATAATCCTTGAACATTCTTCATTTAAAGTAAACTTATCCTGCATAATATCATGTTTTAGAGGAAAAGTTTTCCCTATTATTGCGTCAAGTTTCTCTACCGATGTGGTTTTGTCCTCCAAATTTTTGAATTTATTTGAAATTTGACTTTTAAACCTGGAGATTTTGTTTTGTAAAGATATCATTTCCTGTTTATTTTTATGAAATTGATCTGTTAAATCTCTAAGAGATTTTTCAAGATTTACTTCTAAAGTTATAAGCCTTTCGTTTAGTTGAATTAAGTCAAAATGCAGGTGATTATCCGAAATCGTTGTCATTATAACCCTCCCTAAAACAATTAATATAAGCGTTTTATTTTATTTTCCCTCATGTAAGTCTCACAATTCATATAATATAATCTATAACACACTTTTTATTATGATTGACAGGATTTTTTAATACCAGATAGAAACTGTGTACTTAGCCTACAATGAGGAAAGGGAGAGATATTAGTGGAATCAAAAAGAAACTTTACGAAATTTGGACTTAATATGAATCCTGTAGTTTCCTTTACGAGTACAATTTTTATTTTAATTTTTACCATTTATGCGCTTTTAAATTTAGACCAGGCTAACAGAATGTTAAACTTTTTGAATGAAAGTATTGTTACAAATTTTGACTGGTTATTTATTTTATCTAGTAATTTTTTCGTAATTGTTTGTTTTTATTTAGCTTTAACAAAGCTTGGAAATGTAAGAATAGGTGGTATATATAGCAAGCCTGAATTCTCAAATCTTGCATGGTATTCTATGCTTATTTCAGCTGGAATGGGTATTGGATTAATGTTTTGGGCTGTAGGTGAACCACTTACACATTTTGTTAATGAAACTCCCATATTTGAGAGTTCCGATCCTGCTGCTTCTGCCATGGCTTCAACCTTTTATCACTGGGGACTACATCCATGGGGAATATATGCACTTCTAGCATTGGGACTTGCTTACTTTTCTTTTAATAAGAAGCTTCCATTGTCATTAAGGTCAGTTTTTTATCCTTTTATAAAGGATAGAATTTATGGTGTTACAGGAGATATAATAGATACTTTTGCAGTCATATCAACTATGTTTGGACTAGCAACCTCTTTAGGACTAGGTGCGCAGCAAATTAATAGTGGTCTTGACTACATGCTAGGAATTGGTTTTAGTGTAAATATTCAAGTGGGATTGATAGTTATTATAACTTTGCTTGCTACTATTTCCGTTATGGCAGGTATTCATAAAGGTGTTAGATTCTTATCAGAACTCACCATCAAAATGGCTTTTGTTTTTATGGTTGCTATTTTTATTTTAGGGCCGACTTTTTATATAATTCAGTTATTCTCTAACTCTTTAGGTTTATATTTTAGTAACATCATACAATATGCATCTTTTGTTGCCATAGGGGATAATTCAGCGTGGCAAGCAGATTGGACTATTTTTTACTTAGCTTGGTGGATCTCATGGTCGCCTTTCGTGGGAATGTTTATTGCAAGAATCTCTAAAGGAAGGACTATCAGAGAGCTAGTTCTTGGAGTTTTATTGGTACCTTCACTACTGTCATTTTTCTGGTTAACTGTATTTGGAGGCACTTCCATATTCCTGGATGTTGGCTCTGATGGTGCACTTTTTTCAACAGTACAGGAAAACTACCCTGTCGCTTTATTTGAAATGGTCAGTTTATTGCACATACCTTTCTTAACAGAGATTATACGTGTCATCATGTTTGTTTTGATTACAACCCTAGTCGTATCATATTTCATAACTTCTTCGGATTCAGGTTCACTGGTAGTAGACAAGCTAACATCCGGAGGTGTTATAAATTCACCCAGACAACAAAGGGTTTTCTGGGCTGTTATCGAAGGATTACTTGCCGCCACACTGCTATTAATTGGTGGTGAAAAAGCCTTAATGGCTTTACAGACTGCAGTCATAAGTGCAGGTCTTCCACTGTCAATTATTCTGATCTTAATGAGTTTTTCTCTAATTAAAGGGGTTAAATTCACCCATGAAAAACAGATGAAAATCTTAGACCAGAAAAAATTCAAGCAGTTATTTAAAACTTTAAGCAGCGATGACCCTGATGACTAAACACCTGCCTAGCTAGCTACTAACTTATCGCTAGAATTAACTAAAAATTGATTCCGGTGCAAAAAGTCATATGAGCAAAGTTTTGTTTTTAATTATAATACATCTTGACGAGGAAGCGGGAGAAATAAGGTCTAATGACAGGATGTCATTAGCTAATCGAACTCAGGATGAGTTCATTGATTTGGAAGCCTTATTTCGACCGCTGACGAGTTTTAGATGTATCAATTAAAAACTCTATCTTATGTGAATAGACTTTTTGCACCAGAATCAAAATTTCGCAATTAAAAGCTAACTTATCTAACTCATGCTAGCAAACCAAAAGAACCGGGTTCCAAAAAGTTTTCATTAGAACCCGGCTTTTATTTAGATATTATCCCAATACCTTTTTATTATAAATCTCGTTTAACATTTCATATACTTTAACAGCTACATCTTCACTCCTGCTTCCAAGACCACATGCAGGAGTTATAAAAGACTGTTTTTTCACCAAATCAGAAGACACACCCATGCTATCTAACTTTTCAATTTTTTCATTTAATTGATCTATTAAAGAATCAGCAGATTCATCAAAGATCCTTTCATCGGAAGGTACAAGACCCCAGGCAATATAACCACCATGAGACAAAAAGCTATTTAGTTTGTCAGTATAGGGTAGGGCAGAGTTGAAAAATTCATAGGCATCAAAGTTAAGAATATCAATCCCTGCATCAAGGGGTATTGAAAGATCCGCTCCCGCACAAACATGTATACCTGCATAAGCACCTTCTGACCTAACTCCTCTAACAATTCTCTCAAAACATCTAACAATATCATCTCTGTCAAGGCCAACGTAGGAACTTTTACCATAAGCTGTTAGCCCAGGGTCATCAAAAAATACAACGGTATTTTTATTAAACTTATTTAGTTCCTTGGTCTGCCACTTTGCTTTGTTAGCTAGATTCATGGATATAATTTCCTGCCACTGTGGGTCAAAAAATACGCTTCTTCCCTCACCATCTTTTAACTCTAACCCTAGGGTCAAGGGACCACTGACCTGGCCTTTAAGGAAATCAAAATCTAGATTATTAGAATTGTTTAAAATATCCAAAAATTTATAAAACCCTTCCGCATTTTCTCTTGGAAAAGCAAATTCACTAAGTAAGCTGTCATCACCTTCTTCCACTTGAAGGGTTATCTCCATAAAGTCTGTTAACTTATTGGTAAACTCACTATCATCTGATCCTGTTCTGGCCCTTAAATATCCTTTTTCATTTTTGTATAAAAAATCGCGATCGATCAAGTTAGAAACATACTGCTGAATGAAGTCCTCTTTTTCGCCCAAATTAGGCAGCTGAGGCCAATGGGGGAAATTTTTTAAATATTTGAAGACAAAATCAATTGCTTTATCTGTATCTTCAAAAGGCAGACTACCTATTGCACCAATCTCACCGGTAAGTTTTTTCTTTGCCATATTATCACTCCCTAACTAAAAATAAAACCAAGGGGCACTAAGCCCCTTAGTTTTTATACTTTCCTAAATATCATACTGTAACCATTAAAGATTTTTATACATCGTTTATGGGAGCCAGTTTTCTACAATATCCATGTTATCTTCCATCCACTCTCTAGCAGAACCTTCTTCATCTCCTGTTTCTTCGATCATAACCATTAACTCATGCAATTCATCATCTTCAAGATAGAAGTTTTCAAAGAATTCTCTCACTTCTGGCATATCGTCACCTAGTCCCATCCTACCAACATTATATATGTCTTCAGCTTCACCAAAAACTCCTTCTGGATCTTCTAAAAATTTAAGATCGTATCTAGCAAATTTCCAGTGCGGTATCCAACCTGTAACTGCTACCCACTCTTCCTCTTCCACAGCCTGGGATAGCTCTGATGTCATACCTACATCACTACTATCCAAAAGCTCATACTCAGAAAGACTATCATATGTTTCTAGAGCATTTCCAGCAGCCTGCATAATACCAGCACCAGGGTCAATTCCAATTAACTGACCATCAAATTCATCAACGTAATCGTCCATTTCTTCTATACTGTCTATATCAACGTATTCAGGCACTACAAGACCTATCTTGGCTTCAGTAAAGTTTGGTCCTATTTGATCAATATCATCTCCGTGCTGTTCCCAGTAATCCTGATGAGTTATAGGAAGCCATGTAGCAAGGAAAACATCATGGTCTCCTCCTGCTATATCTTCATAAATTGCGCCGGCATCGGCCATAGTTACATTAACATCGTAACCCATCTCTTCTTCTAATACTGCCTGAGCCAGATATGTTACCGCCACATTATCAGCCCAGTTAACATAAGCTATATCTACTGACCCCTCACCTGCTTCTTCTCCACAACCAACAAACAGTGTTCCAATAGCAAAAACAGCTACTAATATAAACACTAAGATTTTTTTAGAATACAAATTAATTTCCTCCTATTTCTATACGAACTATATTGTTGCTACATAGTTATTCTATATAGGTTATTCTTTATTGTTATCTTATTAGCTAGTTCCTACATCCCAAGAATTCAAGTAAGTTTCCTGTTCTTTGGTTAGCTTCTCTAATTTCATTCCCATACGCTCTAACTTCAGAGCAGCTATCTCTCCATCAAGATGCTCTGGCACAGGGTAAACTTTCTTCTCTAATTTGTCCTCACCTTTGGCTAGATACTCTACAGATAGAGCCTGGTTGGCAAAGCTCATATCCATAACATCTGCCGGATGACCCTCTCCTGCAGCGAGGTTAACAAGTCTACCTTCACCGATTACATAAATTTTTCTTCCATCTTTTGTATTGTACTCCATCACTTCTGGTCGTGCTTCTTTTGTTTCAGTTGACATCTCTTCAAGAGCCTCTATATTAATCTCTACGTTGAAGTGTCCTGCATTTGAGATAATAGCCCCATCTTTCATATTTTCTAGATGATGCTTGTCAATCACATTCTTGTTACCTGTCGTAGTTACAACAAAATCAGCATCTTTAGCGGCTTCTTCCATAGTGGTTACTCTAAATCCATCTAATGAAGCTTCAAGAGCTCTAACAGGGTCTACTTCAACAACTGTAACTCTTGCTCCAAGTCCATCAGCGTCTTTAGCAACACCACGGCCGCACCATCCATAGCCAACTACTACAAAGCTTGAACCAGCAAACAGATAGTTAGTAGCCCTCATAATCCCATCAAGAGTTGACTGACCAGTTCCATATCTGTTGTCAAACATGTGCTTTGTCATAGCATCATTAACAGCAATAACAGGGAAAGGTAACACCCCGTCTTTTGCCATAGCTTTAAGACGTGTAACACCGGTTGTAGTCTCTTCTGTTCCTCCAACAATGTTGTCAATCAGATCTTTCTTTTCACTTTGAACAACATTTATTAAATCTGCACCATCATCCACTGTAACATGCGGCTTTATTTCAAGCACGTCTTTAATTCTCTGGAAGAATGACTCTGTGTCTTCGCCTCTTTTGGCATGGGTAGCAACCCCGTATATATCATTTAGCGCAGCAACTACATCATCCTGAGTACTTAGAGGGTTTGATCCACAAAGAGCCACCTCAGCTCCTCCAGCTTTAAGGGTGATCAAAAGGTTAGCAGTTTTAGCTGTTACATGAAGACATGCTGCCACCCTTACTCCTGATAAAGGCTTGTCTTTTTTCCACCTCTCTGAAATACTTTCAAGAACAGGCATTTTGTTACTAGCCCATTCGATTTTGTTTTGCCCTTGTCTTGCTAATTCTTTATCATACATAAATTATTTGTCCTCCTCCCATTTTTTCTTAAGTTTATCTACTAAATCAGTTTTCTCCCATGGCAAGTCTAAATCTTCTCTGCCAAAATGTCCATATGCTGCAGTTTGCCTATAAATCGGACGCTTCAAGTCAAAAGACTTCATTATAGCTGATGGCCTCCAGTCAAATACTTCCGCAATCCACTTAGACAATTTAGCTTCACTTACTTTCCCAGTTCCAAAGGTATTAACCCATAGTGAAACAGGTTTTGCTACACCAATTGAATAAGCAACCTGAATTTCACATTTGTCAGCAAGGCCAGCTGCAACTATATTTTTAGCTCCATATCTAGCTGCATAAGCAGCAGATCTATCAACTTTTGATGGGTCCTTCCCGGAAAAAGCTCCTCCACCCATGCGGCCAACACCGCCATAAGTATCTACAACTATTTTTCTTCCTGTTAGACCTGCATCACCTTGAGGACCACCAACAACAAATCTTCCTGTTGGGTTAATCAGGTATTCAGTTTCATCATCAATAAGCTCGCTTGGAACTGTTGGCTTAATAACTTTTTCTATCATATCTTTCCTTATAGTTTCATTATCTACATCTTCACTATGCTGAGTTGATACTGTTACATTTTTGATTGCTACCGGCTTTCCGTCCAAATATTCTACTGTAACCTGAGTTTTTCCGTCTGGTCTCAAATAATCAAGCTCTTTATTCTTTCTTACTTCAGACAATCTTCTAGACATTTTGTGTGCAAGAATTATAGGCATTGGCATTAGCTCTGGAGTTTCATTTGCAGCATAGCCATACATCATTCCCTGGTCTCCAGCACCTGTGTCTTTCTCATCTTCTTCTGTCCTGCTTTCTAAAGCATCATCTACCCCCATAGCTATGTCAGGAGACTGCTCATCAATAGAAACAGAAACTCCGCAGGTGTCACAGTCAAATCCATACTTTGCTCTGTCATAACCAATTTCCCTAATTGTCTCCCTTACAATAGTAGGGATATCCACATAAGCTTTAGTAGTTATCTCTCCTAAGATGTTAACCTGCCCAGTAGTTATAGCAGTTTCGCATGCAACCCTTCCTTCAGGGTCCTTCTCTAAGATAGCATCTAATACTGCATCTGATATCTGATCACATATTTTGTCCGGGTGACCTTCTGTAACAGATTCAGAAGTAATTAGATAACGGTTTTCTTCTTCCATCTCTTTATCAGGTCTATCCTTAATAGCCACTTCTTACACCTCCTATATGTTTCTGTACAATGTTAAATTTACATTTCTTTTGTGTAAAATTAATCATTAGAATTAAACCTGCCTCCTTTTGGATTTTAAAACACAAAAAAAGCACTTCCAACCTATTTGGATTTTTAATCCTTTAACCTGCTGATATATCAAGTGTAACATATATCAATAATATCGCAACTAACGTTTGCCGTAGTATAACCACTATCAGAGCTAATCATTGTAAGACTACTCTAGCTATTTACTTTGTTACACGTGAGACTGCCTATAAGCCCCTGAGATGAATAAATAACAGGTTTGATATTTTTTCGTTCAGGGATTACTATTTTAGAGACGGTAATATTTTAGAATTACTATTTTTTTTGAAAACACTAAAAGGAGGCTAACTTGTGGCCAGTAACGAGTATGCTAAGATTGCAAAGGAGTACTATAATAGTGCTGCGCATGACATTTATTTAGAATGTTGGGGTGGAGAAAACCACCATTTAGGACTTTTTGATAACACTGATGATTTCTATGAGGCAGCTGACAAGGCGAACGAAAACCTTTTAAGAAAGCTACAAATTCAAGAAGGAGA
The DNA here is from genome assembly GCF_022539405.1 of Natranaerofaba carboxydovora. Lineage (NCBI taxonomy): Bacteria > Bacillati > Bacillota > Clostridia > Natranaerobiales > Natranaerofabaceae > Natranaerofaba > Natranaerofaba carboxydovora. The sequence goes on along the minus strand of NZ_CP054394.1, from coordinate 177,513 downwards.
TAAAGTAATTGATATAGGTAGTGGGTTCTGCGGCCTACCACGCTATATTGCAAAGAATACCAAATGTGAAAAAGTAGTAGCATTAAACATATCAGAAAAGGAAAACGAATACGCAAGAAACAAAAATAAAGAAGAAGGCCTAGGAGACAAAATCGATGTTTACGAAGGCGATTTTAACAATATGCCTTTTGATGATGGGGAATTTGATATTATGGTAAGTCAGGACGCAATGCTGCACAGCCCTGACAAAGCAGATCTATTAAGAGAATGCAATAGAGTACTTAAAAAAGGTGGTACTTTTGTATTTTCTGACATACTTCAAATGCCAGAACTAACACAGGAAGAAGCAGAAAAAGTATATGACAGAGTTAACGTCCCTGATCTTGGAACATTTGAATTCTATAAAGAAAAATTAAAAGACGCAGGTTTTGAAGTCGTAGAAGTGATTGAATATGGGAGCTCAAATTTAGGTAAATCTTATAAGTCTGTACACGACATCTTAGATGAAAAGAAAGATTATCTAATTAATGACAGAAATCTGCCAGAAGAGCCAATCAATAACGCTCTACAGGGATTAAAATACTGGGTAGAAAAAGCAAGCGAAGGAAAAATCAACTGGGGATTATTTGTAGCTAAGAAAAAATAGTATATTATTAATTAAATTTAATTAAATCTAGGGCTTAACCGTTAAGGTTAAGCCCTACACAATCAATAGGAATATTAGTTTTATGTGGTATATTTTTTTCGAGGAGGGGAATCAATTGGGACAAGTACCAGTAGTAGTTGATGGAATGACAGGAACAGGAAAAAGTACTTTAGTAAACCATTTAGCCGAAAAACTTAATTTGGAAGTAATGCCAGAGGAATTTAGAGATCCTTACGACCTTCTAAATAAATACTCTCAAGATTCCAAATGGTGTTACCCAATGCAGCTAAATTTTTTAATGACTCGTTTTATACAATATACAGTAGCTTCAGATAACGAAAAGTATATTTTGGATAGAAGTATATTCAGCGATCCCGTTTATGCAAAACTTTTTTATGAGTTTGGTCATCTATCAGAAAAAGAATACAATAATTATTTAACTTTTTTTAACACCTTGATGGAAACAATAAAAAAGCCAAAATGCATGATAATTCTTACATGTTCATTCGATGAGGTAATGAACAGAATTGAAGAAAGAGGAAGAGAAGATGAATTAAGACTTGGCAAAGACTACTGGTGGGCACTATACCAAGCTTATCAGGAACATGTAAAAAGTATAATGGAAAATGAGAAAGAAAGCAAAATAATTGAAATAGATACTGAAAGCCTTAACCTTGATAATATTGATGAAGAGTTAGAAGGAGTAGTAAAAAACGCTAAAGAGGCTATATAATATAGCTGCTCATATTATTTTATATTTTAATTGAAAGAAAGGTGTTAGGCAGTGGTACAAAATAATAAAGTCTTGATTAAAGATTGTTTTTTAGTTCCTATGACAAACAAGCCTGAAGATAATAAAGATGATAATTTTTACAAAGGAAGCATAGCTATAGAAGATGGCAAAATTTTTGCAATATCACCTCCAGGCAATATCCCAGAATACTGGACCCCAGATGAGGTTATCGACGGCAAAAATAAAGTTGTAATGCCCGGTTTTGTCAACTGCCATACTCACGCTGCAATGACCCTTCTTAGAAGTTATGCAGACGACTTACCCCTGATGAAATGGCTAGAAGAAAAAATCTGGCCTTTAGAAAGCAAGTTAGACGAAAATGATATTTACTGGGGTACCATCCTTGCCATATCTGAAATGTTATTATCTGGCACTACCACCTTTGCTGATATGTACGACAAAATGGACGGGGTAGCCTTAGCAGTTAAAGAGACAGGCATAAGAGCTTCTTTATCTAGAGGTATGATAGGGCTTCAGGATAATGCAGTAGATGCACTAAAAGAAAACGAGGAACTCTTTAAGAACTGGAACAACACTTCAGATGGCCGTATTAATATAATGTATGGACCCCATGCACCTTATACATGCCCTCCTGAATTTTTGGAAAAAGTTATTGAATCAGCCAAAAATGTGGGAGCAAGTATACACATTCATCTTGCTGAAACTTTGGATGAGCTTAATCAGATTCAAGAACAGTACGAAAAGAGACCAGTAGAGCACGTAAATGACCTTGGACTCTTTGAAGTTCCGGTTCTTGCAGCTCACTGTGTCCATGTCAACGATGAAGAGATGGATATACTGAAAGCCAATAATGTAGGTGTTGCTCACAACCCAGAAAGTAACATGAAACTTGGAAGTGGAATCGCTCCAATTCCAAAGATGTTAGATAAAAAATTAAAGTTAGGTATAGGTACAGACGGAGCTTCAAGTAATAATAATCTAGACATGCTTGAAGAAACCAGAAGCGCAGCACTTCTACAAAAAGTTCAAACATTAGATCCAACAGTCATGCCCGCTTACCAAACATTATACATGGCAACAAGAGGCGGTGCTGAGGTACTAGGCCTTGCAGATCAAATAGGCAGCCTAGAAGAAGGAAAGTGCGCAGACCTCATAATGCTTGACCTAAACAAGCCACATCTTGCACCAACACACGACGTTATAGCAAACATTGTATACTCCGCAAGAGCCGATGATATTACCATGGTTATGGTCAATGGGCAAAAGTTAGTGCAGGATAAAGAACTTCAATTAATGGATGTAAAAAGTATACTTGATGAAATTGATACTAAGATAACTAACCTTCTTAACAAATAAATTAAGTTCAATTAATAAGTTCAGAAGGTTAAAAAACATATACTGAGGAGGCTAAATCTTGGTTAAATTACCAGACTATGTAGGACCATGCGCCTTTGGAATTAAAATGGGTGTGGTTCTTCCAGGAAGCGATCTAAAAAGTATGATTATGGAAGAGGTCAGAAAAATAAATAATGACTCTCTTCTAGATGATGGTGATGCTCTTAGTATCACAGAGTCAGTTCTTGCAAGAGCTCAGGAGAATTACATTACAACAGACGACATTGCAAAAGAAGTTAGAAGTAAACTTAATATTTCAGATGATGCAACTATTGGAGTGCTATTCCCTATCCTTAGTAGGAACCGTTTCTCCATGATGATGGAAGGTATTGCAATGGCTGTTCCTAATGGGAAAGTAATTGTACAGCTTTCTTATCCTGATGATGAAGTAGGTAATCAGCTAATACCAGAAGAGCTAGCAGAGGAATTTGATGAAGCTGGCAAAAAGGTCATTACTGAAGATGAACTAAATCAAGAAGATCTTTTGCACCCAATCACAGGTGTTAATTACCTACAGCTGTATAAGGATGTCATCGAAAAAACTGGTGCTGATTACGAAATAATTCTATCTAATGATCCCCTTGCTATGACTGATTATAATCTTGACGCTGCAGTATCTGCGGATATACACACCAGAGAAAAGAACAGAAAGAAACTAGAAAAGAAAGTTAAAACCTGCACCCTTCAGGACCTATTTAATGACAGCAGCAAAGAAGTCTGGTCTGAGTGGGGACTTCTAGGAAGCAATATGTCCTCTGATGACAAGCTAAAACTTGCACCATACAATGCCGATGACTTTGCATGTGCAGTGCAGGATGAAGTCAAAAAAGAAACCGGTAAAAAGGTAGAAGTCCTTGTTAGTGGTGATGGAGCATACAAAGACCCTACAAGCGGCATCTATGAACTTGCTGATCCAAAGCCCGCCTTTGGTACAACACCTGGACTTAAAAACACTTTCAGAGAAGGTGTCAAATACAAGTATTTAGTTGATCTTTATCACAATCAGGGCAAATCAGAAGAAGAAATTGCAGAAATTCTTGATAAAGAAGCTAATAGCAAAAGAAGCTACGACGAAATCGAAACTGAAGGTACAACACCAAGACAGGCCCAGGACTTAATGGCAAGTCTTGCTGACCTAATAAGCGGTTCTGCTGATGCAGGAACACCGCTGATTTTGATCAAGAATCTTTTATAATAAAATTAAATTTGATAGCTTTAGTTTACTCTTTAGCCGCTGGATTTTTCCAGTGGCTTTTTGTTATTTCTTAGTTACTGAAGTTATTATAGCTGTTATATTGTGAATTATAATTAAATTTTATATAATAACATTGACATTAAAACTTAAGCATGTCGTGTTCTATATCATGTTCTATAACTTTTGCAACAAAGCATAACTTAAGTTAGCTAGCTGTTTTATAAGTTAAACTATAATAATAGGAGAGGATTATTATGGACCTTATCCACCAGCTTTGCGAAGAAGAGATAAAAAAAGCCAAACGTGAAGGCGCCTTTGATAATCTTGAAAACAAAGGAAAGCCCCTCAAATTAGATGATCTTTCCCAAGTACCCAAAGATTTAAGAACAGGATATATCCTACTCAAAAATTCAGGCCATCTACCAGAGGAGCTTGAACTAAAAAAAGATATGGTAAACCTCGAAAAATTAATTGAAAGCTGCCATGATGAAGAGGAAAAAGAAACATACAGAAAAAGATTAAATGAAAAGACTCTTCGGTTTAATTTCATGCTTGAAAAACGAGGAATCAAGAAATCAGTATTAAAAGCATATAAAAAGAAAATAAGGAGTAATTTAGGGATTATCAAATAAGGATACTTCAAAAACCTCAGGCCAACCATTAATACTTTTCACAATTTCTTCCATGAGCTCAAACTTTAGTTTTACATCAGAGGGCTCTTTTTTTATCCCTCCTATAATCCAAAAGCCTTAGGTAAGAACATTATAATTTGTGGAAAAGCTCCAAGGATCACTAAGGTTACAAGCTGAATGCCTACAAAAGGAACAACTCCTTTGTATATATCCACGGTGGTAATTCCCTCTGGTGCAATCCCTTTGACATAAAATATCGAATATGCAAAGGGCGGTGTTAAAAAAGAGGTTTGAAGCAAGACAATATTCATCATCGCAAACCAAATGGGATCATAGCCTAATTCTGCAGCAATTGGAGTAAATAAAGGTATAGCTATCATAATTACTCCAATCCAATCTATGAACATCCCTAAGATGAAAATCACAAACCACATGGTTAAAAGAAGTCCCCAATCTGGAAAAGGAAGGCCAATTACCAATTCCTTTACAATATCTCCACCACCAAGGCGCATAAAAACTCCGGTGAAAAAGTTAGCCCCTATAAGCACCATGTATACCATACAGCTGGTTTTGATTGTTCTAAGAGAAGCTTCTTTAACACCTTCTAAAGTTAACTTTTTATTAAATGCCGCAAGTATCATAGCTGCAAGCGCACCAACTGCAGCCGCCTCTGTCGGAGCTGCCACTCCAACCACAATCACTCCTAATACTGCAAGAATTATAATAGCTACCGGAACTACCGATGTAAGAAACAGTCTGACCTTGTCATTTGTTGTGTACTGGGCTAATTCCTCTGCACTCATACCAGGCCCAAAAGAAGGATCTATCTTGCAGCGAACACCTATATAAATCATGTACATCATAGATAACAAAAGCCCTGGAATTATAGCTGCCGCAAATAATGCTCCTACTGAAATAGCAGCCGTTGGGCCATAAACCAGTATTAAGATACTAGGAGGAATCAAAATTCCAAGGGTTCCCCCTGCGCAAATAGAACCCGTCGAAAGAGAATTATTATATTCATATTTTTTCATTGAGGGAAGAGCCAAAATTCCTACAGTTACAATAGAAGCTCCGATTACACCTGTAGCAGCAGCAAAAATCGTACTTGTAAGTATTGCGGTGATTGCAAGCCCACCATTTAGACGACCCATCAATATTCTCACTGCTTCATATAACTTTTCTGCTATCCCAGCTTGCTCTATAATTATACCCATGAATACAAACAAGGGAATAGCAATTAAAGTGTAGTCCTGAAACACAGACACTAATCTCAAATAAAACATGTGCATCGCTTGATTACCAATAAACACCAGGCCAAATATAGTTGCAACCCCACCAAGTACAAAGCCAATCGGATGTCCAAGCACGATTAACAATAGCAGTACAGCAACCATTAAAAGTATCACAAGTTCTGCACTTAGAACCATTATTATTCTTCCCCCCTAAAAATAATCAATAGTTCCTTCAAAAACTCTGATATCCCCTGAATTAAAAGCAAGAACATTCCTACATACAACCATGTTTTGTATGGGTAGATCGGAGGACGCCATGTTCCAACTGCAGCTGTTTCTCCTATTGCCCAGGAATTGATCAAGTTAGGAGTAAATGCATAAAGTACAGAAAACCACAGGGGGAAAAAAAGTATCGCAAAGAAAATCAAATTGAGGATTGCTTGATTACGCCTGCTTAGATTTCCTACAATTATGTCAATGTTTACATGCCCGCCTTCCTTTAAAGTATAACCCATACCAAGCATCAAAAATATACTAGCACTCATATAAGAAACATCGAAACTCCACAAAGTAGGACTATTAAAAACATATCTCATGATCACTTCATACACCAAAGTTACGACCAAGATAAGCACAAACCACTGCACAGCCCTTGCCGCATAATCATTTATCTTGTCAATCACACCGATTATCCTTGTTAATCTTCCCAACCACATCACCCCCTACCGGGATAAATTATATTTAAGATTATTGGTTAAGGAAGAGCATCCACAGAGCTTTATGATGCCCCAAAACTGGGTAAACACTGGGGATGCTCTATAAAATTAATTTTTACACTCAAGTTTTATCAACTATTAATCTTCAACTTCCCATTCTTCTGGTATTTCTCTACTAGGGTTCATAAACTCATCATAGTTATTAAATTCTATATAAAAGTCACGAGCATCATCCCAAACCTCTTGAGCAGCACCATCTACTTCTTCTTCAATGAAATCCCAGGCTTCTTTTCGAAATTCTAGCTGTGCTTCCTCGGAAACTTCGACAGGTTCATTATCATATTCTTCTTCCCAAGTATCCAAAACTTCCTGGCCGCCAACTACGTCTTCTGTCCAGGACTCCATAGTAACAGCATAGGTGGCTTGATCTACTATTTCCTTTAAGTCATCAGAAAGCGCCTCGTAAGAATCTTTATTTAATACTATTTCAAACAAGCAGCTAGGCTGGTGGATACCAGGACCAGTATAATAATCTGTAACCTCTTGAAAACCTAACTCATGATTCACTACAGGAGAGCTAAATTCTGCGGCATCAACTACTCCTCTCTCAAGAGAAGGATATACTTCATCACCTTCTAACGTAACAACAGATACTCCCATGTCAGTTAAGATTTCTGCCATCCAGCCAGGAACGCGATAGTTAGTACCCTGCCAGTCTTCTAACTCTTCAAGGGGCACATTAGAATGTGCACCTATCTCAGGGTGAGTAGCTCCTCCCAAAAAGGCTTTGACATTATAGCCCATTTCATCTTGATAAATCTCATTTTGATACTCAAGCCCTCTATCATACATCCATAGCACGTGAGACTGGGTCTCAAATAACATTGGAATAGACGAGAAAAGTGGTGCCGCATCATGATCTCCTAGCCAATAGCCAGACCAGCTGTGCATTCCATCGATCGTCCCCTCATGAGTAGCATCCAACACTTCCATAGCCCCTACCATTGCACCTGAAGGAAGAACTTCAATTTCTATCCTTCCTCCACTTGCAATCTCAACTCTCTCTGCCCACTTTTCTGCCATCTCATGCAGCAATATTCCAGTAGGCCATGATGTTTGTATTGTCCATTCGTGAACCTCATCTGGATCTGCTTCAGCAGTTGCGGCCTCATCATTTTCTTCAGCATTTTCTTCATCCTTTTCAACATCTGCACACCCTAGCAATGAAAATACTAAGATTAAACAAAGACCAAGAGCCAACAACTTTTTAGCAGTAATAAACCTTCTCAAAGTACCCCTCCTTTGTAATTAAAAAAACTTGCTATTCATTTAGAAAAGCAAGTTCTGTACCAACTATAAGTTTATCCATGATCAAATTTTCAAAAAATCTTCATAGCGGCAAAAAAAGCTCTAATTATTCTTTATTTAAATTTACTTATTTGAAAATTTGTTGTAGCATCAGTGCAACACAATAATACCGTTCTAAAAGATTGACAAGAAAACAAGCTTATTATAGTAATGTTGCATCCTCGCTACATGTTGCAACACAATATTTTGCTAACTCTCGTTACGTTAAACACTAATATTGTATTTGTCAATTTTTCTATATAACGTAGTCCTATGTATATTCAAAATCTTTGCTGCTTTCTTTTTATTATTTCCAGCAGCTTTTAAAGCTTTTATTATGGTACTCTTTTCAGAAGTTTGTAATGTTTTATTTAAGTTAGAGGTATCATTGGCATTATTCTTATAACTATACTCCTGTATGTACATGGGAAGATCTTCTAAGTTAACAACTATTCCATCCATAATATTAATGGCCCGTTCTAGCACATTTCTAAGTTCCCTGACATTACCCGGCCAGTGATAATTTAAAAATAATTCTTCAACTTCAGGTGAAATTTTTTCTACAGCAGTACCGTATTCACTATTTAACTCTTTTAACAAATAAAAAACTATATTATTCATATCCTCACGTATCTCTATCAATGAGGGGATTTTTAAGGTTACTACATTCAAACGATAGTACAAATCTTTGCGAAATAATTTTTTAGCTACTAATTCTTCTAAATTTCTATTAGTAGAAGCAATTACCCTAACGTCAATTATTTTTAAATTTGTTCCCCCGACCCTTTCTATTTCCTTTTCCTGCAAAACTCTAAGCAGCTTTACCTGCATCTCCAAGGGCATATCTCCAATTTCATCTAAAAATATTGTCCCTCCTTCAGCCAGTTCAAACTTCCCGGGTTTTCCTTTTTTCTTTGCCCCCGTAAATGCCCCTTCTTCATACCCAAACAGTTCAGCTTCCAAAAGGTCTTTTGGCATAGCAGCACAGTTAACCCTAACAAAGGGGCCATCCCTTCTATTACTCTCATCATGAATAGCATGGGCAACAAGTTCTTTCCCCGTTCCACTTTCCCCCCGGACAAGGACCGTCGAAGGATATTTGGCTACTTTTTTAATCATATTTTTCATCTGACTGGTTTTTTCACTCTCTCCAATAATGTTGTTTAATGAATAACGGGTTCTCTTATGGCGTTTAACTTCCTTTTCATAGTATTCCAACTTACTTTCTGCAATGTCAAGACGCCTGACAAGTTTCAATAGATCTGATACTTCCTGAAAAATAACCTGCCCGATCCCACCTACAACTTTTCCTTCTATCACAATAGGTATTCTATTTACCACGACCTGTTTTCCATTGATATACTGGATATGTCCAAGCTCAGCTTTAGCTGTCTTTATAACTTGATGCATCCGGGTGTTTTCTATAACTTCTGTCACATGTTTTCCAACTGCTTTTTCACAAGTTGTACCTAAGAATTCACAATAGCTTTCAGTAATCCTTGTTATATATCCCTTATTATCTACCATTACTATCCCATCTGAGACCTGCTCTAAGCCTGTCTCAAGCTTAGTTAAAGCATCTTTTGTGTTTGCAAGTTCATTAAGTGTCTTTTGAAAATCTGTTATATCATGAAAAACAGCAACAGCACCTTCGATTTCTCCATTTTTAAATATTGGAGAACGGTTTGTAATAACTACTTTTGAATTTAACTTTACTTTTTTATTGAGATGTTCTTTCCCTTCTTTTAAAACTTCTTCAATTTGGGTATGAGGGTTAACTTTCTTTATGTCCTGATAAAACATTTCATTCTTTGTTAAACCAATCATCTTGGCTGCTGCATCATTACAGAAAACTACTTTGGAGTCTTTATCAACTATAATAATCCCATTATAAGCAGCATTCAAAGCAGACTCTAACAAAAAAGAATTATACATAACTATCTCCCCTAAAAAAGTTGTCTTATAGTATGTATAATATTCTCTATCAATTAAGACTATGATATAAAATACTAGCTGTTAAAAATATTTTATAAAAAAATAATCCCCCTAAAACACTATTTCAGGAGGTATAATTTAAAATTATAAATTTGTTTTTAAGCCTTTTTTCTTCTTTATTATTTATTCTTTCTGCTTGTCTTCTAATAGCTTCCCTCCCACTCCTACTTGGTCTGGTGTCGAACTTTGAAGATATACTACAAATGCAGATTCTGGAATATCAGTCAGCTCGCTTGCCTTTTTGGTGAAGCTGTCGATGAGCTCTCTTTTTTTGTCCTTGTCTAGTTCTGGCCCATAAAAGAAAATAGTTGGCATCTTAATCATCCTTTCGTTTTATATTTCCTGTCATAGGTATATTTTAGCAGAAAATTTAGACTCAGAAAAACTTTGCCATCATATATTATAGCCAAAAATCTCAAGAACTATCGGTATTATCCACATTAAAACATCCGTAGGATTTGGTATAGGCACCTCAAGAAATACTAAGGTTGCATAAATAGTCGCAAAAAACCAAATAGGAAAGAAAGCTATCATAGTTTTTTTTTGCCCTTCTTTTTTCATCTTTAAAAACTCTACTATTGCAATTGTTATCATAACAAACCAAATCAATATAACTAACATAATTTAACCACCATAATAATTTGTTTATTTGCTTAAAGCCATAATAACATCATCTATTCAATCTAAATCTATTATTCCCTAATTATAGGTGCCTGAATCAATCCTGCCCTTCTAACATTAGCATCTATATCTGTTTTGACCGTCAAGTCTTCAAATATTTCTTCCCAGTTTTCTCCAATGTCTTCTTCTGTCCATTCGTTATACTTCTTCCTGTAAAATAAATTACCAAAACCCAAAAAGTCTACATTTTTTTCTTGAGCTACTTCTATAGTCTCTTTTATATTATTTTCTATAACTGTTGCAAATCTTCTATCTAAAGCTTCAGAAAGCTCACCATGGCGCTCATATGTAGCAGGACAGTTCTGCTGTTGTATCCTTCCATCAGCTTTTACTTCCAGGTGCACTTCTGCTTCTCCTTCTTCGGTTATTACAGGTATCTTATTAACATCAGTGTTTAATACTTCGATACTTATTGGATGCTCATCATGTACAGGACATTTAATAACTGTAAGGCCCCTTAGAAGATCACCTCTCAACCAAAGGTATCCTTCAGTCTGATCAGGGTCTAACCATCCCTTCAAACTATCACCTTCAAAAAATCCACTTCCTTCAATTTCTATTGATGCTTTTACAGCTTCTTTATCTTCCCCGATCATATCTTCTTCTGTTTGTTCTCCTAGTTTTACTTTTCCCATTACAGGCTCCTTGCCTACAATAGTATACATATCAAATATATCAATCAGGGATTTTTGAGGAAAAATCCCTCTCTGTTCAATTATAAGAGAGAACTGTCTTTCTAGCGCATCTGCCAAAACTTCATCTAATGGAACCTCTGTACGTAAAAACTGAGTAATACTTTCTTCACCTTTTAGTATAACTGGAGTAGCAACAAGCCTTGCCTGGCGTTCCCTGGCAAGGAAGTCATATATAGAACCTAACCCATTTTTTGCTGCAGCCTCGGAAAAAATAACTATTTTATTTTGACCAAAAAATACATCCCTGGTAGCCGGCAAATTTCTTGCAGCTTTAAAAGGGGTTACTCCTTTCCCACTTGCCACCTTTACACCAGGACTTTCACCACCCATTGCACCGCCTGGATCTCCTGCCGCTCCCTGGGGATCAGGAATTTGCACTATTATCTCATATAGTTCCTCATCCTCATCATAATCAAAACCCATAGCAAGTACAAAGGCTGAATCTTCTGGTTCTCTTCTATCCCAACATCCAGCACCATAAAAAATAGCAAACACAGATATTATCATAATAATCATAATTAGATACAAATATATATCTTTAAACATACAAAGCTTCAATTTTCTAAGTTTCCTCCTTTTCGTTTAACAAATAGTTTTTTAAATAAATATCCACCCCATAAGAAGCCATATATTATACCTATAGCTGTCATTGCATAAGGAAAAATTATCTCAGGTGCCAGAAAACTTTCTAACTGATATACTGTATCAAAGGAATGAATTGAAAGAGCCGTCCATATTGCTGCCATGGGGAAGACTAAGGGGCGATAGCTCTCAAGGTTAAGCCACTGAGAAATGCCTTTGGCACCACAGTAAAGGTATACAGAAAGAGTGATATATATACCAAGACCCCAGGCAAGCACAGTAAAAATCTCTATCCTTTCTAATACTTCACCAGTTTCAACGTTTCTAATAGTAAACAAAAAAGGAAAAACAGCGTTATTCCCTAACTCAGGCCCTATTACTAGCACTACTACGACAGACACCACCAAAACCATAAAAGATGCAAAGGTTATAGAAACAAAGACTGTTTTTATACCTTTGTTCGGCTCATTCGTCCGGGGTAAAATCATAGCAACAGTTAAGATCTGTATTGCAATGGCTATAGGGGTCAGAGAAGATTTAATAACCGGGGCCATCCCCCTTGCAAGTATAGGCTCAAAATTTTCTGGAGTAACATCAACAAGAGAAAATATAATGGTAACAAATATTAAAATTATAAACCAGGGCAGCACAAAATCTGCCATTCTGCCGATTACCTCTATCCCCAGATATACTGTTATAGCTGCTAGGATAATCATTCCTGCCTGTATTAGAAATACCGGCGTCCTTGTGAGGAACGCTATATTAATAAGTTCCCCATATATCCTTGCTTCTGTCGCCGCCATGTGTAAAAACATCCATAATACCAGAAAACTTATCACTTTCCCAAGGACACTACCAAGAAGTATCTCACTATACTGAACGATAGTTTTATCGGGGAATTTTACTGCAAGTCCTACGATTATAAGTAAAAGCACTACTGTTCCAATATACATCAAAATACTTGATGCCCAGGCATCCTGTCTTGCAGTACCTGTAGTCAGCACTGGCAAAAAAGCAAATGCAACAGTAGTGCGAAGAATAAAAGTCATTATAAGCAGCTGGCGGTTATGGATTTTTTCAACAGCCATTAAGACTCATCTCCTTGTTTACCGTTATTACCTTCTTCATTTCTTTTGTCTTCATTTAAAGAATAGGGTTCATCTCTTGTTTCAAGTCCAGAAGGCATGAACTGTTTTTTACCTTTAAACCTATTAGGAGAACGCCCAGTAGTTAGTTTTGGCTTTACTTTTTTGGCCCACCAGGGAATTCTAACCAAAAAGTCACCCCAATCCGATATAATCAAAGGAGCCAAAGGAGCAAAAAAGGGATAACCAAAGGATCTAAGAGATGCAAGATGGATCGCCACCAGAATAAAAATAAATTGCACTCCAAAAAGCCCCATAGTAGCCCCAGCCAAAATTATCACAAATCTTAAAATTCGACCGGAAATGCTAAGGCTAAATGAAGGGGTCATAAAAGAAGCTATAGCAGTCAGGGCAACAATTATCACCACTGCAGGAGATACAATTCCCGCCTGGATAGCTGCCTCTCCAAGGATCAAAGCTCCTACAATACTAATTGCCGGCCCTATCATTCCCGGAAGCCTTAGCCCTGCTTCCCTAAGTAATTCAAATGCAAACTCCATAAGAAGCACTTCTATAACTTTGGGAAAGGGCACCCCCTGCCTTGCTGCAGTTACCCTTAACAGTAGTGAAGTTGGAACAAGCTCTGTATGAAAATTAAATATAGCTACATAAAAACCTGGCAAAAGCATAGAAATTAAAAATCCTAATTGTCTGCCCAGTCTAATAAATGAACCTATAGGGAAAATTTCATTATAATCATCTGGTGCTTGAAGCATCTCATCAAAAGCATTAGGTACCGAAAGGACTATTGGTGTACCCTGGGTAAATATAGCTACTTTCCCTTCCAAAATATTAGATGTTACTATATCTGTTCTCTCTGTCTTGTGAACAAGGGGAAATATAGTATAAGGAGTATCCATTATAAACTCCTCTATTTCACCGCTTTCTAGAATTCTATCTGTATCGATCTTTTGCAGCCTGGTTCTAACCTCATTAATCAAGTCTTCATTTGCCAAACCTTTTAGATAAGCAAAGGAAACCTTGGTCTTTGTAACCCTTCCTATATCCATGCTTTCAATCCAAAAGTTAGGACTTCTTATCCTTCGCCTAATAAGGGCTGTATTCACTTTGACCGATTCGACAAATCCATCTCTTGATCCCCGAATGGTACGTTCAGTTTCTGGCTCCTCTACCTGTCTTACATCCCAGCTTTTAGTATCAAATATTAAGGCCTTATCAATGCCGTCGATTAATATGACAGTTTCACCTATAAGAAGTTTATCGAATATCTTCTCATATTCTGTTTCTGGAGTTACTTCTTCGTTACTGCTGATTTTTTTATGGATGGTTTCAAAGATTTCTTCATTTGATGAAGCCGGCAGGTTAGTTTTATGGATTTCCCCGGTTATATCGGCAAAAATCCTCTCCACTCCCCTGGAATCTTGTAGACCGTCAATATTAATTGCAGCAGCTTTTATATCTTTATCGCCTAGTTCCAGGCTGTTTATAATCAGGTCATCACTTTTTCCGAGTATTTTCCTTATATTTTCAATATTCTCGTCCAAGCTTTTTTTAACATTTTCTTTATTTATAAGTTCATGACGCTTCTCAAGGTTATAATCATCTTTTAACCAGTAATGGCTGTCTTTTTTTTGGGTTTTACTTTTTAATTTTGATTTTAGTTCGTTTAATTTTTTCATAAAACGCATCTAAATTTTTGCCCCTTTTTCTTGAGCTGCTTTTTGTTATTGTTATGCTTTATTCTTTCTCTAAAGATTTCAAGTATGTCTGTAAAAACTATACAAACTAAAATATAAAGCTAAACTTAGTTAGACCAGCTAAGTTTAGCCTTTTTATCTTGCTTAATTTGCCTCAACTATTATTTGAGGACTTAACACTAGCAGAATCAGATTCTTCTTTTGGCTTTCCCAGTGCTTGATAATGAGGCTTAAAAATCCCAGAATCAGCTATATTTACTAAAATATAAGCTTTTGTAATGCCAAATGCTGTATGAGATATTAAAGAGGTTAGATAGGTATTAGGTTCATCAGACTTTGTAGTTGTAGATCCAAGTGAGGCCATAACTCCATACATAGTACTCCACGACATATTTCCAATAGTTAGCCCTTTTAAGGCATAATAGTCTTTACCAGTGATAGTCATCAAATAACTTGCAAACACTCCAAGAGCGCCTGCTATAGTAGTATCGCCTATAAAACCGATTAACTTACCTTTAGGAGTCATTACTTTACTTGGAGATAAGAAAAATCCTGCTGCTTTATCCATCCCTGTCTCTTCAGTATAACCAAATGTCTTCGATGCATGTTCGATACCAATTTTGACCACATTAGCAGCAATCCCACTTAAAGCACCAGCAATTAACCTGTCTTTTATCTTATTCATAATTTGCTCCTTTCAGTTTCTTTTTTTATAAATAACCAGGTCTTTTTATTATTTATAAAAACTGTAAATTTAATAAGTTTATTTGACTTTTAATTTTTGGAAACGAAGAACGGGGACGGTTCTACTGCAAAAAAAATAGCAGTATAGCCGTCCCCGTGCGATTTTGTTCTTCTTATACTTTCTCTGATAGGATGCAGCAGCACCGTCCTCGCTAATATCTCTTCACAGCCAAAAAGCCTAATAAAATAACAAAAGTTGCAAGTAGTCCTCCTTCTAGGCCAAATCCTCCTCCTGTCATTATATTCTCTTCCATCGAGCTTACATTATATATTCCCTCCATCGACATACCACTTACAGAAAAACCAAAAATATTACCCTGGAAATAATTCCATGTAATATGATACCCAATAGGCATCCAGAGATTCCCCGTCTTTATAAACATATACGCAAATAAAATTCCAATTAATAAAATATTAAAAAGACCCAAAAAAGAAAGATCTGGATTCATTAGATGCATCACCATAAAAATAACCGATGATCCGATCACCGGAACCAATACATTGTCGTGATTTAACACCTTTTTCATACAGTATCCCCTGGCAAAGACCTCTTCAATCACACCTACAAGGACGAATAAATACAACCCATAAAATATATGAGGTGTAAATTCAGGCTGAAACAGTGACTTTTCAATAGATATTTGATCTAGCGTAAACAAAAATGTAAATATGAGTACTATGGACAACGCCCCAAGCATAAGTCCAGACACAAGATCGCGAAAATTATCCCGTATAGAATCTAAACCAATCTCAGCAATGCTGCTTTTGTCGATTAACTTTAGAACCAGCAATATTCCAAGTAAAATACTTATGTGCTGTATAGACATGAAAATATAAAAGTAGATAGTGTCGGCTGCAGGACTTAATATAAACTCTTCAAACTCAAAATCTCCTACAGCTGTCAAAATCTGACCAACCAACATGCCCAAAATATTAAACATTACAAGGGTAATAACCACTATTAAAGCTAGCTTCCATCCACCCCTCACCCCTCTCTCAGGGTGAATTAAAATACTTTTGATGATATTTTTAAAGATAAGTATCCCTCCAGTCCGTCAAAATAGCAAAAATTGATTCTGGTGCAAAGATTCATATTAACAAAGTTTTGTAACAACAAAAAGCCCTTCTATAAGTAGACATTTATCTCTATTCTACCATAGAAGGGCTTTAGTACACATTATAGGTTTATAAAAAACACTATACTTATGTGAATAGACTATTTGCACTAGAATCATAATCTAATTTACATTAAATTTATCTACTTTCTCCATTAATTCCTTAGCAATCCTTTCTACATCTTCCATGCTAGCACTCATCTCTTCTAAACTTGAAGCCTGCTGCTGAGTTCCACTTGAGATTGTATCAGCATTTTTGGCTGTGTCTTCAACAACTTCAAGGACGCTATCCACTGAAGAGCTCGTCTCTTCACTCGCTGCAGATTGTTCTTCAGATGCAGAAGCAATATCTTGTATCTGTCCATCAACTCTTTCAATTGCATTTACTATCTCATTAATTTTCTCTTTAACATCAGCTACTGCTTCAACAGATGCCTTGATCTCTTTGCCTTCCTCAGTGGTGGAGGTAAGGGCTTTGTCAGTATTTTCCCTAATATTAGACACTATCCTTTCAATCTCTTTAGCAGAGTTAGACGATTCTTCAGATAGTTTGCGTACTTCATCTGCCACTACAGTAAAGCCGCTTCCCTCTTCTCCTGCCCTTGCCGCCTCAATCGCAGCGTTAAGAGCAAGTAAATTAGTCTGTTCAGTTATATCAGAGATAGTATCAACAAAACTATTAATCTCTGCTACCGCGCTAGATAGCTCTTCAATTATACTTTCCACTTCAGTTCTTCCTTCGTCTACCTTTTGCATTTTTTGAGATACATCTTCCACAGTTTCTAAAGTTTTATGAGCATTATCATTTGTATTTGCACTTTCCTCAGCAGCATTTTGGGCTGACTCTGCTATACTCTGAGCAGCTTTTGAAACTTCTTCTACAGATGCATTAGTATCCTTAAGTGCCTTTGCATTTTCACTTGCCCCTTCAGAGACTCTTTCGATACCACTGCTAATTTCCGACATAGAGGAGTTAGCCTCTTCAATGCCCTTATTCATTTGAGCAGCTGACTCTGATAGTGTAGAAGCACTATCATTTATATCTTTTATCAAATTTTTTACATTTTCTGTCATATTGTTAAAAGCTAGCCCCAGCTGTCCAATCTCGTCAGCTGACTGTACATCAACTTTTCTGTTCAAGTTACCCTTGCCAATTTCTTTTGCACCATCAACAAGACTTTTGAGCGGTGTTAAAATCATTTTATTTGCCGCTATTTTAGTTAATACAATTGATATAACTATTGTGCCGGCAATCAACCCTAATATTACCAAAGTTCTATTCATAACCAGCGGGTTAATATCTTCTACATATATACCTGTCCCTACAATCCAACCCCAGGGTTCAAACCCTATTACATATGATATCTTGGGTTCAATCCTGTCCTCATCATCATAATACTGCCACTGGTATTCTACGTGCCCCTCCCCTTCTTCTGTGGCAACATCAACAAATTCTTGAAATAAATACACCCCGTCAGGGTCCTCCATGTCTTCTACATTTTCACCTTCTAGATCAGGAGAAAAAGGGTGCATTATCATTTCAGCTCTTCTTAACAAAATCAAACAATATCCTGCTGCCTCCTCTCATAAGAGTTAATAAAAATCCAGGTAAAGTTAGATATTAAAGGCTTGTACATATTTACTTTTCATCAATTCTACATAAATCGAAGAAAAAAATCAAGAAAATTCAGTAAACTGAAGGTATAAAAAAGAGACAACAGGTACGATCACAACTTTAATGATCACTGCTATCTCTCAAATTCTTCAAACATTCCGATTCATACATTCTGATAAAAACTAAAAGATACCGCTTTTTACATCAGATATCGACTTTTTTTCCAAAAAAGGTTTTATCACCTTTGCTAACTTGTTAAATTCCACAAGAAAAGCATCGTGCCCATGTGGTGAACTAAACTCTTCATGTTCTACATCAACACTGGCTTTTCTAAGTTCGTCTTTCATGTATTCTTTTAGTGATGGCGGATAGAGTAAGTCTTCTTCTATACCTACAAGCAGTACTTTTGCTTTTATCCTAGAAAGAGCTTTTTTCAAATCACCATTATAAGGCAACCTAACATCGTGAGAATTCATGGCATCAACAAGAGTAAGATAAGAGTTAGCATCAAATCGATTAATGAACTTTTCGCCCTGATGTTCTAGATAACTTTCCACCTCATATTCTGCTTCCCCGTATCTTACATCTTTGCCCTGCCTATCAAAACGCTCTGTCAAAAGCTCACCACTTTTGTACGTGAGCATCGCCGCCATCCTTGCAAGGGCCAACCCTTCGTCAGGTCTTACACCATATTTATAGTAGTAACCTTGGTGAAAGTTTCTATCCTGCTTAATTGCCCTAATACCTATCCAATTATACCCTATAGCGTGGGAGTTTAGCCAAAATGGTGCTGCTATAACGATGGTCTTTTCAAGCTTTTCGGGGTACATTATGGCCCACTCTAACGCCTGCATACCACCTATTGAGCCACCAGCTACCGCATACCACCTTTTAATCCCCAAAACATCCATCATTTCATGCTGTAATTTGACAATATCTTTGATATTTATTTTGGGGAAATCAGGACCATAAGGTTCGCCTGTATTTGGATCTTTCGACATAGGCCCCGTGGTCCCATAACAACTGCCCAAAATATTCATACAGACAACAAAGTATCTGTTGGTATCAAATAATCTTCCCGGGCCAATTATAGGTGCCCAAAAACCATCCTCCAGGTTATCACTACCACCTTCTACCCCTGCCTGACTGCTTCCTGTCAAAGCATGACAAACCAGGATGGCATTATCACCACTATCATTTAGTTTTCCATAAGTATCATAAGCTATCTGAACATTCTCAAGTATGTCTCCGTTTTCAAGTTCAAAAGGAGTTTTTAGTTCATAATATGATGTATTCACAAAAGATCTACTCCTTTATAATCAAATCTTACTAAAATCTACAATCTATTCTTAAATTAATCTATCTTTTTTTTAATCAATCTTTATATTCTTCAGTCAATGTAAATCACTGTATTTAAACTATATATTTAGCTGCATGATTTCTTTAATGCTTGGTCTAGATCGTTTTTTAGGTCTTCTACGTTTTCAAGTCCAACAGAAATACGGATAAGCTCGGGTAGCACTCCAGCTTTTTGCTGCTCTTCCTTTGATAACTGCTGATGGGTTGTGCTCGCCGGGTGAATGATTAAGGATTTGGCATCACCTACATTGGCAAGATGAGAAAACACCTTCACGTTTTTTATAACCTCTTCGCCAGCTTCAGAGCCACCTTTGATACCAAAGGTAAATACCGCTCCTGGCCCTTTATTCAAATATTTATTAGATAGTTCATGGTCTTTATGGCTCTTTAGTCCAGCATATTCTACCCACTCAACACAAGAATGTTCTTCCAAAAATCTAGCAACTTCAAGAGAATTCTCAACATGGCGCTCCATTCTTAAGGATAGAGTCTCAATGCCCTGCAAAATCAAAAAGCCGTTAAAAGGACTCATGCAGGCACCAACATCTCTCAAAAGCTGTACCCTTGCTTTTGTAATATAAGCAGCTTCACCTATGTCGTTATATACCAGACCATGATAGGAAGGATCAGGTTCGTTAAACTCAGGGAATCTTTCTTTATTCCATTCAAAATTACCACCGTCTACAATAGCACCGCCTATTGAAGTTCCATGCCCTCCCAAAAACTTGGTCACTGAATGAATGACGACATTTGCACCATAGTCAATTGGCCTGCATAGATAAGGGGTTGCAAAGGTATTATCTACAATCAAAGGCAGACCATGATCATTTGCTGTTTTGGCAACCTTTTCGATATCTAATATACTTCCTTTGGGGTTCCCGATAGTTTCTGCAAATACAGCCCTTGTCTTATCATTAATTAATCTTTTTATCTCATCAGTATCGTTAGGATCCTCTAGGAATTTTACTTTGATCCCAAACTTAGGCAGGGTATTAGTAAATAACGTATGGGTCCCTCCATATAAATGGCTAGAGGATATCACTTCATCTCCTGCCCCGGCAATATTAAGTAAAGAATATGTTATCGCAGCCTGCCCAGATGCAACGGCAAGCCCTCCAACACCACCTTCAAGGGAACTAAGCCTTTTTTCTAATACTTCAAGAGTTGGATTTGTAATTCTTGTGTATATATAACCCTCCTGCTCTAAAGCAAAAATTTTGGCAGCATATTCTGGGCTTTCAAACACGTATGAAGTTGTCTGATAGATAGGAACAGCTCTAGAAGCCGTTTCTTTGTCCGGTTCATGACCTGCATGTAACTGTCTAGTTTCAAATCCTGATTCATTAAATTCAACCATCAAAAAAACCTCCTGTTTAATTTTCTTATCCAGGAGGCTGTTAACTGCCTATTATCCACCGGTAACTCCAAAAAACCTTATCATCCGGTACCGGTACCTATTTACCGGTACCGCAGGTATTGGCACCTTGCGAAAATCAATTAACGGGTCATTTTCGCTGGTTGCCGGGCGTCATAGGGCCAGTCCCTCAGCCTCTCTGGATAAGGAAACGCTATATACTTTTCGTATGAACGAATTCACTAAATAAATATTTAGCCTATAATATACACTTAAAATACAGTATTGTCAACAACTAACTTATTATATAAACCTTGTACTTATAAATTTATATTCCATTTGCTATTCTAACATCTGATTTATTTCTTCATAAGTGTTTTCATCAAGCTTAATTGAATCATTTTCGACTATATCAGTCTTTAGCTCTTTTAGTACTTCATCAATCTCTTCTTCTGATAAAACCATATCTTTATCAAAATCATAATTATAATCTGTTTCTTTCACTTTTATCATCCCCCTAAGAATTAAATAGGAACCAATTATTG
Source organism: Natranaerofaba carboxydovora (assembly GCF_022539405.1). Taxonomy (NCBI): domain Bacteria; kingdom Bacillati; phylum Bacillota; class Clostridia; order Natranaerobiales; family Natranaerofabaceae; genus Natranaerofaba; species Natranaerofaba carboxydovora. The sequence continues at coordinate 156,105 of NZ_CP054394.1, read as the reverse complement.
AAATTAATCACTGATTCTATTTTACTAAATAGACAAAACTTTTCCTGAGGCTTTGGTCCCGATTTGTGAAATTGATTAATAAAAGGATGCGTTATAGTTTATTTTTGATATCTATTAAAAACACCTGCCTGCTACCAAAAGTGAGCTTTTTAGCAAATTCTTGCAACACGTTGGTAATAGACAGGTGCTTAAGGCTATACTAAAAAGAGCTTCATAAAAAAGGTCATCAGGCCTTTTTTATCTCTTCGTACTTATCTTCAGCTTTTTCCTTCCAATTGTTAGCAATCTCGTCCATCTTATGCGCTTCTAGCCCTTCAAGAACTTTTTCTGCTCCCGGGTGAGTCGGTTTTGCCCCTGACTCCTGAATAATCTCTCTCAAAGCTTCCGGAACATCTATAAGGGGACACGGACGAAGCATATTGTCACTAAAAGGCTGTCTTTTTTGATAAGCTTTAAATATCGGGGTATTTAAGATTTTCTTTAATGATTTCCTTTTTATATTATCCGCAGCAAAATGAATAAAAGCACACGGTTCCACATCGCCTTTGGCAGTTATATGGAAGTATCTTCGCCCTCCTGCGATACAGCCTTGAGGCAGTGAGCCATCATTCCAAAAGTCTGCCATCTGCAGGGTTTTCTCTGTTCTTATCTGCCTCACCCTTTCAATAAGCCAGCTGCGTTGAGATGCTGTTAACATCAAGGAATAATCTGGGTCACTACCAACGGGGATATAATGAAATGACCATCCATATAGTGCTCCTTTTTGAATCATAAGATCGATAAACTCATCTGACATGACTTCTTCGCAGTTTTCACTTGTAAGGGTTACACTAAAACCAAATGGCACCCCGACTTTTCTAAGGTTATCCATAGCTTTCATAACCTTATTAAAGACCCCTTGCCCACGCCTATCATCTGTTGTCTTTTCTTTTCCTTCAAGGCTCAAAACTACACTAACATTGCCAATCTCTTCAAGTTTCTCGGCAATCTGTTCATTTATCAAGGTCCCATTTGAATAGACCATAAACGCCATGTCATCGTGCTTTCTAAACAGCTCAAAAAGACGCGGCCACATAAAAGGTTCTCCGCCAGAAAGAGCTATAAAGTATATTCCAAGCTCTTTTGCTTCTTCTATTATTCTGTCAACTTCTTCGAATTTAAGAGAATTGTGTTTCTCATATGCCCCTGCCCAGCAGCCAAAACAGTTCAAGTTACACTTACTAGTCGGGTCTATCAGAATAGAAAACGGTACACTAACCCCTAATTCCTCAGCCATTTTATTCTGTTTGGGTACACCCATCAACATAGCATTCAGAAATAGATTAACCAGCCCTTTTTGCTGCACATTTATACTAACGTTTCCGAAGATTCTTTTTAAGTACTCTTGTTTTACCTGATCAGTCTGTAGTTGATATTTGGCATCTTGTATCATCTTATGGTGATGAGAAGCTATAGGAGCCTTTTGTATCATTTCCATTGTCTTAATCAAGTTATTATATGGGGCCTTTTCCATGTAATTTAAAGCTTTTTTAAATATTCTATCACCCATAAACTGTTTGGCCCGTTCCCTAACGCTTCCCTCTATCATAATGGCCATATATATAAGCCCCCTTTTTAGCTAAGTTCAGTAACTTATTTTAAGTTTTTGCCAATACAACAAGTTTTATTCAGCAGAGTCTTATTCGGCAGGGTCTACTTCTAGCAGCTATGATATATCACCTACGATATTAGTTTTATCATCTAGATTAGTTATGATCTAATAGATAGTTATTTGCATCAAACATACATTTCATCCCTCTTAGAAGTTTTACCGAATGAAGCCAGTTAGAAGGAGTAAGTAATACATCCCTTATTGTTGAGTTAAGCCTTATTCGAGGAATATTTTGTTTGTAGGATTCTTTCCATAATCTTGCAAAATTTTGATAAAAATTCTCTAAGGGCATATTGGTTGGTAGTACTACGTGAAGCAGATCATAAAGACGAAAATCTTCTGTTAATATCCTATCTTTTTCTTCTTCATATAGAATCGTTCCAGGAAGGGGGGTAAGTACTGAAAAAGAAGGGGCCCTAATTTCTTTTTCTTTTATGTAGCTTAACATCACTTCAAAATCATTTTCACTGTAAGAGGGGTTGACTATTAATGAAGAAGTCACATTTATGCCTCTATTTCTAAGAGCAAATAACGCCTCTTCATTATTTTTGATTGTATTTCTTTTGTCGAGATTATTTAAACCCTGTTGATCAATCTGTTCAAAGCCTATAAAAACAGAAGATAATCCAACTTCTCGCCATAGATCTATCAAGTCGATATTTCGAACTATATCATCACTTCTAGCCTGAATGCTAAAGTACTTTTTGATTCCAGCCTCTTTTAGCAGCTCACCAATTCGATATGCCCGTTCTATACTGGCAAAAAAATTATCATCTGTAACCAAAATCGTATCTCCAGGCATACTCACGATCTCTTCAAAGACTCGCTTGGCACTTTTCAGCCTGTAGCTGCTTCGGTAAAAGCGCCATACACTGCAAAATTTGCACTTATATGGACATCCCCTGGCTGTCTCTAGAGCATACGCAGGCCGTCTTAGCCCAAGGTAATAATAAGGTCGATATTCTGCTACTAGATCGCGCCTTGGATATGGAAGGTTATTTAGATCCTTTATCAAAGAGCGAGGAGTAGTATGATACTGCTGATTTTTACTTCCTCCCTCGTTTATTACTAGCCCATTAACTTCTTTAAGTTCTTTAAGTGCTTTAAAGTCTTTTTTATTTTCATACGTACTTACTAATTCCTTAATTGTTTCTTCCCCTTCACCAATTACCAGGGCATCAACATAATTAGAAGCAAAGTGTTCTGGTTTTGTTGCTGCGTGATGGCCTCCGATAAATATAAAAGTTTCCTTAGACTCACTTTTTATCTCTTTAGCTATCGTTATAGTCTTATCATAATCTACGGTAAAGGAGCATGAGATCCCACACATATCCGGTTGGAAATCAGTTACTATACTCTTAATATCCCCTGGATTTGCAAAATCTACTATCTTTACTTCATGCTCTTTAAGAACTCCTGCAATCATCAATAGACCTAGAGGTTCCACCTGCATAAGATCTCTAAAACCCATGGTGCTATTTTGATTGACTCTAACAAGAAGTATTCTCATCATTCTAAACCTCCGTCATCCTACATTTAATTATTTCGCTCCATTTATACTGTGCTTTTTGAATTAAAATTATCCAAAAAAAAAGCCCTACATGGGCACATAATTAATATAGCTAATCTAATTCATTTTCATGTCTTAATATTTCATAGTACAAGTTTTCATTTATATAAAATCCTTTTCTGATAATTAATTCAAGGTAACATTTAACTTCACTAATTAACTCTTTGTTTTTAGCTTGAATCAGTAATCCTATTACCCCGGTTTTGTTTAGATTGTAATCCCCTGCATATTTTCTTGCTTGTTTCTCATCAATTACTACAAGATCAGCTTTAAATTCTAAAGCTAGGACAATTGCAGCAGCTTCACCTATATCTAGATGGCTTTTAAGAGCGATTAACAACGGTATATTCGATACTTTTTCAACCAAGATGTGATTTTTATCAACAAGTTCTGATATCTTATTTACACCCTCTTTATCCTTTCCTTCTATTATTAACTCATTATACACCTCTTCAGGTATCATTATTTGACCAAACAAATCAATAATTATATTTAAACATTTTGCTTTAGACAAATTTATTAAAGGTGATGAGTTAAAAACAACAGGGTTAACTTTTTCCATATTCTAAATCTTCCTCTAGGTTTTCTGAGTCATAATGTCTTTCTATTCTCCTTTCACCTAATTCCTCATGAAATTCCCATTTTGACATATTAGCAAGTTCTCTTGCTTTTCCAAAAGATAAATATCCCTGCTTATAAAAAGTGACTGCTAGCTCTTTAAGAATGACCTTTTCTTTTTGTTTATCTGGGACTTTTATAGCTGAGTAAACATTTTCAGGGATAGATAGTACTTTATGTCCATGCTTATTTTCTTCATTGTTTTTAAAGCCCTCGCCCATATCAACACCCCTTTCTGACTAGCATACAATACCTTTTAACTGTAATTTATTGGTTGCTTACATTATAACATAAGTTAAGTCATTAAAAAAATTTTTACTTAAACAAGGGTTAAATTACCCTTGAATTACTACACTAATGAAGCCTTTAAATCTTTAATAAAGTTTATGATTTCTGTAAAGTCTTTATTGTCAGGTTTTTTTGGGAGGCTTTCTATTTTTTTGATTATTGCGCTTCCAACAATAACTCCATCTGCAAGTTCAGAAGCTTTTTTGGCCTGGTCAGGGTTTGATATCCCAAAGCCTATTGCCAGGGGAACATCAGTGTAATTTTTAATTTTTTCAACTGCTTCTCTTACCTGATAATCAAAACCTTCCCTAACACCAGTTACACCTGCAACAGATACGCAGTAGATAAAACCTTTTGCCCTTTTGGCCACTTCTTTAAGTCTATTTTCGTCACTTGTGGGAGCGATAAAAGATATCAGGTCAAGTTTATCTTTAGCTTGTTTTTCCAGTCCATCTCTTTCTTCAAAGGCAAGATCGGGGATAACAAGACCATTAAGCCCGGCTTCACAAAAATCATTTATGAACTTCTCTGTGCCATAATTATATATTGGGTTAAAATAAGCCAGTAAAACCAAGGGCTTGTCAGTTTTGGCTCTTATTTTTTTTATGAGTTCAAGTACTTGTGCGATTTTTACATTGCCTGCCCTCTCAGCCGATTGCTGAATTACAGGGCCATCTGCAAGGGGATCAGAGTACGGCAGTCCTATCTCCAATATGTCCCCTCCATTATCTAGTATCTCTAGTGCTAGCTTTTCAGTTGTCGATAGATCCGGATCTCCTGCCATAATAAAAGGTATGAGAACTTTTTCATTGTTTTTATTTTTGGTGGCAAAATACTTTTCGATTACACTATTATCATACTCAATATATTTATCCATCTAGTAACACCCCCATATCTGAGACTTGTTCTACATCTTTATCACCACGGCCTGAAAGGTTTATTACAATCAAAGGTTCTTTATTTTTCTTGTTATACAGGTTTTCATCTAAAAATTCTTTGCTTTGAACCATTTTTTTGGTATATGCTATAGCATGAGCGCTTTCTAGGGCAGGGATTATCCCTTCTGTACTTGAAAGAAGTTTGAAGGCATCTAAAGCTTCTTTATCATCAACTACACCATATTTAGCCCTATTGATATCTTTTAGATATGAATGCTCTGGTCCAACACCAGGGTAGTCAAGACCTGCCGAGATAGAATGAACAGGTTCAATCTGACCTTCCCTATCTTGAAGCAGATAACTTTTGCTACCGTGAAGAACCCCTGCAGTGCCGTAATTTAATACAGCTGCATGACAGCCTCTTTCTATTTTTTCGCCTCCTGCCTCTACTCCTATTAGTTCTACCTCATCATCATCTATAAAAGGATGCATTATGCCAATGGCATTACTGCCTCCACCAACACAGGCCACGATATAATCAGGATTTCTTCCTTCCACGTCATTTATCTGTGTCTTTGTTTCGTGGCCGATTACTTTCTGAAAATCCCTAACTATTGTCGGATAAGGATGAGGCCCTACAGCAGATCCAAGCAAGTAATAAGTATCAGATACATTACTCACCCAGTATCTGATGGCTTCATTTGTAGCATCCTTAAGTGTTTTACTGCCAGTCTTGACAGGCTCTACATTGGCACCTAGAAGTTTCATCCTAAACACGTTTAGCCCCTGACGGGAAATGTCCTCTTCACCCATAAATACCGTACATTCTAAACCAAGCCTTGCAGCTACAGTAGCAGTTGCAACACCATGCTGGCCGGCTCCTGTCTCTGCAACTATCTTCTTTTTGCCCATTTTTTTGGCCAAGATTCCCTGGCCTACAGTATTATTAATCTTATGAGCCCCTGTATGGGAGAGGTCTTCTCTTTTTAGATATACTTTCGGATTAATATCAAAATCACTATCAATATTATTATCCATTTCTTTTATATCTTTTGTTAGAGCCTCAGAAAACCTCTTGGCATAATATAGAGCTGTTGGCCTACCTACATAGTTCTGCAAAACTTCATTCAGTTCTTTCTTAAAATCAGGCTCATCCTTAAGACTGTTATAAGCTTCTTCCAATTCATTAAGGGGAGCAATCAAAGTCTCTGGCACATATCTGCCGCCAAATTCACCGAAATACATCTTTTTGCCACCTCCACACTTGTGTAATAAATTCTTTCATTTTTTCTTTATCTTTTTTTGCATTTGATTCTATACCACTGCTAACGTCCACCCCGTAAGGACTTGTTTTTTGTAGGGCTTCATAAATGTTATCCGGGTTAAGACCTCCAGCCAGTATAAGGGGCTTATCTATATTATCTTTGACCCTGTCAAAATACTCCCAGTTAAAGGTCTTACCTGTCCCCCCGTGCCCATCTTTGCTGTAAGCATCAAGAAGATAGCCACTTAGATACCTACAAGAATACTTTTCACTAGCAAAATCTATTATTTCCGAAACACTGCTCTCATCCTTGACTTTAAAAGCTTTGATTATATCAACATTCAAATTAAGATTGTCAAATATCTTACAAAGGCTTTTGATATAACTTTCAGTTTCATCACCATGCAGCTGAACATAATCTAATCTGCAGTAACTAGCAATTTCTGCTACTTTATTTTCACTTTCACCCACAAATACTCCACCCACACTAACGAAAGGCCCAAGGCTTCCTACGATCTCTTTTGCTTTATCTGTAGAAACTTGCCTTTTACTTTTGGCAAATACAAAACCAAGGGCATCAACCCCTAGAGTTTGGGCATACTTTGCTGTTTCTAAGTCTGTGATGCCGCAGTATTTAACTCTAGCCATTCTTTCTGCCCTCCTTGCCACCCCCTGAAGTTATCTCTTTATCTATTTTATCTGTTAACTTTAGTTCTCTTATTTTTTCTGCCGGGTTTTTGTTTTTAACAAGGGCTTCTCCAACTAGAACCCCATTTACAAAAACCTCATCAGACCCTATTTTTTTAAGCTCCAAAATATCTTCACTATTTTCTATACCACTTTCACTTATGACTACTTTGTCTTTTGGGATCAAAGGCAAGATATTTCTTGTATTGTCTAAAGAAGTTTTAAACTCCTTTAGATTTCTATTGTTTATCCCAATCATTCTGGCATTTGCATTAAGGGCCTTTTGCAAGTCTTCTTTTGTATGAACTTCTACAAGGGGCTCTATACCCAGGCTAAGACTTATATTGATAAACTCCTTTAGCTTATTTTCAGTGAGGACTGAGCTTATAAGCAAAATAAATTTCGCTCCAAGTACTTTACTCTCATATATTTGATAAGAATCTATGACAAAATCTTTTCTCAAAAGAGGCAGTTTAGTACTTTGCCTTACTTCTTCAAACAGCTCTACACCTCCGAGAAAAAAATCTTCTTCAGTAACCACAGAGATGATATCCGCTTCACCTTCTTCATAATGAGAAACAAGTTCTGGTATATCATACTGAAAATCAAATTTCCCCTTAGAAGGTGAAGCTTTTTTTACTTCAGATATAATAATAAATTCTTCATGCTCTTTTAATAAAAACTTATTTTTTTCACTCTTATTTTTTTCACTCTTATTTTTTTCACTTTTGTTTTTTTGCTCCGCATTACAAATCATTTCTTCTGCTTTTTTCTTCATCTCTTCAAAGCCTGTTTTCATCTTAGCTTTCTCTACTCTTTCTTTCTTTTTCTCGATTATTTTGTCTAGGATCAAACCACTCCACGCTCCTTACTCATGCTTTTTAGCATATTTAACTTCTCAAGGGGGGCGCCTTTATCTATTTGTGCTTCTACAATTTGCATTCCTTCTTTTAGATCTTTGGCTTTTTCTCCAACCACAAGAGCTGCCGCAGAGTTTAAGACAACTATATCCCTTGAGGGGCCTTTTTTCCCATTCAAGATATCCAATATTAAGCCAGCATTATAATTCTTATCTCCTCCTGCAAGTTCTTCTGGAGAAACCATATCTTTCCCGTAATCAGAAGGATTTAGATAAAAAGTAGTGATTTCCCCCTCGTCTAGCTCTGTCACTTTGGTTTTCTCACACATTGTAATCTCATCCATCCCATCAAGTCCGTGAACTACCCATGCTTTTTTGGAACCTAATTTTTTTAGCACCTCAGCCATTACCTCTGTCAAACTCTCGTCATAAACCCCTATTAGCTGCCTTTTGGCTCCGGCTGGGTTTGTCAGGGGACCAAGAACATTAAATACAGTCTTTATCCCCATTTCCCTGCGAGGTTCTTTGGCATGTTTCATCGCTTCATGATGAATCGGGGCATACAAAAATCCCAGTCCAACTTTTTCAATGCATTCTTTCGTCTTTTCAGGAGAAGTTGTGATTTCTACCCCTAATTCTTCCAAAATATCAGCACTTCCGCACGAGCTAGAAACCGCTCTATTGCCATGCTTTGCAACTTTTAGGCCACAACCAGAGACAACTATTGCACAAGCTGTTGAAATATTAAATGTTGAACTAATATCTCCGCCTGTACCGCATGTATCAATAACACTGTCACTTAGACCACCTTCTACATCAGCCTCTTTTGTAGCAAAAGTTTTATGATCTAAGTTTATTTTCTTACTTTTCTCCCTCATCACCCTGGCAAAACCCGTTATTTCATCAACTGTTTCACCTTTCATTTTCATAGCTACTATCAGCGAAGCTAGCTGAGCCGAAGTAAGTTCTCCAGCAAGAATTTTACGCATTAGATATTCACTTTCTTTTTCTGTCAGGTTAGAGCCTTCTGTTACTTTCTTGATACATCCTTTAATTTCCAACTGATCTTTCATCACAGTTCACCCCTTCCTTGACAAAGTTATAAAGAATCTTCTTTCCTTCAAAAGTCTTTAATGACTCAGGATGAAACTGAACTCCCTCCACAGGATAGTTACGATGCCTTATCCCCATGATTTCACCCTCATCAGTACTAGCAGTTATTTTCAAAAACATAGGTACACTTTCTTTATCAATTATTAGAGAATGATAACGGGTAGCTTCGAAGTTTTGCGATACTCCTTCATAAATCCCAACTTCATCATGATTAATAGTAGAAATTTTGCCGTGCATTAATCTATCAGCCTTTATTACACTGGCCCCAAATACGAGGCCTATAGCCTGATGCCCCAGGCATACCCCCAAAACAGGCACCTCTTTCTTTGAGAAATGATCTATTACACCTGGCACTATCCCTGTATCCTCGGGTCTACCAGGACCAGGAGAGATAATAATCCTGCTTGGATTTAATTCCGTTACTTCTTTTAAGGTTATTTCATCATTTCTAATAACCTTTATATTACTATCAATCTGTCCCAGGTACTGCACCAGGTTATACGTAAATGAATCATAATTATCCAATACCAATATCAAGGCTTTCACCCCCATGAGCTTTTTCTATTACTTTTAATAGTGCCTTAGCTTTAGAGAGAGTTTCCTGATACTCCTTCTCGGGTACCGAGTCAGCAACTATCCCCGCTCCAGCTTGAATGAAGCCTTTATTATCCTTAATAACCAAAGTTCTTATAGTTAGGGCTACATCCATATTGCCGTTAAAGGCCATGTACCCAACACCACCTGAATAAGGGCCTCTCTTGACCGGCTCTAGTTCATCTATGATTTCCATTGCACGTATCTTTGGTGCCCCGCTAACGGTCCCAGCAGGAAAGCAGGCTTTCAACACATCAATCATATCGTAACTTTCATCGACTTCACCCTGAACTTCAGAAACCATATGCATCACATGGGAAAAGTTTTCAATTCCAAATTCCTCTGTAACCTTGACACTTCCATAGGAAGATATTTTGCCGATATCATTTCTGCCAAGATCAATAAGCATCAGGTGTTCTGCTCTTTCTTTAGGATCATTAACTAAGTCATCTGCAAGCTTTTGATCTTCTTTTTCATTTTTGCCTCTTGGTCTAGTACCTGCTATCGGCCTGGTATACACATCCCTTCCTTCCTGTCTTACAAGCATCTCCGGCGATGCCCCAACTACAGAGAATTCTTCAAAATCCATATAGTACATATAAGGGGAAGGATTAACTGTACGAAGCACTCGGTAGATATCCCAGGAGGTACGATCTAATTCTATCTCTAAGCATCTAGACAAAACCACCTGAAAGATATCGCCTTCTAGGATGTAATCTTTAGCCTTTTTCACATCTTCCTTAAACTTTTCAGGAGAATAAAAGGACTGTATAAAGTTACGATCACTAGAATTATTGCTCATTTTTGTTTTACTTTTATTTTCCTTTACTACATCTTCTGCATCTTGCGGATTATTTTTAATTTCATTAGTAGTAGCTTTCTTCATAATTTCTTTAAGCCTATCTACTTTTTCATAGTAGGTTTTTTTAAGTTCATCAACTGATAGTCCTTTGACATCAATGTTTAACACCCCGGTATGTTTATGAAACAAATGATCATATATCATCACAAAATTTGGAAACAAAAGACTAATATCAGGGGTTTCTAGCCTATCTTCCTGACTTTTGGAGAAGCTTTTGTTTTCTTCAATAAAGTTAATCATTTCATAGCCAAAATAACCTACACCCCCACCAAAAAATCTAGGCAAATCTTCTAATTGTGGAGAAGTATACTCTTTATACAGTTCTTTTAGAGCCGTTAGTGGATTAGTTTTTTGTCTTGTTTTGGCGCCATTTTGGGTTATAATAACTTCATCAGAATAACTTTCAAAAGCCATAAAAGGATCACAACCGACAAAAGAATATCTCGCGAGCTTTTCTCTTCCCATACCACTCTCAAGTAAAAACACCGGGTTCTCTTCTTTTAACTTCTCATAGATAGTAATAGGAGTTTCTCTATCGGCTACTTCAGAGATATATATAGGCACAATCCTGTAGTTTTCTGCTAAGTTTTTAAACTCTTCAAAATTTGGACTAACCATTTTTTAACCTCCTTTTTTTGTATAAGCTTTCTATAAGCATAATTTTATAAAATAAAAAAACCTTTCATCCTTATATAAATATAAGGACGAAAGGTTTACTTTCGCGGTGCCACCTTAATTAATCGCTTTAATATAATTAAGTCCAAAATATTATTAAAGCGATCCCCTCTTGGAGGTACGGGACAACTAACATACATCTAAAAAATCACTTTAATAGCTATCCGATACCCTGCTCCTTTTAACGGTAGAGCTCTCCGACAAAGCCTACTCTCCATTTACCATTACGTCATTATGATATATAGATTTCGGTTTGTAGCTCCCGGGGCCATTCACTGTAAATTTCTTTGCCGGATCTCACCAAGCCCGGCTCTCTGTAAAAGAAAACTTATCAGCTACTCTTCCCAGTCTTCGCCTTTAACCAGGGTGTTAATTATTTTATTTTAGTTATTTCAAAGCATACTACTATTATGCTCAATTGTCAATACCCAAATGCAACCCTTCTCAAAACAATTATTCACAAAAATCAACTGTGACATATTAATTGGAATTTTCATTAATAATCTTTTTACTAAATTTATTTCAAACGTCTTTGTAAATATTGGTAAACACTTTAACTAAATTAGGGTCAAATTGAGTCCCTGAACATCTTCTAAATTCGGCTAAAATATCTTCATCAGATACAGCTTTTTTGTAAGGTCTTCCATTAGCCATTACATCAAATGTATCAGCAATTGCAATTATCCTCGCCAATAAAGGAATTTCTTCCCCCTTCAACCCATTGGGATAGCCCTTGCCATCCCAACGTTCATGATGAGCTAAGATTTCTTCAGCTACATAGCTAAATTCTTCTGTTGCTCGTGCTATCTTATAACCTATTTCTGGATGTTCCTTAATCTTTTCCCATTCTTCTTCAGTAGGAGAAGTTGGTTTTACTAAAATTTCCTCAGGCAAATTAACTTTGCCAATATCATGCAATTTAACTGCAACTTTCAACCTGTTTAATTCTTCATTAGGCAGCCCTATCTTTTCGCCTATCTTAAGCCCGATTTTCTGCATACGCTGAACATGTTCTTCTGTCTCAAAACTTTTAGCTTGTAGAGTTCTCAGCAAAGCAAGCAGAACGCTGCCGCTTTTACTTTTACTTTCAGCAATTTTTTGCTTGTACATATAATTTTCCGCTTTGACTAAAACATCTTCCAAATCTATTTCAAAGCTATCTTTAGTAGCATACCCTAAAGACATTGAAACAGGTATTGTTTTAATGAAACTATTTTCACAGTTACACAAAACTCGTTTAGCAATTTCTTCAGCGCTTTTCTTTGATGTCATTGGTAGTAATACAACGAACTCATCTCCACCCCAACGGGCAATTATATCTTCCTTTCTGCAAGAATCTTTTAATATTTCTGCCGCCTTTTTAATCATTTTATCTCCTGTTTTATGTCCATAAGCATCATTAACCAATTTTAATCCATTCAAATCAGCCATAAGCATAGAAATAGGAAGTTGTCTTTTAGTATCTAGCCGCTTCATTTCTTCCTCTATATAAGCCCTGTTGTAAAGACCCGTAAGGCTGTCATGAAAACTTAAAAATTGTATTTTGTTTTCGTACTGCTTACGTTCAGTTATATCATCTGCAATGATCTGGGCACCTGTTATTACGTTATCTTCTAGAAGAGGAGAGATATAGATTTTAACCCATAAATGTTTACCCCAAAAAGATGTATATTCCATTTCAAAATCTTTTATTTCTCCGCTGTTTAGACATTCCTTTAACCTGTTTGAAAATTCAGATTGTCTTAACAAGTGAAATTCCAAAAGATTTATTTCTTTTGTTTTCTTTTCATCAGGAGAACCCAGGTACCTTAACATCTGGTTGTTTATATAATTCAAATCACCCAGGTTATCGCAAGTCATTATTCCAATAGGAGCCTCTTCAGCTAATTTTTCGTATTTCTTTTTGCTTTTTTGCAGTTCTTTTTCTACCTTTTTTCGTTCACTAATATCAGAACCTACACTGATCATAGCTGACCTTCCATGCCAGTTTATTAGTTTCACATATACTTCCATAGGAAAAGTTGAGCCATCTTTACGGTAATGCTCTACTTCAAAGAAAGCCTCCCCTTTTCTTCTAATCTCTTCCATACGCAAAGGAATAAGCTCTTGGGTTTCAGGTGTATCTATTTCATGTAGAGTCTTATTCATAAATTCTTCTTCAGCATAACCGTGTATTTCAAATGTCTTTTGATTTGCATAGAGTATATTTCCTTGAAAGTCATGCACCATGATAGCACCCGGAGCTATATCGAGCATTTGGGCTTGTAATTTTAATTCTTCTTCTAATTCTTTTCTATCTGTTATATCTTCAGCTGAAAATATGACAAATTCCACTTCACCGTCTTTATTCAACTTGGGAGTTTTAGTAATTGCTAAAAGTCTTTCTTCACCATTTTTATTGGCAACCCATTCCTCAGTTTTAATCTGTCTTTTCTCTTCAAAGACCTGCCGATTGCCTTCTAAGCAAACTTCGACTTCTTCTTTAGACAGTACTTCCCATAATGATTTGTTCTCTAGTTTGTGTTTTTCAATACCCAAAAATTCTGAATGTGCTTTATTTATATTCCCATATGTTTCTATATCTTTTTGATACCATACTTGAGTTTCTATATTATCTAACAGCAGCTCTTGTTCCTTAACTTTTTCAATTAAATCTTGTTCTAATTGTAACCTTTTAAGCGTTGATGCTATATGATTGATATACATCTCAACTGCCTCTTTATATTTTAAACTAGCACCTTTAGGCATAATAATTGATACAGAACCCAGGATGTCATCTAAATAACTCATTTCCATAGTATAATAATCTCCTACAAATTCAGAAGCAACAATATCATTAACGCGACTTAGCTTATCCTTAATACCTAAGCCTTCGTGATTAGTTTTCCATTTTGCCCCTTTAGGCTGGAACCCAAAATTTTCTAGCGATCTTTTTATTTTATCAGAAATACCACTGACAGACTTAGTTATAGTTACATTATAGTCTTCCTGTGAAACCAGGTTTAAAACGACATATTTTGCTCCTGTTATTTCTTTAATTGACTTGGTAAAAAAGTCATAATCTAAATCCTCTGCCGATAAATGTTGACATTTAATAGTATAGTCTAGAATTTTATCTAATAATTTTTTTTCTTCATGATAGGTGACATCTTGAAATAGTGTCACAAAATAATCCTGTTTGTCACTGTATACTTTAACCTCATACCACTTCCCCAAAGGTTCTGAATAAGCACTAAAGGTTTTTTTGCCACCATTTTGAGCTATTTCACCATATATGCCTATCCAATCAAAACTTGAATTTTCTATACCAGGCAGAACATCGGTTGCTCGTTTGTTTAGTATTTCTTCACCTAACCCCGTAAATTCAGTAAACTTATCATTTATATCTATAAAAATATAGTCTACTACTTGTCCATTATCTAAAACCACCTTATGATAAGCATATGCATCTGAAATGTTATCTTTTAAAAGTGAAGTATTAACCACTCGATGTCCCCCCTCTAGAAATAACATCAAACAGTTTTGTTCATTTAACCTTTCTTTCTAAACCAATTAAAGTAATAAGTTATAACAAAAGTTAACAACAAAACTAAACTCATTCTAGCTATTATTAGGAAATCTGCAGTTATTAAAAAGCTAAATATTATTAGGAATGCTACTATTAAAGATAACCCCCACATTCCTTTTTCTTTAGTTATTAAGTATTCAAAAAAAATTCTTTTAGTTTTGTTCCTATTACAATTTGTATTAATATATAGTTGTTCTTTTTTTAATAAGTATTATCCTTCAAAGCTTTTTCTGATAATTTGATAATTATAAAATAGTACTAAAGGACTACCGATAATGTGGCGCTGAGAAGGACATCTTTAAAAAAACAATAAGGTAAAAATATTAAAAATAGGCAGGCGGAGAAAAAACATCCCCGTCTGCCTATTAATGCGGAATAGACCTTTGCAAACAAAGTAAGTTTTGGTATGTGTATAAAATTATTAAGTAGAATAACTCTCCTTCAAATACTGAACATAGTCCTGGCTGGTTTTATCAGATATCCATCTTTTTACAGTCCTGAATCCATAAAACCTAAAAAATAATCTTATCAAGTTCAAACGACATGCCACCTGCATACAGCGCTTAAGTGAATAAAACCTGGCCATCTGCTTCATAAGCTGAACCTGTAGTTCATAAGGGGTCATTTTGGCTGGCATATGAACCACATGATGTCCATCATAATACTCCCAGTCGGTGTTTATTAATCTGTTCTGTTCTTTTAATTGTTCGAAAAAGGGTGTCCCAGGCAGTGGAGTTAACGTCAATAACTGAATAGTGTCTATCTTATGCTCCAAGGCAAAGTCTACAGTTTTCTTAGGGCTATTTATGTCATCATTATCTCCACCTATTACAAACATTCCGTGAATCATAATACCTCTTTCTCTAATTGCTTTAATACCTTCTATCGTTTGTTCAATTTCTAGGCCTTTCTTGTATTCTTTTAATGTTTCCGGGTTGACACTTTCAAAACCTATATAAACCATGCTAGCGCCCGCATCTCTCATTAAATCCAAAAGCTCCGGATCCTTAGCTATATCAACCCTAACCTGAGCAGACCAGCTAACTTTAATCTGTCTTCTAATCATTTCCCTAAGCATTTCCTTGGTTCTCTCTACATTAGCTGCAAAATTATCATCGTAGAAAAATACATGCCTTGCCGAGGTATTTTCTAATTGATCTATCACACCATCAATATCACAGAACCTGTATTTTCGACCAAACATCTGGATCACCGAACAAAAATTACATCCATAAGGACATCCCCTTGAACCAATCACAGGCTTAATACTCATCTTCTCGCTGCCTTCTATTAAATTCAGATCAGGATGGGGAAAGTTATTAACTTCAGCAAAGGCTGCTCTATCTGGCTTATGTATTTCACCTTTTTCATCTTTATACGCAAGCCCTGGAATATCAACTGGTTTTTCATTATTTTCCAACGCTTTAACCAACTGCTGTATTGGAGCCTCACCTTCTCCCATAACACAGTAATCAGCATGTTCTAATGCCTCTTCTACCAAAAAACTTACATGGGCTCCTCCAATAACAATTGGTATTTCAGGATTAATTGATTTAATCTCATCACACCAGCGATATGCTCTAGGTGCAGTGGAAGTTGTTGACGAAAAGCCTATTAGATCTGATTCTTTGACCCTTTCCATATCAACCTGCTCAATCTCTTCTACAAATAACTTAACATCATGGCCCAAATCTCTTAAAATTGTTCCAATCAACGGAAGCCCTAACCTGGGTAACATCACCCTGCTGTACACGTGCACTCCCGGTGACTTTGGCTCAATTAGAGTAATTTTCAATTTCCTTTCATCCCCTTTCAATGTCTTACTTAAAAATTATCATAAAATCCAAATATCATCCATCCATATTTTGTTTTTTGTTAGCTTCTCTTCTTTTAAGAATAAATAAAAATAAAATATATAAAAAGCCCCCGGCAACAAAAGCATTAATAACAGAACCAATAACAAAATCATAAGATAATGTTTGAACTGTATCCAAAATCACACCTTTTGGTGCTTCAAAAAGTTCTCTTATTCTATCTATAGAAAAAGTGTCTAAATCCACATACTCTCCCTCACCCGGACTCGAAGCATTATTATTAGCAGACCTTCCGGTAATAGCTCTGCCTGTAATCAAATTCAAGGTATAAAAGAGTGGTATAAAAAAACCTGTTCCAATATTTAAGGTTACCGCAGCTACAACATTCCCTTTTAATAGCTTAGCTGCCATAAAAGTCAAGATAGGCCCTACTCCTAAAGAAGGGATGAAATTCCAAAAAACTGCGATAGCTGCTGCTATTGCTATTTTTTGAGGCGTAGCGGTCATACTCATTATGTTGATTATTCTATTTTTAAGGTCATTTATTCTATTAACCATTAGATCACCACTACTATATTATATGCCTGTATAACATTCTACCACTTGTTAATTAATTTTTGAAGTTTAACTAAAATTGATTCTACCGCAAAAAGTCTACTCACATGCTCATATGACTTTTTGCAGTAGAATCATCAAAATAAACAATTTAGCCCCCAACAGGGGGGCTGAAGTTTATTATCTTACTATTAAAATTATCTAATATCTGTTGAGGCTAACTTCTCACGGAGAAACTAACTTCCCTGTGGAGCCAAAAGTTTTTCCCGTTTGCTATTAATATGCGAAGCTATCTTCTTGGCCGCTTCAGTAGGTTCGTCGCCAAGCATAATCTTTCCGCCTGTAAGTCCTTCTACTTGATCAGTGAGAAGTTCTACCAGGTCAGGTGCACCAGTGACCTGAGGGGTTGGAGATAGATGTGTTAATGTCCCATAAGCTAGAGCAAACACTCCATCTATTGTAGCCTTTTGTTCTAAATACTGAGGAGCACTCACAGCAATTGGTAGATCAGAAACATCAACGTCCAAAGCATCAGCTATATGTGTCACAAGCATTGAAATCCTACCGGTATCTGTACATGTTCCAAAGGGCAAGACAGGAGGTATATTAAGTTTGTTGCAGACAGCTTTTAGCCCTTCACCAGCCTGGTTTATAGCCTCTGTATTCGTTAATCCTGCTACTTCTAGTCCATGACATCCACATCCACCTGCAATTACAAGTATATCTTTTTTAATTAGCTCTTTAACCAGATTAACAGTCATATAGTCGTGAGGTCCGTTCGAAAGGGTCGTACAGTTTACTATAGCTACAATTCCTTTTATGTGACCTTCTTTAATCACATCTAGCAGTGGATCAATTGATCCACCAAGGACATTTAACACAGCTTCACTAGAAAAACCTGCTGTAGCCTTTGTCACTTTATTTGGAACATGAGGAGTCACTGTATCTTTTCTTTTTTGGAAATTTTCAATACCCCAATCAATTAACTGCTGGGCCATCTGGGCTACTTCTGGAGGCTTATAATCTAATATCTTTTCCACACCGGGCATTCTAACCAAATCAGAGACTGCCACAAGGGTCACCTGGTATTTATCCGCATAAGGTTTAAGAGCAGGTGGAGAGCAGTTCTCATCCATAGCAAATACGTCTACAGTACCCGTTGCAAGGAGGGGCTCAATGGCTAGCCAGTTTCCAATATGTCCTACAAAAACATCATCCATAGGAAATCTTTGAAGCAGTTCCTGCCCAGTTTCTATAGAACCAACAACTCTTATTCCTTTGGCACCTGCATCTTTAGCTTTTTGCTGATTCTTTGGGTCTTTGGCAGCTTTTATTGCTGCAGCACCCATCCAGGGTTCATGGCCATTAAACACTAGATTAACGTAATCAGGATCCATTATCCCAAAGTCCACGTCAACCTCATGAGGCATGGGAGTTCCAAACATTATATCCTGAACCATCTCTAATCCAAGCTGTGCCCCATATATAGTAGCAATTCCAAGCCTCATAGCTTTCTTTGCCATAGACACATGATCCCCGTCAACATTTGTCAAACAGCTAGCTGTAGCATCTTTTATCTCATGCATCAATCCTGCTGGATAAATACCTAGATCTCTCCACTTTATCTTCCTATACCTTAGGGCAAATTTCTCTACAACTTCACTTGGTCTATCATAATCATGATGCAATTCTTCCATGAAAAATTCAGCCAATCTAACAGCCACATCTTCTTTTGAGCCTGAAGTATTAAGGCCAAAGATTTCTGCCAGATTGTATAGTTTGTCTGTGTCCTTTATCTCATAAGGTGTTTTCCCATTGGCAGTTGACTTCAAGGTCCTAAAAGCTTCATAAGCATGGTGAGCATAAGTTGAAGCTCCCATCACATTTCTAAGAAGCATATCTCTCATGGACATAGCATTTCTGTCAATTCCACAAACCCCTAGCTCCACGTCAGCTTTGTCAGAAATTCTACAGGGGCCATTCGTACATAACTGACAGCTTATACCTTGCCTGCAGTAATTACACCTTATCCTTTCCATAGGGTCAAATCTATCAAAGGTGTTAGTAAGACCTTCCTTAGAAAGCTTCTCATACATCTCCTGCACAGAATCATGGACACTAATTCTGCCATCTTTTCTATGTACCATATTTTTGGATTTTATCATAGAATTACCTCCTTGTCATATTTACTTACTTTTTTAGTATGTTAAATCTGATTACTTTTTATAAAATTATACAAAGGAAATTCCACAACTTTATAGAAGTAGTTATTTTGTGATAAATGAGATATAATTTAACAAAGTGTTTCAACTAAACTTGGAGGTATGATAAAATTAATACCGTAATAGGAATACCAAGAGGCTTATTTTTTCATTTGTTTAATGATGGTTGGGTAACTTTTTTTGAAGAATTAGGTTTTAAAGTAAAGGTTACAGGTCCTTCTAATAAAGAAGTCCTAAATGAAGGGACTAAGCTTGCTTTGTCTGAAACATGTTTGCCAGTTAAGTTTTATTACGGACATGTATTAGAATTAGCTGACAAAGTAGACTATATATTTGTACCCAGGTTGGTTAGTATAAATAAAAAAGAATTTTTGTGTCCAAGGTTTATGGGGCTGCCAGATACAGTTGAGCAAAATATTTCAGATCTTCCACCTTTAATTGTTCCTACAATAAATTATAATAACAAAGAAACCTGGAAAAGTGCTGCCCTAGAAGTTGGTAATCAACTCAATATACCTTACATAAAATGTTACAAGGCATTTCTGAAAGCAAGCCTTAAACATAAACAAACTATTAAAAACCAACAGGCAGAGCTAAAAGATAAGTTAAATAAAGATAACAAAAAGATCGCCCTTATCGGCCGCGATTATATAATTAACGACGAAATTACAGGAATCGGCATACAAAAGAAAATCGAAGGAGCAGGTTATGATATAATCACCTCTAATATGATAGGTAACAAAGATATCGATGAAGGTAACAAACATATTGACAAAAAGTTATACTGGACCTTAAACAGAAGATTGTTTGGGAGTGCTCTTTACTTAGCAAACAATGGATTTGTAGACGGAATTGTGCAGGTTATCACTTTTGGTTGTGGGCCTGATTCCATAGTATGTGAATTAATCGAAAGAAAAGTAAAACAAATAAGTTCTATACCTAATCTTACCCTTACCCTCGATGAACATACAGGGGAAGCTGGTATGTTTACAAGACTAGAAGCATTTATGGACCTTCTAGAAAGGAGGATTACTAACTAATGAAGATAGCTTTCCCACACATGGGCAATATATCTGTCATGGGGAAAACCCTGTTTGAAAATTTGGGCCATGAAGTTATTGTGCCACCAAAAAATACAAAGAGAACCCTAGAACTAGGTACTACCTATGCCCCTGAATTCGCCTGTTTCCCTTTAAAAGTAACCCTTGGCAATTTTATTGAGGCAGCTGAGAAGGGAGCAGATACAATTTTTATGGCGGGTGGCGGTGGCCCTTGTCGATTTGGTTTATACGGACACATCCAAAAAGAGATACTTAATGACCTAGGATATGATATTGATGCAGTTATTATTGATCCTCCGGTGGTAAGTATTAGTGATATGCTATCAAAAATATGGAAAGTAAAAAATGGCTCTTCTATAAAAAACACGAAAACAGCGCTTCAAAAAGCCTGGGCAAAAATGCATGTGTTAGATTACCTAGACAAAAAATTAAGCAAGACTCGTCCATATGAAATTATAAGTTCTAAAAACAAAGATGGTTGCGATAATATTAAAGATCAAATAGTAAAAATGGTTGATAAAGAAGAGGATTTAAATAAAATATATCAAGTCAAAGAAGAAATTGACCACAGAATAGACAATCTAAGCCTGGCCCCAAGACCAAAGAATCCTGTTCAAGTAGCTATTGTTGGAGAAATATACATGGTTCTCGAATCTTTTGCTAATTTTGATATTGAGAAAAGACTTGGTGAAATGGGATGTGAAGTCAAAAGAAGTGTGTATTTGAGTGAGTGGGTCAGCCAAAACATTCATCCGCTTGGCAGGCAAAAATATAAACAAAAGAAAAAGAAAATCGAAGAAAAAGCAAAACCATACATCAAACACTTTGTCGGTGGACACGGAAGAGAATCCATAGGAGAAGCAGTGATATACGCAGGCGAAGGTTATGATGGTATTATTCATGTTGCCCCCTTTACCTGTATGCCAGAAACTACAGCTCAAAGTGTTTTCCCTATAGTAAGCGAAGACTTTAATCTTCCTGTTTTGTCAATGATATTTGATGAACAGACAGGTGAAGCAGGTACTGTAACAAGACTTGAGGCTTTTACAGATCTTATCAAAAGAAAAAGAAAAACAGCCTAAATTATTCATTAAATTCATATAAAAGCTTTTGTCTAGTTTAGTACATTTTTCTACAATATCTCCATCGATACTAAAATTTTCTTTTTCTCTCAAATCTTGCTCATCAATAATTCCCCCAGTATAACAATATTTTTATAATGTTTTTTGTTTAACTTAGAAGCACCTCTGAGGTGCTTCTAATGAATGTTGTTATTATTAATGTTCTTATAACAAATTTTAACACAAAAAAGAATAATTATTATTGATGCACTCTTCCTATATTTTATCCTTCTAATTTACTAATCTTAGTCATTTTATTTAGGAGTATAGCATTAGTATTTACTACTATTATTAAATAAGAGCTCTGTTACAGTTCATTATTGATATTTATTAAAAACACCTGCCTTGCTACCATAAATGAGCTTTTACTTTGCTAGAATTTTAGCAAATTCTTGCGACTAAATAAAAATTAAAGTTAAGCTCGAAAGAATAAATAAATAAACAGAAAAATGGGTTAGCTTACTCTGCTTTACTAGATAGATCAAAAATTTTATTCCAAGCAAAGCACATACAAAAGAAGTAACAAAGGAAATAAACATTTCACCGGGGTAATTACTCAAAAGAGCCCCATCTATATCAGGAAGTTTGATAATTGAAGAGCTTACTATAACAGGGACAGAAAGAAAAAAAGAGTAAAATAGGGCGCTTTCTTTTTCTAAGCTTCTCCAGAGAGCCCCAACAACTGTCGCCCCTGAGCGTGATATCCCCGGGATCACAGCAAAACCCTGCCATATCCCAATGATCACTGAATCTATCCATCCTATCTCATCTATATGTTTTTGGTTCTTACCTTTTTTAATAGAAAAATTTTGATGTCTTTCAACCAGGCATAATAATATACCACTTACAAATAAGCCTAATGAGATCAAAACCGTTCCTCTAAGGTGCTCATCCAAAATCCCTTCTAGTAATATCCCTAATACACCAGTGGCAACTGTACTTAATACCAAGTATAATCCAAGTTTAAATTCAAAAATATAATTTTTATTACCCAAAAAAGTATAACTAATAAACCCTTTAATAAGTTTGACTAAATCTTTAGCAAAGTATATTATTACTGCCAAAACTGAGGAGAAATGTAAAAAAACTTCAAAAACAAGGCCTGGAAATGTAATTCCTAATACATTTTCAGCAATTATCAAATGAGCAGTGCTAGATACAGGCAAAAACTCACTTATCCCCTGAATAATCCCTAAAATAATAGCTTCAATATAATTCAACCGGGAAAACCTCCAATCAATCTGAAAACCTCTAACCTCTTTCCCGATTAAAATTATATGTCAACAATATAGATAATATTATCAACTATGCTTATCGCTTATTTTAAATATTTCTGTATTCATGGGATTTTAAATAATTTTCTGCTTTAAAGAAGCGGTTCATGCCTTTTAGTAAACTTAGTGAATGAAACCACATAGCAGGATTAAAAGCCACGTCTTTTACAGATCTAACACACGGTTTTTTCACACCTTCAATATAGGTTTTTTTCCACAGCTTGGCAAATTCTTTATAGAATTTTTCTAAGGGAAGTTTAGTTGGTAAAACAACATGAAGTAGATCATATAACTGGCAGTCTTCTGTTACTATTTTGTCTTTCATTTCTTCATAGAGGACGGTACCTGGTAGGGGAGTTAAAATAGAATAAGATGGTGTTTTTACTCCTTTTTCTTTTATATAGCTTAGCATTACATCAAAATCTTTTTCATCATAAGATGGATCAACTATGAAGGATGAAGTAACCCCCATCCCTCTTTTTCTTAACTCGTATAGAGCTTTTTCATTGTTTTTTATACTATTTCTTTTGTTAAGATCATTTAATCCTTTTTGATCAATCTGTTCAAAACCAATAAACACAGAAGATAAGCCTACTTCCCTCCACAAATCAATTAGTTCTAAATTAGAAACTATGTCATCGCTTCTAGCTTGAACATTATAATATTTTTTCACCCCTGCTTCTTTTAGAAGTTCACCAATTTTGTAAGCACGATCTATATTTGCAAAGAAATTATCATCTGTAATTAATACAGTATCCCCTGGTATGTCTACAATTTCTTCAAACACTCTTTTTGCACTTTTCATCCTGTAACTGCTTCGATAAAAATGCCATACACTACAAAATTTGCATTTATAAGGACATCCGCGTGCGGTTTCTAGAGCATATACAGGACGTCTTAAACCTAAATAGTAATTCTTTCTATAAGCTGACACAAGATCTCTTCGTGGATGGGGAAGTCTATCCAAATCCCAAATCAAGGGCCTAGAACTTGTATAACGCTGCTTTATCCCGTCTCCGTCATCTTCATTCAAAACTATCCCGGAAACCTTTTTTAGATCTATACCCTCAGCATGATATTCTGCTAAATCCTTAACTATCTCTTCTCCCTCCCCCAAAGCTATCACATCTACAGACAAATCTTTAAAATGTTGAGGGTTCGTTGCTGCGTGGTGACCACCTACAAAAATCAATGTTGATGGCAAGTTTTCCTTTATACCTCTAGCAATACTCAAGGCATTTTCTAAATCTACAGTAAATGAACACGAAATACCACACATATCCGGTTCGAAAGTAATTGCTTCCCTAATTATTTCTTCAGGACTCATGAAATCTAGAATCTTTAGCTCATGACCTTCCAAGGCTCCTGCCAACATCTCAAGTCCAAGAGGTTCAATATGCATAAGACTTCTAAAGCCAATTCCTAAACGCCGCGGCTGAATTAGCAAAATCCTCATAATAAAAACCTCCTGTCAAATATCAACATATGTACTTTTAATATATATTTTTATGGGAGGTTCACACTATTTGTCATCCGTCTTATCATCAATATTTGTTTCATTATCTAGCATATTGTCATCTTCAATTAACTCTTCCCCAGCTTCAGGTATTATATTTTCATCAACAGAATCACCAGTATCTTCATTACCATTATCCTCTGCACTTGCATCTTTATCCGGGTTATTTTTTAATAAATCTCCTAAATTGTGTTTAGAAAATATATCTCCTATCTCCATTGGTAAAGGGAAAAATAACGTTGAACTTTTTTCTGCAGATATCTCTGACGCTGTTCGAAGTGTTCTAAGGGTAAGTCCTCCTGCTTGTTTTGATAATATCTCAGCTGCTTTGGCTAGTTTGATCGCTGCTTGTTTTTCCCCTTCTGCCTGGATAACAATAGATCTTCTTCTCCTCTCGGCTTCTGCTTGTCTTCCTATTACTCTTTGCATATTATCTGGTATAACCACATCTTTTATCTCTACAGTGGTAACTTTTATACCCCAAGGGTCTGTCGCATCATCAATTATCTCCTGCAGCCTTTGATTAAGCTTATCACGCTCTGCTAGAAGTTCATCTAGCTCTGCCTGGCCTACTACACTTCTAAGTGTAGTTTGAGCTAATTGCGTAGTTGCATCATGATAATATTGAACATTTACTACAGCTTTTGAGGGTTCTACCACCCGGTAATAAAGAACGGCATTTACTTTACAGGTTACATTATCCTTTGTTATAACTTCCTGCACAGGAACATCAAAAGTCACAATTCTAAGTGGAACAACTATCATCTTGTCAATGAAAGGAATAATGAAGATAAGCCCTGGCCCTTTAACACCTACAAGTCTTCCAAGCCTAAATACTACTCCCCTTTCATACTCTTTTACAATTCTGATCGCCATTATTAAGAGGAGTATTACTACTACTAATATTCCAAGAATACCAATCTGATTACCAAACATCAAATGTCCCCCTTCCTGATTTAATCATATTTTTAATCTTCCCTTTGTGTGTTTTTTCCTATTTTATCAACAACTAAAACTATCCCGTCTTCCTCCTTTACAGTTACTTCAACGTCTATAGGTATTATTTCCCCGGATTTGCTCCTTGCCCGCCATAATTCTCCTCTTATTTTGACAAGACCCTCTGGAGCCAATTCCTTAATTACTTTTCCCGTATAACCTAACATGCCGTGCTTAGTCATATACGGTTCTTTCTTTCTTAACTTAACAACTTTAGCAATAACAAAGAAGAAGAACCCTCCTGTAGCAAGGCCCATACCTATTACAGTTAACCTAAAAGCCCTAAACCACTCCGTAGGTAGCATAGGTTCAAAGGGAAGCATTAATCCTCCTATTATTAATGTGATCACTCCAAAGGTCGTCATAACTCCAAAAGTCGGGGTAAACACTTCTATGATAAAAAAAGCTACTGATAAAACTATTAAAATCAAACCAAGGGTGTTAACTTCAAACATGCCAAGACCAAATAAAGCAAGAATTAAAGCTATGGCTCCTCCTACTTCTGGAATAAAAGTTCCTGGCATATTAAGACCAAATATAATGCCGTACAACCCGATTAAGAAAAGCAAAAACGCTATTTGAGGGTTACTAACAAAATGAATGAGTCTGTCCCTGGTGTCCATTTCGACTTCCTTTATATTGGCGTTTTCTGTTAACAAAGTGACATCTTCGCCATTAACTGTTATCTCTTTCTCGTCAAGCATCTCTAATAGACCTGTCATATTGGCAGCCCTAACATCAATAAACCCTTTTTCTTCTGCAGTACTATCACTCAAAGTCAAATTTTCTGTCACAAATCTTCTGGCTATATTTTCTGGTCTACCTCTTTCTCTTGCGATGCTCTCAGCATATTCAGCCAAAAAATTTACAGTCTTTTCATCGGCTTGCTGTGGTTCTTCTCCTGTTGGTGCCATTGTCACCGGCATAGCAGCTCCAACGGTAGTCCCCGGTGCCATAGCAGCTATATGGCCTGCAGACATTATTAAGCTTCCCGCTGATGCTGCTATAGCACCAGAAGGTGATACGTAGGTAATTATAGGGGTGGGAGAATTTAACATCTTTTCTATTATATCCATAGTAGCATCCACTAAGCCTCCGGGAGTGTTGATCTTTAATAATACTGCATCCGCTTCACCTTCTATTGCTTTTTCTAAGTTTGATTCCAAAAAGTTTGTCGTGCCTGCCGTTATTGTCCCTTCAATGGGAATAACAACCAAATCAAATTCTCGAGAATTTTCATCAGTATTTACAACATCGTTCTCATTGTTTGCTATAAGAGTATTACTGCTGAAAATACTTGATGCAAGCAAACCACAAATAATTAATAATGTAACTGTAATCTTCATTAGTCTAAATTGGTCTCTCAAGTAAACTCACTCCCGTGGATTAATTACTTACTTTATATTTAGTCTTTAAAAAATCTCTGTCGTTTTATTAAAAAAGTTTAACCAAAAGAAGGATTTAAAAAGTCCAAGTTAGAAGTAATGAAGTAATAATATTACAATTAAAATAACTATAACTAACACTAGAACTCAGATTGTGATATTGGGTAGTAAGGTATAAAGATTGAGGTATTTTATACTAAAGCTAATAAGGAGATAAGGGGATGAATGAAATGGATATACCTGCACTGTCTACTGCTCTAAGCCAGGCCGAACTTCATAGGGAGGTCAATGCTTCTATCACCAAGATGTCCATGGATCTTATGGAAAATTCAAAAGATCAGTTTTTGGACTTACTAGATAGCGCAACTGTGGATCAAATTAAAGAGCTAGATTCCTTAGTTAACCCTCATCTTGGTAGTAACTTAGATATCAATGTATAGAATAAAAACACTTTATATTTTTATAAAATATACTTTCAGTTTGCTTCCTGAGCCAGCTGGAAGTTTTTTGTTTATACATCGTTTATACGTCTAATTTTAGGTCACCTTCTTTAATCAATCCTGTTTTCTTCATTGTAATGCCTATAATAAGACTGATAAGAGCAGGCAACACAAAGTGAAACATGGCTATTTTAATAAACATATCAGGTCCACCTAGATTCATCCCTTCCATAGCCGCAACGGCTCCAAATTGTCCTACAAGTCCACTTGTGCCCATCCCTGCTCCTTCCGGTCCATTAGTCATAATAAAAACTGTAGTAACAAGAGGCCCCAAAATAGCAGCTGTAATTGTAGGAGGTATAAGTATTAAAGGATTTTTGATTATATTTGGTATCTGAAGCATAGAGGTCCCAAGTCCCTGGGCAATAAGGCCTCCGAATCCATTCTCCCGATAACTTATAATAGCAAAACCTATCATTTGAGAAGCACACCCAACGGCTGCTGCACCAGCTGCTAGCCCCTCCAACTGCAGCATCATGGTTAGGGCAACACTACTTATTGGGAAAGTAAGAGCAAGCCCAACAACAACTGCCAAAATAATACCCATTGGTACTGGCTGAAGTTCTGTCGCAAGCATAATAAAATCTCCTAATCTTAACATTACCCAATTAACTCCAGGTCCAATCTGGGTTCCTGCCAGCACTCCCATTATTACTGTCACTGCCGGGGTAACAATTATATCTACTTTTGTTTCTTTAGAAACAAGCTTACCAAATTCTGCTCCAATAATTGCTGCAATCAAAGCACCTGCAGGCCCTCCTAAATCTGCCCCTGCCATACCTGACACAGTAGATGAAAATATAACAAGCGGCGGAGCTTTGAGACCATAAGCAACTGCAACAGCTATAGCTGGCCCCATCATATCGTTGGCCATCGGCCAAACCACTTCTTCCAAAAACCCTATCCCTGTTCTTTCACCTATGACTCTCAATATAAGTCCAATTATTAATGTCCCAAAAAGGCCAAGGGCCATATAACTTAGTGCATCTATGCCGTATCTACGAAGTGAAAATTGTATATCTTTTTTTTCTAAAAACTCTAAGATTCCCATATTCTACAGCTCTCCCCCGATCCCCTATTTAATTTAAAATTTTGGATACAGTGTTGTATTTTGTTAATATTAATTTAACAAAAAAAATGCGCGCTGTAAAATAGAAGCTGTATTATAAAAAAGGGTTTATCTTTTGTCTGTAGCACAAAAGATAAACCCTTTTGGAACTAATTTAAACTACCCAAATTCCATCTAGTCTTACTAATCACATATTAGATCATCTCATCAAATGAAAATCTATATAGCTTATCACCTACAACCATGAAAACTTCCCCTTCTTCTATAGTATCAAAATCTGCCTCTTTGCTAGAATCTTGTTCTTCCTTATCCCCTTTTTCCTTTGATTCAGGAATACTATCAACAAAAACAAACGCCGTCTGAAAAAATGAGTCCTTATTAAACAGGATAGATCCCTCCCTTAAACTAACCTTAATTCAAATAATATTTTTAAAAATATTAAGAATATAATGAGCAATCCAATCTTGATGTAATATTATAGTTCTGTCAAAAAATCTGATTTCCTTCTGAAAAAAGAGCTAATTAATTCATTTTTCACTGTCATTTTTTACCTCTGTGTTGAGACTTCCTGTTTTATAACCTTCTAAGTCTAGTGTTACATATTTAAAGTTTAATTTTTTAAATTCAACAGTTATTTTATTACTGTTTTCTAAAATTGTTTCAAAGTTTTCCCTAGAAACTTCAATCCGAGCTATATTATCATGATGCCTAACTCTAACCTGAAAGGTACCTAGATTTCTTAAAACATCCTCGGCTTTTTCAATTTTTAATAATTTTTCACTGGTTATTATTGAACCGTAAGGAACCCTAGAAGCAAGACAGGCATTTGATGGCTTATCCCAGTTGACAATTCCTTTTTCCTTAGATAACTGTCTAATATCTTCTTTATCAAAACCAGCATCTTTAAGGGGGCTCTTTATTTTTAATTCTTTTGCAGCTTTTATCCCCGGTCTAAAATCACTTGCAGCATCTTCTGCATTTGTGCCATCAACAACATGATTATACCCCTCTTCTGCTGCAATTTTTAACAGCTCTTCTGCAATAACTTTTTTGCAATAGTAGCATCTATTTGGAGGATTTTCTACAAAACTAGCTTTTTCAAGGATTTTAGGGTATACAAATTGGTGTTTTATACCAATGATTTCAGCAAATTCTTTTGCCTCATTAATCTCAAACTGAGGGAAGATTGGTGCAGCTGCAGTAACCGCCAAAAAATTCTCCCTACCAAGTACCTCTTTTGCCATTACAGCTAGTAAACTACTATCAACTCCCCCAGAAAAAGCCAGCACAAAATTATTCAAACTGTGTAGTACTTCTTCTAATATTGTAACTTTAGCTTTCAAGGAATCTTTTTGCAAAGTTTCTTTCTCCTTTCAAAACTATTACTAAATAAGCTTTTTTATGTCTCAGACTTAACGTTTTTTGACTTCATCTTCTTCTGGGTTATACTTCCACTCCATCATACTGTCTTCCTTCTTAATATCATCTAACTGATAGTCGACATCATAAGTCGAAAACAACAGCTCATTATCGTCATTCCATTCCAAATTAGCAAAAGCTATCAATTCTTCATCCACATCTAGTTTTTCTCTATCGATTGTTTTTATATTTTTTTCTTCTTTAATGCTATCAATATGAAGACTCCCTGCACTAGAGGCTTCAACAACAGTATAAGCAAAATAATTAACCTCATTATCAAAAAGTGGCTCATCCATAGCTAACTGCCAGTTAAAAATGTTTGTTATTATTATCTCATCAGTTCTTAGATCAATCAAGCCTGCAGCTGAACTATCCGTCAAAACATGATAAGGACCAAGCAGGACAAAACCTACATAATTTTCATCAGGGGAAATAAATGTAGATGAAATTTCATCAAAATCATCAGGGTCTATTTCAATATCCTCAGGATAGCTAAGATCTTTTCCTCCTTTAACTTCCCAATTCTCTTCTAGAGCCTCTATAATTCTATCCATGTTTTCTTCTACAAGTTCTTCAGAACTTTCAAATTCAATTTTTCCTCTATCACTTTCTTTATCTTCGTCACTTCCTTCACTTTTACCATTTTCTTTACTGTCTTTGTTTTTGGCACCATTTCCTTTCTCTTTTTCATCTTTCTCACCGTTCTCTTCATCATTCTCATTGTTTATCTCGTCCTCTGTTTTGTTGTCTTCTAAATCTTCCTCACATCCTCCCAAAACAAATACTGAACTAAAAAGTATTAAAACAGCCATAATACTAATTAACAAAATCTTTTTCATAAAAAGCCAGCCTCCCCAAATCTCAAATTTTACTTGGCACACTTTTCTATAAATACAGACGGCTACACAAGCAAAAAGTTATTATTAAATTCATTTAGTTATAAAATCATCATTTTATTTCCTATCATCTTATTCTTTCTGGCACCTTTTTTCTAAGTCTCACATGGGTTCCTGTTTTACCTTGAAGAGCCGAATATACATCATCTAAAGATGAGATTATCGCTTTTTTACCCGTATTTTCAACATAATTAATAGCCGCATTCACTTTAGGAGCCATACTACCCTGACCAAAGTGGCCTTTTTGCTCAAAATATTTTAATTCCTCTACATCAACATCGTCTAATTTTCTTTCATTGGACCTACCATAATTGATTGATACAGAGGCTACATTAGTTAGTACCAAGAACAAATCCGCTCCTATAATCTCGGCTATCAAAGCTCCGGACAGATCTTTATCAATCACAGCTTCTACACCTTTATATTCACCATTTTTTTTAATTACCGGTATACCTCCTCCTCCATTGGCTATTACTATATACAGCTGCTCAAACAATTTTTTGATAGTTTCCTTTTCAATTATGTCAATTGGTTCAGGTGAGGGCACAACCTTTCGCCATCCTTTGCCAGAATCCTCAACCAAAGTCTCCCCTTTTTCTCTCATGAATTTATAAGCTTCACTTTTTGAAAAGAAAGGGCCTATAGGCTTTGTAGCTTTTTTAAATAATGGATCATCTTTATCTACTACTGTTTGTGTCACAAGACTAACTACATTTCTTTTAATTTTTCTCTTATTTAATTCGTTAATTAATTGCTGCTGAAGCATATAACCAATCTGTCCTTGCGTCATTCCAACGCAAACATCAAGGGGCATCTCTGGGACCCGGTCTTTAGAGATTTCATTCTGCATCACTAGATCACCTACTTGCGGCCCATTACCATGAGTCAAGATTATATCGTAGCCTTTATCGATCAAATCTGCCAACTGTGTAACTGCCAGCCAAATATTATTTAGCTGCTTACCATAAGAATTTCCTTCCTTGTCTCTAATCAGTGCATTTCCTCCGAGAGCAATTGCCAGTTTCATATATAAATTACCTCCTTGGAAAATTAAATATAAATTCAATTTTCTATTTAGTGTATCCAAAAGCTACTAAAATCAAATCATAAGTATAGGTTACCAGCGATACACTAAAACTTAGGAGGTGAAGAAAATGCAGCTGAAAACTTCTACTGGAATCTGGATAGCCGGGATAGGCGCAGCAGTTACAGGAATTGGTGCATTAATTGGTGGAAGGACAGGATCTGTAATAACAGGTTTTGGTCTTGCACACGTAGCACTCGGTGTGCTTGATAATTTTAGGCCGGTGATAAATAAAGACCTAAAATCATAAAAACTAAATCGAGTAGGAGGTAGATAATTATTTTATCTACCGACCTCTCACACCACCGAGCAAACCGTTCGGTACACGGCGGTTCCTAGTTTACGCTTTAACTTGTCGATAATATTCCGAAAAGAATAGGAAACCAAATCCTTTGATTACATCATTTCCAAGGGATTTGGATAAGACAGGGCTATTGGAGATTCTCCAGTAGCCTTTTCTTGTGTTTGCGTATTCCCATGCCTTATATTTACTGGCTCCAAGGGATTTGAGCATTTTAAATTTTGTTCTCACTCTCTTCCATTGTTTCCAGTAAATCATGCGAATACGCCTTCTCATCCATCTATCAGTATTTATTAACATGTTCTTCATATCAGCTAGTTTAAAGTAATTAACCCAACCCATAATGTATCGGCTAAGTTTCTTTGCTCTGGCTTCGTTGCTTATTCCATAACTTCTAGATGTGAGTTCTTTTATTCTAGTTCTCATCTTTGCAACTGATTTAAGATGAACTCTTAATCTGGCTTTTCCTTTATGTCTGTAAAAGCCAAACCCAAGAAATCTTACCTTTCCTACATAGGCAACTACAGTTTTATCTTTGTTTACTTTGAGAAATAGCTTATTTTCGATGAAGGGTAGTATGTTCTTCAAGGTGCGTCTGGCACTTCTTTTACTTTTGCAAAAGATTAGCAGGTCGTCCGCATAGCGGACGAATCTGTGCCCCCTTTTCTCAAGTTCTTTGTCTAGTTCGTGAAGCATTATATTACTAAGAATAGGACTAAGCGGTCCGCCTTGTGGTACACCGACTTCTGTTTCTTCAAAGCTATGCTTTATCATTACTCCTGCTCTTAGATATTTGTTGATAAGAGATATTACTCGACCATCTTTTATTGTCCTAGATAGTACTTCTATCAATTTGCTCTGGTTTACTGTGTCAAAGTATTTCTCCAAGTCCATATCTACTACATATTTGTATCCTTCATTTATGTTTTGTTGACTTTTCTTAATTGCATCGTGAGTACTGCGTCCAGGACGAAAGCCATAGCTGCTATCTGAGAATTGCTCCTCATATATTGGAGATAGTACTTGGGCTATTGCTTGTTGGATTACCCTGTCTACCACTGTAGGTATGCCTAATTTTCTTTTCTTCCCATCTTCTTTGGGTATCTCTACCCTTCTGACGGGATTAGGACGGTATTTACCGTCCAGGATTCTTTGCCTGAGGTGGTCTCCGTTTTCTTTGAGATATTGTAGAAGTTCATCTACTTTCATCCCATCAGTCCCGTGAGAGCCTTTGTTGGATTTTATTTTCTTGAATGCTTTATTCATGTTGTCTCTATCCAAAATTTCCTCTAGCAAATTCTCCTTCGACAAGTTTGCATTGGAGATGTTGTTTTCAGTTATCCTTAAAGGACTGTGCACTCCCGCATATCCTTCGTGTTCCGCACTATTCTTCTGCGGTGAGCCTTCTTTACAGCTTTCGCCTGTCAGAAGTTGGCGGCACTTCGCTCCTTTGTTGGTAACAGTCATTTACTGATCTCCTCCTAGGTTCAACCCTTCCTTGATGATGTCGACCTCATCAAGTACTATGGTATCTGCTGACTTCTCATGACAAATCTTATTTCAACCGTGGCTCGAAATTCATCTTACCACGTCCATGAGACCTCCCACGGTAAGACGATTAACTTTCATTCCATGTACCCACATCATTTACACTGGTATGTCCGTGTAGTTAATTGGACTTCGTTTTGTATTGCAAACTCATCCCATACCTTGTGCCTGATGATGTTCGTGTGCCTTGGGTCGGAATTTTGCCTTAAGCTTCCTTCAGATCCCACCTCACGGTGGGCACCCTTGCTCTTGGCTAATGGTTGGTAACTACAAACCCCCATAGTGGACTTGCACCACCTAGCTAATCGCCATGCATGGCGCACAATAAAAAGTAAAAACTGCCCTATTTTGCTACAGGGCAGTTTTTACTTAGTTGCTAGTGCTATTGTATTGTTCGAAGTTTTACTCCATGTATTAAAATCAAAATCACCATAAAATTTTATATCCCTAAATCCAACTTCTTCTAAAATATTTTCTAGTTCGCCTCTTTTTAACATTAACAGTTTATTAGTATCTTCTAAAACTTTTTTGTCATTTCTTTCTTTTTCTGTGAGTTCTAGTTTTGTTTTAAATAAAACTTTGTAAACATCTTTTGGGTTATCAGCTGGTTCATAGCTTCTATAAAACTTAACCAGTCCTTCTTCAGCCTCGAGTACTGGGAATTTTTTGTACAAAACCTCCGGCTGATCATAATTAATAATCTGAATAAGAAGTTTACCGTCTTTATTTAGTCTACTATAAGCTAATCCAATAGTAGCGTTCACCTGATCCAAATCATCTAAATGTACTAGTGTATTCCCTATAGAATATATCCCATCAAAATAAAGGTTCAAATTAAAAGGATAGGGCTGTTTCATGTCACCTACCTTTATACAATCTTTTTTATCTCCCGTTACTTTTGATCTAGCAATATCAACCATCTTGTAGCTAAAATCAATTCCGTAAACATCAAATCCACGAGCTAATAGACCTTCAATATACTCACCTGTACCACAACCAATATCCAAAACTTTATTACCTGGTATGTTTGAAAAATATCTTGCTATTAGATCGATTTTGTCTTTGCTCGGGTTAAACAGTTCGCCGTAATATTTAGCCAAGTAATCATGAAAATCCATACCTTTATAGTCCCCAATTTTTCATTATTTCTTCATTATTATCGAAAAATATTATTGAAAGATTTCTACCAAAATATTTCTCGCTTCCATCGGTTCCATATCCTTACCGAGAAAGTAATCATCAGTTATCCATATCTCATAATGAAGGTGCGCTCCACCGTTTGTCCCTTCTGCTCCGTGGCTTGTACCACTATTACCTACTCCTCCAATATGCTCACCTTGCAAGACCTCAACACCTTCTTCTATATCCTCAGGGATAGAGTCAAGGTGAACGTATCTTGTAACAATACCATCTTCATGTTCTATCCAAACTTGTTTCCCTCTTAGTTTGTCCAAAATCTCCTCAGGTGTAATCTCAGCAGCTCTAGCTTCATTTAGTATCTCTTCACGCTCTTCTTTAGTAAGTTCTTGATAATCATGATCTGCTCTTATAACTTTACCATCTGCCGAAGCAAGTACAGGGGTCCCCATTTCAATTGGAACATCAACAAAGCCGTGATAGTAGTCCACCCCTTCGTGTATTCCATTCCTGTATTCTCGCGGTGCACCTGGCAGTTGGCTTTCACGCCTGGTTATACTAGCCCCTTCAACGGGGGATTCATGGTGTTCTAGTTTTTCTATAAGTTCTTCTCTTTCATATTTAGAATCATATGAACTTACATCTTGATCTTTTTCTTCTTTCTTTTCATCTGCTTTATCTTCTTTAGCTTCATCCTTGTGTGTGTCTTTTTCTTCTTCATTGTCTAGTTCATCTTCTATTTCATCATCTTCTTTTTCACCATCTTCGTTTTCGTCGTTTTTATCTACTGGGTCAACTTTTTCGATATTTTTTTCCTCTTTTTCTTTATCTTCTTCCTCTGATATAAGTAAGTGATAGTTATCTTCTATTACTACATTCCAGGCTAGAATTAATGCAGCAAAAACTGACAAAAGTAATATGAGCTTAGTCTTATTTGTCATCAAAATGGCCTCCATTATTAGTTATTCATATCTCGTATTATAAATCAGCGGCTTACATAAATCCATACTTTCGTCTAAATTCTATATATTTCTAATATCGATATATCGCTGCAATCTTATCCTTTTGGGGCATCTCATCTCTATTCACAGCGTAAACATTTCCATTATTTAAGTAAGTCTCAACAGCAGCCAGGTCAAATAAATCTTCATCATTAGGCATGGGCTCACTATCTCTAACTTCTAAACTATCATTTTCCAAATTATATTTGCCCCAAACTTTAACTCCTAAGGGAACAAAAAGTGTCTCAACTCTACCCTGAAAGGAAGCTGGCAACACCTCTCTAATTTCATTTGAAGTTTTTCCTGTTCCCTTTAGTTCATCATAGCGATTTTTTTGTTTTTCTCTTTTTTGTTTGAAAATAGGGTTTATTATCTCCCAGGCTTTTTTATGCAGTTCTCCGTTGCTTATTTTTTCTGGATTGCCTTTAATCCTATCATCAATTAAATTCGGATAATTGTTAGCTTCCCTATAAAGAGGTGATAAAGAGTCTACACACGCTAGTATTAATGGAGAACCATCATGATATAACATGGAATAAAGTTCGTTATCCAAAAATCTGAAGTAATGCATCAACCTTTCCTTCTTAATACTACTAATATCTCCACCGTGCCCAAAATATACTGCCGCCCTGGTCTCTCCTTTTTTGGGCGCCCTTGTATGAAATTGTAAGTATTGTTCGGGTAGCTCTTCCCCAAACTTATCCTCAAATCTTTTGATTACATCACTAAGGTCCATCTCTTCTACAAAGTCCCTGGTCCCACGTAAAAGTCTGGCATCTTTTTGGCTCAGTGCAAGAACATAAAACTGTTCATCTTCAACCAGCACAGGAATAATTGGTTTTAAGTGAAAGGAATCAGTAACCACTACAGTCTCATCAAATTTTATTGGCATCCTGTAATACTCAAAAAATTCATCAGAGAGAAATAACACAAGGCCCTCACTTTGATTATTCCAAAAAACACTGTCATCAGCTAACTTCTCAGCAGGCTCCAATAGCTTTTTGATTTCAGGTGTCCGTAAGTTTTTGTCTTTTAACTTTTCCTCAGCTTTTGAAATTAAATTTTTGAACATTATTGGGTTTTGACTAACATCACCAGCCCTTACAGTAGGCATATAAATAGATACACAGGGCCCTTCCCCCCTCTTTTTGATCAAATTTTCCAAAGTTTTTTGATCAAGAATCTCCATCATCCCTATCACCTCTTTTCTTGAAGTTATATTTTTAGTAAATAAATGTATTTTATTACATTACTGCTAGCTACCTTTCTCCAATAATATTATAAAGTTAGTCCTCCTGTAACTTCAATAACTGCACCATTGATATAATCCGCTTCATCGGATGCCAAAAACAAATATACTTTAGCTACATCTATAGGTTCTCCAAGTCTTCCAAGGGGCACATTTTGCTCCATCTTATTTAATATTTTTTCTGGTACTTTAGCCGTCATGTTTGTTTTTATAAAACCAGGAGCAACTGCATTTACTCTGACACCTTTTTTGCCAAGCTCTTTTGCCCATGTTTTAGTCATACCTATCACACCACTCTTAGTAGCAGCATAATTTGTTTGGCCAACATTACCATATATCCCTACTACTGAGGAAACATTAATAATCACGCCACTTTCCTTTTCTGTCATTACCTGTGAAACAGTTTTGGTACAATTAAAAACTCCGGTAAGATTTATCTCTAGCACTTTATTCCACTGTTCATTAGAGATGTCTTTAAGTAGTCCATCCCTGGTAATTCCGGCATTATTAACAAGGATATCTACCTCGCCATATTCCTCCAAGGTCTTTTCTATCATTTTTTCTACTTCTTCAATTTCTTTCACATCTGTTTTTACAAAAATTGCGCTGCTGCCATTATCAACTATCTCATTTAATGTCTGTCGTGAAGCCTCTTCTTCATAATCTGCTATAACAATTTTGGCTCCTTCTTTGGCGAATAATAATGCAGTCTCTTTGCCAATACCACTTCCACCACCTGTAATAATTGCCACTTTATCTTTAAGTTTCATATAATATTTTCCTCCCCAAAAATAGTAATTATTGACTAGTCATTTTTACAACTTTCTCTTTCATCTTCATAACTTTCGCCGTACCATCAACTACTATAGTACCCTCTTGATTATATATAACTGTTTTTAGGTCAATTATCTGTTTATCATCTCTTTTTTCTGTAACTTCTACTTCAGCAGTAAGGGTGTCACCTATATAGACAGGCGCAACAAATTTTACATCCTGGGACAAATATATTGTATTTGCTCCAGGTAGTTTTGTTCCAATTACCGTAGATATTAGGGATGCAGAAAGCATCCCATGAGATATCCTGTCATTAAACCTGGTATTTTTGGCGTATTCTTTATCAACATGTAAAGGATTAAAGTCCCCTGTAACTCCTGCAAAATTATATATGTCACTTTCGCTTATTGTTTTACTAAAACTTTCTTTATCTCCAATATTAATTGATGTATAAGACCTATCAGCAACCATAATGAACACACCTTTCTTAAGTTCAGTCAAATTATTTTTATTGTTTCTACCTGACCCTCTAATGCATCAAAGTAAAGAAGACAGTTTCTAAGAGGCTCACCTAACCCCGTTAAAATCTTAACACATTCCTGCACTTGCCAGGATGCTATCATAGGAGGAGTTGCAGTTGGATTACCAAGACTTACCTCAATCAGCTTATCAGGAGCATCTTCTTTTTTGGGATAAATAGCCGACAAACCTGTATCATCAGGGAAAATTGTCATAACCTGCCCAATAAATCCTCCTATCGCGCCATGTACCATCGGCACTCCCATTGATTTTGCAGTTTCTTCTAAGGCATATCTTGATGGCAAATTATCAAGGGCATCAACAATAACATCACATTCCCCAAGCAGTTCTTCCCCATTATCTTCAGTTAATCTGTTAGTTATTGTTTTTACATCCACTCCTTTGTTAAGCATATCGACCCGGGGAGACACGGCACTGGTTTTATATTCTGCCAGGTTCTCTTCAGTCGAAAGAAGTTGGCGATTCAGGTTGTTGTCTTCAAAGGTATCATCATCAATAACAACAAGATTACCTATTCCCATTCTCGCTAAAAACTCAACAATATACCCTCCAAGACCCCCTGCCCCAACTACCCCTACAGTGGAATTAAGAAGTGTTAGCTGACCATCAAAACCAACAGTACCATAGTTTCTTAAATATCTTGTTGGAAAAATCTTTGATTCTAAAGCTTTTTTTTGAATATCTTTGTGGCTTACATTCATTTTTTTAGAAATATTTGCCTCATCTGTTACTGATAACAGGTTGATTGGACTATTGTCTGCTAGTTTTTCTTCAACACAGTTTTTTCTTAACTCATTTTCTAGCATATTTCCTCCCCCTAACACGCTTAAATTATTTATTAGATCATTTTTATTATCTAATCATCTGATTATTTAGTCTGAAGATTGCCAGTATAACGACCCGTCATCTAATATTGTACTAACCTTACCTAGGTGATGGAAATAACTTAGATAAGCCATAACTGCTGTCTTCATTAAAAAATACTGATACACACTTTTAACCTTGATGTTATATTTCGAAAAAATCTCCTTCATCGTCTCTTCAATAGATTTTTTGTCACTAAGTAAACTGATTAAGTCCTTCTCAATATCATTTATTGCTGATTGATTTGCTTCTATTTCAAGGGAAATATCTTCTGATAATTCACCATGTCCAGGCAAAAAGTAATCACACTCATTACTTTCATTAACTTGACGAAGAAAATCAAGGGTGTTTTTTTGCTTATCTATATCTATATAAAAAGGGATTTTGTGCTTTTTTAGAGCAACAGTAGAAAAAACAGCATCCCCAATAAAAAAAACATCGTCTACTTTAACACCTATTTGGTTTGGAGAATGGCCGGGCAAAAAGTAAATCTTTAATTCCACGCCATCTATCGTTGCTTCTTCATCTTTTATGACTTTTTCTATGCATGTTGGTTTTCCCATGAGAAATTTATTTTGAAGGTCTTTTATAGGATGAGCACCAGAAAATAAAAA
Organism: Natranaerofaba carboxydovora; assembly: GCF_022539405.1. Classification (NCBI taxonomy): domain Bacteria; kingdom Bacillati; phylum Bacillota; class Clostridia; order Natranaerobiales; family Natranaerofabaceae; genus Natranaerofaba; species Natranaerofaba carboxydovora. The sequence goes on along the minus strand of NZ_CP054394.1, from coordinate 116,538 downwards.
ATATGGCTCAAGGTAGGTATTTTCTATTATATCTGCTTCCAAAAAGGGGGCATAAATCGGGACATTAGTTTTGTTTTTGATAAAATAATTGCCACCATAATGATCTCCATGAGAATGTGTGTTAATTATTGCAGAAGGAGATAAGTCATTTTCTTCAAGGGTTTTAATGATCTTTCTGCCTGTATCGTCATCTAAGCCAGTATCAACAAGTATTACACCAGTTTCGCCCTTTATAACACCTATATTAGCAGGGTTTGGAATATAAAAGCATTTTCCTTTAATATGTTTTAACTGCATTAATTTGCCACCCCTTTTTCTAAATTATAACATATTTTATCTATCTTTTTAATCTAACTTGATTTGACAAAAAAACACCTTTCCTCGATTTAGATAGAGAAAAGGTGTTTCGCTATATTTTTTATTCCATGTACATTCCGCCGTTAACATTTATCGTTTGACCTGTTATATAAGTTCCATGTAATATTAGAAAAGCTATAGTTTTGGCTACCTCCTGAGTTTCTCCGAATCTTCCCATTGGGATTTTCTTCATGAGTTTTTCTTTTACCTTTTCTGGTATTTGTTCTGTCATTGAAGTATCTATAAATCCTGGACATACCGCGTTCACTCTGATATTATAGCGTGCCATCTCCTGGGCTAATGTTTTAGTAAAGCCAATTACTCCCGCTTTAGCAGCAGAGTAATTAGCCTGGCCTACTCCACCCATTTGACCGATTATTGAGCTCATATTAATTATACAACCACTATTTTGCTCTTTCATTGCAGGCAGTACAGCATGGGTACTATTGAATACACCATTTAAGTTTGTTTCTACTACTTTTCGCCATTCTTCAGAAGTCATGTTAACCATCAAGTTATCCTGTGTGATACCAGCATTGTTTACTAGTATATCTATCTTGTCAAATCTTTCTCGGGTTAGTTTGGCAATTCTTTCCATGTGTTCTTCGTCAGCTACATTGCCTGGCAAACAACATACCTGACCTCCTTTACTTTTCATCTTGTTAACTATCTTCTCCGCCTCTTTAAAACTACTATTATAGTTAACAACCACCTTTGCACCTAAGGTAGCAAGCTGCTCTGAGACAGCTGCACCAATTCCCTTTGCTCCTCCGGTTACAATCGCCACCTTATCCTCCAAAGGCATCGGGCGAAGACTATAGTCAACTCTTTCTAAAACTGCCATCTTGCATTAACCTCCTCATGAAATCTTTTTTAGAAAATCAATTTATTTAATAAAATATTTAACTGCCAAACTCACCCTACGTTACTATCACTTTTCCTCCTCACTACCTTTCTTGGAACTTGAAGATTTACTACCTGAACTAGTTTTGCTAGTAGAACTATTTGTACTCGTAGATTTACTGCTGCTAGAACTTGATTTACTTGAAGTGGATTTGCTTGAAGTAGATTTTGCCTTACTTGAACTTCCACTAGAACTAGCGCTAGAACTTGATTTTTTTGTTGTTTTTTTTGTAGAACGCTCATTTAACCAGTCGGCAACCTTAGGCGCCACCTCTTTTTGAGATTTTGAACCTACATAGATTCCTATGTGACCACCTTTAATAGATACTAATTCTTTGTCTTTACTAGAAACTACATCATTTAATGGCTTACTTGCCGCAGGTGGAACAAGGTGATCTTTTTCAGCATAAACATTTAAAAGGGGCATATCAATATTTTTTAAATCTACGGTGCGGCCACCAAGCTGCAGCTCATTTTTGATTAGCTTATTTTCCTGATAAAGCTCCTTGATGAATTTTCGAAAAGCTTCACCAGCTTGATCTGGGCTATCGAAAATCCACCTTTCCATCCTCAGAAAATCTTTAACCACTTCTGGATTATCAGCATTATCTAAAAATCCAACATATTTATCCATAGTCAAACTAAAAGGCCTTAACATCAAAAACCCAAAATTCATAAAATCTGCTGGAATAACACCATGAGCATCTACTAAGTTATCTACATCCATGTAGTCACTCCAGTGAAATAAAAGTCCATCTTTTGTATCAAAGTCAAAAGGTGCCACCATTGTAACTAGATTTTTGATCTTTTCTGGGAAAAGCGCAGAATATATAGCACTAAAAGTTCCACCCTGACAAACTCCAAGTAAGTTGATTTCATCTACATTATTTATTTCCATTACTTTGTTTATAGCATTATCCATGTAACCATAAATATAGTCTTCCATTGTTATATATTTATCTGATTTGTCCGGATAACCCCAGTCTACTATATAAACATCTAATCCCAGTTCTAACCATCTTTTTATTACACTGTTCTTTTCTTGAAGGTCCATCATATACTGGCGATTTACAAGGGCATAGACAATCACTGTTGGGATGGTGTTTACATCCTTTTTTATTGGCTTATAATGATATAGTTTCATTTTATCTTCTTGATAGATAAGTTCTTTTGGGGTTGGAGCAACATCTACATCTTTCTTTTCAAGAGAAAGCATAATATCAGTACCTTTAATCATTTTTTTATTCAAATCCACTAATTCTTCCATGGATTTTTTATAGTCAATCGGAAAAAACATTAATTACATTCACCTCACTTTATTTACTATTTTTCATCCAGCTTTTTCTTTATTTCCTCTATTTCTTTTTTCTGCTCCCTAACTTCTTTTTTTAGCTCATACATATTCTTATAAACTGTATCCATTTCTTCATTAGTAGGAATAGGTAAATCTTTAAGTCCTTTTATCATGACTTCGTCATATTTTTTCTTAAAAGTAGCTCCAGCGTCTACTACCCTTCCTAGCAATTTGGCAAAGCTATCCTCCTTAAATAATTCAAGGAAAGCTTCTTCATTGGTGCTTATCCACATATCATAAAACTCTTTAAATGTCTCTGGAGCTTCACCCTTTTCTTTTTGCTCCATTATTTTATTCATAATCTTATCCATAACATCATAGCCAACTTTGTATAAAGAAGCAGAGAATTCATTTACAGCTGTTGTGTACTCCATATATGCGTCCATACTTTGTAATAATTTCTCTGAATGCTCTTTACTTAGGCCAAACCCAGGAGCTTTAAATAATCTACCATATGATTCATGAAAAGCTTCATTCCAGTCCTTTAAAAATTCCATATAGGCTTCTTTGTCGCCTTTCATTGCTTCCATAGCTTTCTCTTTCAGTTCATCAGAGGATTCCATCCAGGGACCAATAAAGCTTTCCATAGTTTGCTTGTATGCATCAGCTAATTCAGTCGTAGATTTGATAAAGTCATTAAATGGCTCTCCCAAACCTTGCTGAAAAAAACTTCTTAAAACTTTATTGTAGTCTTCCATCCACTCTTTTGGCATTTCACTAAATTTTTCTGGCATCGAAGAATTGGGCATTTGTACAAAATTGCTTACATATTTGTTCCAAAAGTCAAAAAGATTGGAGTATGCTTTTCCTCCCTGAAACATTTTTTCAAATGTTTCTTTTCCTACCTGTGACGGAAACATCTTCGTCATGTCGTTAAACATTTTTTCGTAATTTTCGTACCAGTTCTCATAAAAGTCATTTATTTTTTTAGTTATCTCACTATCGAATGGATTAAACATTTTATCCGGACCAAAATCAGAGAATGTTCCTTTCCATAATTCAAGGACTTTTTCTTGATTGTTTTGCCATTCTTCAAGCATTTTCTCAAAAGGTTCCCCAAAAGTATTTTTAACGCTTTCAGGTTGAAAAGAAGCTACACTTTCTTTCCAAGTATCTAAAAGCTTTTCTTGAGTCTTTAGCCAATCTTGAAGAACATCTTTTTCATTTCCATTTTTCTCATTCGTCAATAAAATCTACCTCCTTGTTTCTCCAAACTTATTTAATTTGGTCTGTTTATCCTACCCTTAAAGATATTAGCAGATAAACCATTTTTTTTATTGTAGTTTCTTTTGATATATTTGTATTTTATTTACTTTCTCTAGATATCTCATCTGGCAAATTGCTATAAATTGCATTTTTGTACTTACCAGGTGAAAGACCAGTTATTCTCTTAAAGGTTTTGCAAAAATAACTTTGGTCACTAAAACCTACATTCAATGCAACATCTGCAAGAGAGCTGTAATCTTTTAGCATTTCTTTGCTAAGCTTAACTCTAACTCTATTAACATACTCGGTAAAAGAGAGTCCCGTCTCCTGCTTAAATATCCTGCTAAAATAAGCAGAGCTAAGTCCTACCTCCTTTGCAACATCTTCTAGTTTCAATTCTTTTTTGTAGTTCTTTTCAATGTAATCAATAGCTTTAGTTATCATTACCTTACTTTTTCTTTTCCCCGAATCCAAGTTACTTTCTTTTACGAAAAACATTATAATCTCATTCAAGCAACCGCAAAGTTCATTTTTATCCTCACATTTCTGTATTTTTTGAAAATATACATACTCTTTTTCAAAAATCAATTCTATATCACAGCCCAACTCTATGGCCTTCCTTGATAATATAACTACCAGTTCAACTGCCTTTAGTTTCAAAAGCTCTATATCACCATCAGAAGAAGCAAAGTTATTGACTAGCCAATCTGCAAGCTTTTCACCCCCTTTTTTGTCACCTAACTCGATTTTTTCTAACAACTTTTTCTCTCTATACAATAAGCTTTTTAAAAAATTATCATCAAAACCCTCTTTTTTAATATTCTCTTCCTCGTGTTGGTAAAGCCTTGAATTGACCCAAGCTTTTGGCTTTTCGCTGCTCTCTAGTCTTTGTGACTCCTCAAAGCAAGAACCCTGTACCAAATTGTACAAAAGCTTTGCCAGCCAGTATATCCTGTCACTGTCAACATAGTCTATTTCCTGAAGATAATTTCTAACATAAGTACTATAATTTTTTAACTTATTGTTTCTATTTATTACCCTTTCAACCATCAAATCATCAACAGGATGTACTAATAGAGGACCTGCACAAAGGAAATATGACATATTCTCCCCTTTTAAGACTGCTACAGAAAGTTTAACCATACCATATGGACAAAAATATACATATACGTCTCCTTTTTTTGCACTTTGAAAACCACCATGTATATAAGCATGTTTACATACTTCTTTATCCTTTCCCTGGTTCCACACCAAATCACAAAAATTAATCTGATCTCTGTATGTGGTAGCCGCAAGCACCTCTCCTTTATAATTAAACACCTTACTATTAATTCCCGTTGAGTAAGTAAATATCTTACTTACCTCTTCTAGCTTACCAACATCAACTTCAAAACTGGAGGTAATATGCACCACCACATTCCTACTCCCCTTTCCTACTAAGAGTTGAAGACAAAAAAAGATGAGGAGTGGCCTCATCTTATAACCTGTTTAATACTTGATTACGAGAATAATATATTAATAACATCGGTGGAGTATTCTATATTTTCTGTATATTTAATTTTAAAATTATCTTGGGAAAACCCTTGAATAGATATTAATCCTGAGGAATCAAAATTTGGTGTTGTTTATATTTTACCATCTTTTACCCCAATTGTAAACTTATTTTCAATTATGTCAGATATTATATCACCTCAACATTTATAGTAAATGAATTCACCTTTTCCTGCTCATTAAAGTCAATAATTAAAGCATATGGCCATTCCCCTGAATTTGCTTTTACATAGATAATTTTATCTACTATACCGTCTTCATCATAATATATAGTTCCTCCTGTAGAATTATGTGCACTGTCGCCATACAAAGTTTTGGTAGATGGCAAATCTTTGGTATTTGCTGATGAGTTAGAGCCGTCCTGCAAGAATCTGTTAATTACTTCATCTTTGTGATCTCCTACCTGTATATCCCTTGGCCCTTCAAACCCTGGTTTGTTTACTATAATATTATTTAAAATAATATTATCCTCCCAGTAATATAGGATCAGCTCACCAAACTCATACTCCCATATCTCTCCTTCCCCAAGCCGATAATTGAACATTTCTATACTCTTTGGAGTACCTAGATTGTTTTTTATGTCTTCGCTTTCCATACCAATTTCAACTCCGACAGCTTCTATATCTTTTTCTCCAAAAGGTTCTTTCTGGCCATCAGCTTCAGCAACAGATAACCAAAACTTAGAAATTACAAAGTTTCCTGAAAATATAACCAGGGAAATAAAGATTAGCATAACCATTAATCTTAAGCCTAACCTTTCATTCAAAAGATTTTTAATTGAATCAATCATAGTTTCTACCCCCCCTATCATTTTTACAACACACTGTTGCATAGTTTTATTTTTATTAATGCGCATGACTGGTATACATGCTTGACTCTTAGAACGCAGTTCTAAAAGTAATATTATATTTTCTTTTAAATTTAGTATTTTCCTTTGTCGAGGTAAAATAAGACAAAAAAAGTCCCCGTTCTATGAAACGAGGACTTTATATTGACACAATTATTAAATTTTCACTTATATTTTTACTTAACTTACTAGTCTTGCTTATTCTACCTCATGAACAAAATCTTCAGCATCAACTACATCTCTAAAAGTTGGCATCTCAATTGGATCTCCTACACCAAATATCTCGCTTTGGGCAGATATGCCAAAGTAACCTGTAACATCTCCATCTAAGCCAAGCTCTGCTCCCATCATCTCTTCTAGATCAGAACCGTCAAAGGAAAAGTTTACTTCAGCATCTTCCCTTATATAATCTACCACTAAATTTTCAGAGTTTATCAAATACTCATCATAAGATGTAATATCTAAATTTTCTAGCATCGCTCTGTGAACTTCTGCCAGTTCATCATCTTCTATCATTTCATCAATTATAGATTCTACTACTCCTTCATCAAGTTCTACATTAACAACCTTATATTCTACACCATCAATCTCTTCAGAGTCACCAAAATAAACATTTGCTCCAAAATCTTCTGCCAACTGCATAAGAACTCTTGGGTCCATCTGGTTTACTAACTCCATCATTTCCATAACTTCATCAGTATCGTCTTCACTAGCTAACCACACGTCACCTGTCAACATCGGACTTCTCTGATAAGAAATGCCGTCTTCATAAGCAACTTCCAAGGAGATATCACCAAATTCGTTATGACTAATTCCTTGCTGCATGTACATCTCAAAGGGATCATAGCTAAAGGAAGCATCAAGGCTAAATCCTGCTGAGTCCTGAGGCCAAGATAACTCTTCCGTAGGTGTGTCAAATTCAAAGTCTATTTCTCCTTCTGAACTCATCTGGAATGTGTTTTTGGCTAGCATTGTTTCAGAGCTAGCAGCCAAAAGCTCGGTTGCACTATAATCATCTACATTATAGTAAATATTAGCTGCCCTTGCTCTTGAATCCCAAACAACTATAGCTCCTCTGTCCTCAAAGAAACTTCTTAGTGCTACTTCTGGTTGCTCGTCGACTTCTAAGCCTGTTTCATCGGCTAATTGATCGCTGTCAACATACATTCTACCATCTGTTACATTTGCCTCAACATCTAATACTTCCCCATCAAGCCTTATCTCTAAATCTGCTCCCGTTTGTGCAAATCCCATACTACTAAATAAGAAGACCAAAATAAGGCCAGCTATGACCGAAGGTTTTAACACTTTACTCGGCATCTTATTCCTCCTTTTCCATATTAGTTTTTGATTAGATAAATATAGACTAAATAACTTATTCTGCACTTTTTTAGAAATTCCTTTTTTAAAAAGGTTAATAATATCAATTTTAAACAACAAAAAACCGCTTTTATATTAAAATTAATATAAAAGCGGTTTGGATAAAGTAACTGCTTTATTTTTGAACTAATTTTTAATAATCATCTTAGTAGTCAAGGCCATCTTCGTAATCAAAGTCGTCCATTACATCTTCTTCTAATCCACTTGGGTTATCTCTTTTTCTCCTTCTTTTTCTTCTCCTCTTTCTTATTACTCCAAAGTTTTCTGATCTTCCACATACATCATCCTGACAGCCAATCACGAATAAATATCCTTTGATCTTGTCAGGAACTTCCCATTCAAATTCTACAACTTCTTCGCCCATAGCATCTACGGATTCAAGAAGTACGATCTCTTCAATATTGTCTTCATATTTAGGAATGAAGAGGAAGAACACTTCGTCTACAGGTTTAGAGAATTCTACAACAACGGTGGTTCTTTTATCTAATTTTACAAAACCTCTTCTTTCAGGAAGTTCCCTTCCCTTCCTATCCAAAAATTCGACAGACAGCACTTCTGGCACTTCATCCGGTTCTGGTTCTTCTTTAGGTATACAAATCTCCTGCCCAGGGAAAATCATATCAGGATTTTTTATCTGAGGATTAGCTTTGATTAAATCATTTAAGCTAACACTAAATTTTTTAGCGATTAAGAACAATGTGTCTCCTGGTTTCACTGTATATAAAAATCCGTCGCATTTTCTTGGGCGCTTCTTATGATAACTCATTTTATTACACCTCCACTTTGTTGGTTTCACTATAGAATATGCCAGCGAACAAAAAAAGTGAGATAATAAAAACATTGACTGATATAGCAAAGTTAAGCACCAAAGTTAAGTGGTCTTATGTCTTATTTGCAAACTATATACGGAGTAGTTATAATATGAAGAGAAATGCCAGTGCGCCTGTAGCTCAGGGGAGAGAGCACCGGATTCCTAATCCGTAGGTCGGAGGTTCGAATCCTCCCAGGCGCACCATGATAAAGTCTATTATGGTGGGCTTCAAACCGATTTGAGGCTCGCATTTTTTGTAAAAAAATAGGGGTTAAGAAGATATTCTTCAGTGAAACTATGCCACAAATATGGCACAAAAATAAATACATAGTATACTAGAGGGAGACGGTTTAGAACCGTCTCTTTTTTATTGTTTTATTGTTATCACCTTTCCTCTACTCAAAAGACACGTGGTGGCTTACATAATTTTTAAATTTCTTTGAACAATTTCTCTAAAAATATCCTCTTCTTGCTTCGACTTAAAAAAACTTTTAGGTATTAAAAAAGCCTGTTTTCTTGGTAAGTATATTACAAAAGAATTTGATAGTTCTTTAATAAAACTAAGATCTTTCCAGGTTAAATCAGTACGAGACTTATCCTTAACCTTTTGAATTATTCCATCTTTGTTAATCACATATTGCATTTTTTCTCGTAACAGTTTATCTTTCTCTAGTTCCTTTTTTGGAACATATAAAAACAGTAACCGCATGGCAATATACATAACTGCCATACAAGAAATTGAAATCATTAAACTTCTAAATAAGCCTGCAGTTGATAATAAATATAAAACAAATATTAATAATGTAAAAGCTGCAATTACACTTAAAAGAAGTCGTCGTTGATTAAAATAACGAAACTCTATATATTCTTTAGTTGTTATGTTGCCTTCAAGAATAAGTTCTGTCTCTACTTCATGTTTTTTCATTACACTCCCCCCTAAAAATATATCAATAATATTATAAATTACATACGAAATAGTAACAATTCTTTTAACTTCATATAAAATCTCCGCTTACATACCTTTGCCCCCTCATACATAACTCATTAGGGAACCGTTGCAAAAAGTTTCTTCAGATCAGCCATGTCCAGTGTGTAAACACAAAGACTGGTGTGGATTCAATTCAAAAATTGTCATTTGTATGAGGATTAGGAAAGGAGCAATAAAACAAGCTTCAAACGGGGGGTTGACACCAGACTAAGACTAGTAGTAATATATTATCAGAGGCCAATATGATCAAACGATCATACGAGGGGTGGTATGTGATGGAATCAAATTTAATGAAAATATTGAAAGCTTTGTCAGATGAAAATCGTTTACGTATCCTTAATTTGCTACAATACGGTGATCTTTGTGTTTGTGAACTAGAAATTTTGTTGGAGATAGGCCAGTCAAATGTATCAAGACATCTTAACAAGCTGACCAATGCAGGTATCCTTCAATATTACAAAGCGGCCAAATATGTCTATTACAACATAAACGAAGAAAAGACTAAAGAATATCCTTTTGTCAAACAAGTTTTAAATTCTGCCTCTAGCAAGCTTGAACAATGTCAAGAAGATTACAAAAGGCTATCTAGTTACAAGGACAAAGGATATACCTGCGATGACTTAAAAAACGGCAAGGTGTGTTTTAACTCTTAACTCTCAAAATACAAAAATAACTAGCGAAGGAGGATCAAAAATGTCTGAAGGAAAAGGCTTAGGTTTTTTTTGAAAGATATCTCACTGTCTGGGTTGGTATATGTATTATATTAGGACTAATCCTTGGAGAAACATTTCCACAGATAGCGGCATTTTTTGAGGCTTTTGAAATAGCAGGCTACCCTGCTATAGTAGCAATTGCACTATTTTTAATGATCTATCCTATTATGGTCCAGACGGACTTTAAGGAAATTATCAAGGCTGGCAAATCAGTCAAACCCCTTACCACTACCCTGATTCTAAATTGGTTAGTAAAACCCTTTACAATGGCTTTTATAGCCTGGTTCTTTTTCAGAGTATTGTTAAGTGGAGTTGTTGGTTATGAGCTAGGCGGCGAAATCATGGCAGGAATGATTCTTTTGGGGATAGCCCCTTGTACAGCCATGGTTCTGGTATGGGGGTACTTGTCAAGAGGTAACATGGGTCACGTGGTAGTAATGGTTGCTATCAACTCACTGACAATGGTGGTTCTTTACGGACCTCTTGCCCTTTTATTGCTACCAGTAGCTGATGTTCCAGTCCCGATTGCCAGGGTGGCCTTTGGCGTCTTGGCATATGTAGGTATACCCCTGGTTGCAGGATATTATACCAGGCAAAGGTTGCTGTACACAAAAGGTGAAAAGGCCTTTAAAGAATTCACAGATAAACTCCACTACGTATCCCCTGCGGCCTTATTATTTACTATTGTAGCAATTATAGCACCTCAATCAGGGATCATTCTTTCTAGTCCAATGCTTGTACTGTTTATTTTAATTCCATTAACTATTCAGATATTTGCTATATTCGGGATCGGTTATTTTGTCTCTAAGAAAATTGGTCTTACCTATGAAGATGCTGCACCTACTGCCCAGATTGCTGCTAGTAATCACTTTGAAGTAGCTATTGCTATGGCTATATCTATCTTTGGTATAGATTCAGGGGCAACCCTTGCAGCTGTAACGGGTATGCTAATCGAAGTACCAATTATGCTGATTTTAGTTCAATTATGTCTAAAAACTCAAGATTGGTTCCCAAAGAAAAGAAAGTCCTAATCATAAAATCATTATAATTCCAACATAAAAACTCAAAAAATATTTAAAAGCAGCAGTAAAATCCCATGATTTAAACTGCTGCTTTTTTTTAATATTTTTTTTATCAGCTTACAAAAAACATAGAGGAAAATGACATATAATAATAGAATTATCTAAAACCAGCAGAAAATAGAAAACTACCGCTAAATAGCAAGTTGAGACAAACGCGAGCTGTCTCTAGCTGTCTCTATACCAAAAAGGTAGATAAAAAGGAGCAAAATGTGCAAATATGAGCATACCTGTCAAATTTTACAACAGATATAGGGATTTAAGAATCAAACTGTTTGAAGAGCTCAAGGAAAATAACCCGGACTACAACGAAATTCTTCTTCTTGAGAAGGCACAAAAATATTTAGATAGATCAATATTTTTTAGCTTTTGCAAGGATCTAGGGGCACTTAATAATAGCGCTTTTAAACTTTTTAGACCCGATGAAGCTTTGAACAAATTAAATATAAATGATGGAGACCGATATTTCAATAAGATAGATACCCTTATAAACTATGATTTTAAAAATGACCTTGATGTTGATGTATTAGGACATATTTTTGAGCAATCTATTTCAGATCTAGAAAAGCTTAAAGCTGATATCCAAAACAAAGATTACGACAAACAGCAATCAAAGCGAAAAAAAGACGGTATTTATTACACTCCTGTATACATAACCAAATATATAGTAAAAAATTCCCTTGGCAAGTATCTTGATGAAATCAAAAAAGATCTTGGCTTAGAAAAGCTTCTACTAAAACTTGAATCGACAGATTGTTTGCAAACAAAAGAAAATTATAGAAAGCAGCTAATTGATTTTTATAAAGATTACGAAGAAAAGTTAAAACAGGTTAAAATACTTGACCCAGCCTGTGGCTCAGGTGCCTTTTTGATTCAAACTTTTGATTTTCTCTTAGAAGAGTATAGGTGGATACATGAGCAGGTCTCTCGATTGCAAAAGGATCACTCAAGTGTATTTAATACATGCGCCTATCAGGATATTATTCTCTGTAATAACCTTTATGGAGTCGATGTAAACAAAGAATCAGTTGAAATAACTAAATTAACATTTTGGTTAAAGATAGCCAATAATAGAGAAAAACTTCCAACCCGGGAAAAACTTCTAACCCTTGATGCTAACATAAAATGCGGGGATGCTCTAGTTGATGACCAGGAAATAGCAGGGGATAAAGCCTTTGAATGGAACAAACAGTTTTCTAATATAGGGGAAAAAGGATTCGATGTAGTGATTGGCAACCCCCCCTGGGGAGCCAACATTGATAATATAAGCAGCTGGCTCAAGAAAAGATACCCAAAGTCTACCAGAGGGCACAAAGATACCTACAAAATCTTTATCGATCTTTCTATATCACTGCTTAAAGACTCTGGTTATTTGGGATTTGTAATTCCAAACTCATTTTTGTACCAATCTAAATATGAAGATATAAAAGAAATGGTACTAAAGTATGAACATTACATAGTTAACCTCGGGGAAGATATTTTTAGCAATGTAGAACTTCCCTGTTGTATTATGACTCTTAAAAAAACTGCAAATAATACTATTATTCCATTGATAATTGATTACAGTATTAAACCAAGAGAAGAATTGCCTGATTTAATCTTAAATATAGATTATAGTCAAAAATATGATGTAAAGAAAAAAATGGATGTCATAAAAAACACTGGTGTAACCTTCGATGATGTACTTTTAATCAAAGATGCAGGCGTTCAATATGCATCACCCGGTGCCGGCAAAGCAGGCAAAGGAAAAAGCGATCTACCGCAAAGGCTTTTTAGTGAGTATAAAGATGATATATATGACACTCCTTTTTACATAGGAAAAAATATCAAACCAGAAGGATGGTATTTAGACAATAATATAACTAAATGGTTTAGAAGTTCGTACAAAAATATTTTACAGGGTAAAGAATGGGTTCGCTTTAATGAAACAATATTTAAAGCTCCCGAAAAAATCATCTGGAGGCAAACTTCAGATAAAATAAGAGCTGCTTATATGGACTTCGAAGGGTTTTTTGGCAAAAGTTTGCATGGGGCAATAAAGAAAGAAGAAAGTAGTGTTAATTGTAATGTTGATTTTAGCCTGCTTTACGCCCTTGCTTTGTTAAACTCGAAATATATAAATTTCATCTACCAGCAAAAGGTACTTGAAAAAGAAAGAACTTTCCCTCAGGTAAAAATCAAATATCTACGTACGCTACCATTTGTCTGTCCTAATGAAAAACAAAATAAACTTATATCAGAGAAGTCTCAAAAAATGATAGACCTATATAAAAATTTTTATGGTAATACACTAAATCAAAACCAACGAGAAAACATAAAAAAAGAAATTGAGAATACTAATAATGAGTTAAACCAAATGGTTTATGATCTATATGGGTTAAACAAAGAAGAAATTGAAATTGTGGAAAAAGAAATGAGCTAAGTTAGTTATAATTCTAAAATTACCAGAATAAAATTTTTCTAAAAGTTTTTTGTTTAATAAAGGAAAAATTAATTTAATGAAGAATTTTTACATAAACCGGTAGAATGTAGTATTATAACATTTAGAGTTACTAAATCAGGAGGTGCTATTAATGACAGAAGTATTAAAAGTTTCAGCTAAGTCTAATGCAAACTCAGTAGCAGGAGCTATAGCGGGATCGATGAGAGAAAAGGGGAAAGTTGAAGTGCAAGCCATAGGTGCAGGGGCTGTAAACCAGGCAATTAAAGCTATAGCAATCGCAAGAGGATATGTTGCTCCAAGCGGGATCGACCTAATTTTCATACCAGGATTTACTGATGTAGAGATAGAAGGCGAAGAAAGAACTGCAGTAAAACTATTTATTGAAAGCCGTTAAACCTTAATAAACAGGGCTATCGCCATAATTCAATAACAGTAACTTCCGATAGTGCTGGTTGATAATTAACAGCTTTACAAACCAGTCCGTTGTCTTTTAGTTTCCATTTCGTTTCACCTAGATATTCTAAATAGTTAATTGTATCAAAAATACTATAATCTGAATTATTTACAAATATGGTTTCAAATTCATCTTGAAGAAGACGAGATATTATCGCTTTCTTTGTAGTCGTTGCTTTATAGACTTCATAATCTTCTTCATACATATGACCACCTCTGAAATCAAATAATATTTTATTTGTCATTTAATATGATTCCCAAAGTCCTTTATTTATTTCTTCATTCTATAATATTTTTTGCAGAGGTATTTGTGAGTTGAATTTGAAACCAAAAAAGGACTGTCTCTCATCAAAGTCTATATATTGTATGAGGGACAGTCCTTCATTTTATTTTTTGCAATATTTTTTCCTAATAAACATTTTCAACTTCATATCCTTTGTCTCTTAACTGACAGACTATACTGTTGTCTCCAGCTAGATGTAAAGAACCTACGACCAAAAAATAGTTATCTTCCTCTTCCAAAATCTCACTTATCTCCCCTGCCATCTCTTTATCACGTCCATCCATCATTGCCTTTTGGTATTCCCCTAAAGAGTCAGTTTTAGCCTCGTATATTAATTCATATCTACTCTCTTCAAAGATATCAGTTTTACCTTTTTTCCAAAAATCAATTAACTCCCCCAAGTTCTCTTCTGCTTCGTCCACTTCATCCAAAGTTTCTTCCAAGTACAAAACCTGGGATTCGCTAGATAGCTTAGTATATGGTGCAATCTGATCAGAGACCGTTTCTAGCCCAATAATTTTCATATCTTCATCTTCTGCTTTTTCTATAAAATAGTTTTCAACTCCGTATTCTTCTGATAGCCCCGCTTTTTCCACTGATATTTCAGAAACAATCAATCCTGCATACCAGGGCTTAAACTGGTTTAACATTTGAGGATTAATTCCTAAATCTTGTACTAGTTTTGAAACTTCTTCAAAGGTATCCTCAGAAACGATATCGGTCATCTGCCTACCGTCATGATACATACCATATTGTGCAAACTTTTCCCCAATTTGAATGTCTGTAATATTTGTCAAATCCACTTCTAAAGCAAGAACCTCTGATTCATCAAAAACATCATACACAGTATCATCTAAAGGATACATATCCTCATAACCCACATGTACAGAGCCAAATAAGTACGCCTTATTATTCCCGTCACTAACTTCATAAAATATGCCTTTAGATTTATCCAATCCTTTATCCCCTAAAACACAGGCAGTAGCTAGTGTCATAACTACTAATAAGGTTATTAAAAAAGAAATCTTTAATTTATATATTTTTTTCATAAAATTAAAACCTCCATATAAAAATAAAACACAAGCTCACCCGAGGTAACTTATGTCTTAACCAAAATATATGGTGCGGAAGGCGGGACTCGAACCCGCATGCCCATAAGGCACAGCCCCCTCAAGACTGCGTGTCTGCCTGTTCCACCACTTCCGCATGTTAACGATATACCAAAAGCAATATAGATTATAACCCGAACACTCGCCTATGTCAATTGACTAATTGCGTCAATTGACGAATAAATTATTCCAAGCTTTTTCAACTTGTTTTCTAGTCTCATCATGACATCCCGTATTGTTAATTACAATATCAGCTTTTTTAGCTTTCTCATCTAAATCCATTTGGGCCCTTATCCTATCAAGTGCTCCTTTTTCTTCAAGATTATCGCGCATTTTTAGTCGCTCTAATTGGGTCTCTTCATCCACCCAGACAACCCAAACATAATCAAACAAAGAATCCAGGCCAACCTCAAATAATAATGGAACATCCACTACTACAATTGTGTTAGGATCTGTTTCTTTGAATTCATTTGCTTTTCTTTTTATCTCTGTGATTATGTAAGGATGAAGAATGGATTCTAGCTTCTTTTTTTTCTCAGGCGATGAGAAAACAATATTACCCAGTTTTTCTCTGTCCAAAGTTTTATCTGGTGTCATGACTTCGTCACCAAATTCTTCCCAAATCTCAAATAATATCGTAGAGCCGGGAGAGGTGAATTGTTTTGCAATCAAATCAGCATCGATTATTTTTGCTCCCAGCTCAGACAAAATTGTCGCAACAAGCGATTTTCCTGATGCAATTCCTCCGGTCAATCCAATAAGCATATTATCAAACCTCTATTCTATTTAATTTAAGCTACAAAATTAACTATTCCAAGAAGTATCAAGATACATCCAGGTAAAAATACTATAACTTTATTTGATATTACTGATATCAATTCTCTGCCTAGTTTTATGCCTAAAGGTATCAAAAGTAATTTGCAAGCCCCAACAAAAAGAGGAGTCCACAACGAATGAAAACCAATAAGCGAAGCACCAAAACCGGCAGCCATAGCATCCATTGCAAGGGCTATACCCAGTATCAATGCTTCCTTGCCAGAGATCACTCCAGAACCATCAAAGTCTGCTTTACTTGGCTCAGACAAAATTTCTTGTAGTTTGTTACTTGGCGGGTTATCGTCACCCTTGAAATTTAAGATATTTATATTTTGTGCTACTAACCAACCCCCTAAGATGACAAGTATAATTCCACCTATAATCTCTGCCAAATTAGGTGTAACAATTACTGCAACTATTCTTCCAAGTGACATTGAAACCCATATAGCAAGAGCAGATGTTATGCTTATTAACAGTAATGAATTTACAGGAATTTTTATTCTTTTGATGCCGTAAGCAAGCCCCGCAGCAAACCCATCAATACTTACAGCAAAAGCCAAAATTATTAATGATAAAGTCCCCATACTTTTCTCCTCCCATCTAAACATAGTTTAGCCTAATTTCAATATATGGGAGGAAAAAAGAATAAGTGAAGAAAGAAAAAACTGTTTTTTTTAACCGCCTTCATTTTCGGGTTGACATCTCGGACAGAAGAAAGTTCCTCTGCCAGAAAGCTTAATTTTTTTAATTTCTGCCCCACAATCTACACATTCTTTGCCATTTTGTTGATAAACATTAAGTTTTTCTTGATATTTTCCACTTTGACCGTTAGCATCGATATAATCACTAAAACTAGTTCCATTAAACTTAATACCTTCATTTAGGACCATTTTTATAGCAAAAAACAAAGCACTCATTTCATGTATTGTTAAATCACGGGAAGTTTTACATGGATTTACTTTTCCTTTGAACAGTGCTTCATCTGCATAAATATTACCAAGGCCTGCTATCACCTTCTGATTTAAAATTAAGGTCTTAATCGGGCGTTTAGATTTTAATAAACTTTTCTTAAAATAATTAAAAGTAAACTCCTTTGACAATGGTTCTGGTCCGAGCTCTGAGATACTTTTCCAGGAGTTTAACTCCTTTTTGTCCAAAAAAGCAATTGTAGCAAATTTTCTCTTATCACAGAAATCCATATAATGCTCTCCGGATAATTTGAATCTGGCTCTTAAATATTTATCATTTTCCTTTTTTTCTCTAACTACAATTTGACCTGTCATTCTCAAATGAAGCACCAGGTATCTTTCCCCAGAAAGGTTTATGATAAGATATTTTCCCCTTCTATCAACAGATTCAATTTTCCTTCCTAGTACCTCATTTTCAAGTTTATTTTTATTAGGATGCTGAACCATTTTCTCATTATAAATTTCTACGTACAAAATCCTTTTTCCTTTTGTTTTCTCAGCCAAACTATTTTTTATAATTTCTACTTCTGGAAGTTCAGGCAAGTGACCACCCTCTTCTTACTATTTTTATTTTTTTATTTCATAGTCATACATATCATACCAGTTAGTCCCCCTCTTTAAATCTACATCCAGAGGAACTTTTAGTTCAATTACACCCTCCATTATATCTTTTACAAGCAAAGCAATTTCATCAAAAATTTCATTGTTTACTTCCAAGACAAGTTCATCATGCACTTGTAGTAATAGTTTTGCCTGATCCAAATATCCCTCGTCCTTTAATTTTTCTTCTACCTCTACCATAGCCTTTTTTATGATGTCAGCTGCCGTCCCCTGAATGGGGGTATTTATTGCAGTTCTCTCTGCAGCAGTCCTTATGTTAAAATTGTTATGTAATATATCTGGGAGCTTTCTCTTTCTATGATAAAGAGTTTTGACATATCCGTCTTCTCTTGCTTTTTTTATTACACTATCTGTATATTCTTTAACCCCAGAAAACCTAGAAAAATAATTGTCTATATAACTTTTTGCCTGCTTTCTAGTTATATTTAGCTGGGTAGAAAGACCGTAATCACTTATACCATATACTATACCAAAGTTTACAGCCTTAGCATGAGAACGCATGGTACTATCTACATTTGAAGCAGGTACATTGAAGATAAGCGAAGCAGTTTGTGTATGAAAATCTTCCCCTTTAAGAAAAGCATCAATCAACTTTTCATCTTGTGAAACATGAGCTAATATTCTCAGTTCAATCTGGGAATAATCACATGCCAAGAAATTATAGCTTTTACTACTTGTAACAAAAGCTTTTCTGATTTTCCTGCCTTCGTCAAGTCTTATAGGTATATTCTGTAAGTTCGGTTCTGTGCTGCTTAACCTACCTGTAACGGTTATTGTTTGATTAAAGGTTGTATGTATTTTGCCAGTTTCTTTTGATATCAAATCTTTTAACCCGACCAAATAAGTCGTTTTTAACTTATAAAGTTGTCTATAATCCAAAATCAAACGACAGATCTCGTGTTCATTAGCTAATGTTTCAAGAACCTGAGCACTGGTGGAATATCCGGTTTTTGTCTTTTTTATAACCGGTAGGTTAAGTTTTTCAAATAAAATTCTACCTAGCTGCTTGGGCGAGTTTAAATTAAACTCTTCTCCTGCAAGCTCAAAAATCCTATTTTTAAAATTTTCTACCTTAACGTCTATTTCGTTTTCCATTCTATCTAATTCATCTTTATTAACGGTTATTCCTCTATGCTCCATTTTGGCCAAGACAAAAGTTAGGGGTAGCTCAATTCCCTCATACAAATCAAGCTGATCTTCTTCTTTTAATTTTTCTCTCAAATGATTTTCTAGTTCCAATAGAGAATATGCCCATTCAATTACACCTTGATACCCTTCATTGTTGTTTTTTAGTTCATAGCCAAGATACTGAAAAGAAAGGTCTTTTGGTGTATGGGGCGCTCCTGTAGGGTCTAATATATAGCCACAAATCTCTGTATCTGTTATTTTTAGATTATTAATATTTAAATCATTAATATTCGATAAGTCTACACCTGTCTCGTCATAAAACAAGTGCCATAGCTTCTTAACTCTGTGAGTTACAATTTTATTTGGAAAATATGGATGAAGTACTTCTATTATAAAATCAGATACTATTTCCTCTGTTACAAAATAGCATTTTGAAGGCGAGAATACTACACCAAGGCCAAACTCTCCGGAATCTATTGTTTTTTGAACAGGGGCTTCATCATGGTCATAATAATATAAAGCTATTTCACCTGAGTGTTTGAGACATTCAATTAGTTCATCTTTTTTGTAGTCCCAATTGTCAGTTTCAATATAATTATAATCCACATTAAATACATTTTCTGCCTGACGATTCTCTTTTGATAAATCTGATTCACTTTCTTCGTTCGAGAGACGCTTTATTATACTTTTCATCTCCCACTCGGATAAAAGTTCTAGCGCTTCATCTGAACTAATATTGAAGTTTTTTAACTTTTCCCAGTTTAACTCCAAAGGCACATCACGATATATTTTTGCTAGTTCTTTGCTCAAATATGCTTTATCTGAATGTTCTTTTAAGCGGTTCGCCGCTTTTTTTGCTGAGATTTCATCAATTTTTTCCATTACTTCTTCCAGGCTATTAAACTCCTTTAAAAGTTTCAAAGCTGTTTTCTCTCCAATACCAGGAACCCCCGGGATATTATCGCTTTTATCTCCCATTAATGCTTTTAGATCTACAAACTGCTCTACATCCAAGTCATACATTTCAGAGATTTTATTTTTGTCATAAAGCTCAAATTCAGTTATCCCTTTTCTTGTTAGCAGCAGCTTAGTAGAATTAGAGAGAAGCTGAAATAAATCCTTATCACCACTTATAATCAAAACTTCTTTGTCCTCTTCTTCTTCAACTTCTTTGGTTATTGCTCCAATCAAATCATCAGCTTCATAACCTTCTCTCTCATAAAAGAAAATATCCATCGCTTCTAAAAGTTCTTTTAACAAAGAAATTTGACCCCTCAATTCTTCAGGGGTCTTTTCCCTATGGCCCTTATATTCAGGGTATCTTTCATGCCTAAAAGTGGGTAGGGCTTTGTCAAATACGACTGCAAGATAATTTGGTTTTTCATCTTCTATGGTTTTAACAAGCATCGATACAAAACCATAGACCGCATTTGTGAAAAAGCCCTGCTTTGTTGTTAACAAAGGCAGGGCATAAAAAGCGCGGTTCATCAAACTGTTACCATCAATGAGTACAAATTTCTCTTTTTCTAGTCTATCGTTCAATTTCTGATCCTCCTAATTTTTTTGTATCATAGCCTTTATAGCTTTTAGTCGTCAGCCTCTTCATCTTCTACATCATCATTCTTCATTCTCATAAATAATATTGCCACGGCAGCAACCGGAACATATATGCCATTGAAGACTAAAAAAGAAGAATACTCATCGATCCATGAGAGCAAACCATCTTCTTCAACTTCGTTCGTTAAACCCTCCGTAGTGGACTTCTCTACATCCTCTCCAGCATCTCTCACCTGGATTGTTGGACCAGCAAGCCTCATATCTACCTTAATATTAACGTCTTCATCTTCTTCAACTGTTGCCATTGCACCATCTGATATAGCCCAGATGAAACTGTTTCCAAGTAAAAAGAAAAATACCACAGCAGCTACGGCTACTTTTCTCAAGGTATAAATACTAACTGTATCCTTAGCTGAAACCTCGCCTGTAGCATCTACAACCTCATCTTTCTCTGCAGCTTCTTGATCATGTTTTACACGCTCTATAATTTTATCAGAGAAACCCTCAGGAGGGGTTTTTTCGCCTAAAGAACTAACAAGTTCACTTACTTCCTTTAACGTGTTATATTCTTCCCTACATTCAGAACAATTACTCAAATGCTTTTCTATTTGTTTTTCATCCAAATTAGACAGACGTCCGTCTATCAGTAACGACAAGTTATCTAATACTTTATTGCAGTCCATAATCACACCTCCTTATTCTTTAGATGTGTATTTGTTGGAAAAAGTTCCGCATTATGGCTCAAAATTTCTTTAAGATTTTTTCTAGCACGATTTAGTCTTGATTTTACAGTACCAATAGAAATCTCTAATACTTCAGATATTTCTTCATAGCTTAATTCTTCCATTTCGCGTAAGATAATTATGATTCTTTGCTCTTTGGGTAGCTTAGAGATTCCTTTATGTACTAGTTGTTTCAAATCATTTTTCTCAGCAATTATTTCTGGATTATACTTTTGATCAGGTAGGTTAAAATATACTTCTCCTTCTTCCGTTTCCTGTGGTTTATCAATAGATATTGGCGTTTTTTTCTTTTTTCTCATCTCATCAAGACATACATTTGCTGTCACCCTGTATAGCCAGGTAGAAAAAGCAGATTTTCCCTTAAACTTATCTATAGAATTAAAAACTTTTATAAATGCCTCCTGTGCAAGATCATTAGCATCATCGTAGTTACCTGAATATCTATAGCAAAGTGAATACACCTTGTTTTCATATTTTTTTATAAGTTTCTCATAGGCCTCAAGTTGGCCTTTTTTGCATCGCTGTACAAGCAATTCATCTCCAGGATAATTCATAAGGCTAGACCCCTCTTCCTTTACCTTACTCCATCTTACTCAAATATATCTTACCATAACCAGAAGAAGTTTAAAATAAAATATGTAGATTGTAAATATTTATAAAAATAGTTTATCTTTTCTAGCTTTGACCAGGCCGTTATAAACTCTATTATTCTCTTTTCTTAAAATTAAGCGAATCAAACAAAAGGATTCAAACATATAATGTAGAAAGATAATATTAAATGCGCTATAATAAAAATAAACATAAATTTGTTATGATTTTTCATTTTGTTAATTTAGACTTCAGAGGTGATAAGTTATGGTAGATATTTTAAAAGGCCCTTTTGTAAAATCCGGGGACAGGGCATATTTTGTTGGACTATTGTTATTTTTTTTTCTTGCGTTTCACTTTTTAGATGATTTTCTAGCTGTTTTCCTTCTCATCGCTGGAACCGCTGTCTATCATTGGGGGAAACCTGTGCTAGAGCGCCACAAACAAGTGAAAGAAGCTGTTCCCAATAGTGACTACATACCACTAAAACCACAACTCATTCCTAGGACAGCATGGGGGCAAAATTTTAGAAGCGAAATTTCTGATGTTCAGTGGAGTAGAATAACACATTATTTGAGACAAAAAAATAATTATACATGCCAACTTTGTAACAGAAACTACAAAAAAGAACCGGAGTCATTACAAGCTCATGAAAAATGGGAGTTTGATAGGGAAAATAAGAAACAAATACTTGAAGATATATTGTGTGTCTGCGAAAAATGCCACCATGTAATCCACTGGGGCAGGTCATGCATAACCTTTGATAACGCTTATTTGAATGAGTTAAAAGATCATTTTTACAAAGTTAATTACCCGGTGGTAGCACCCAAAAATGCTTTAAACAAAGTCATAAAAGAAGCAAAGGATAACTTTGATAAGCTTAATATGTACAATTATAGTTTAAGCGTTGACAAAGGCTACAAAATTCTTGCAGATGCCAATGAAGCATTAAACAAACCCCAGGATGAAATGGATGAAGAAAATAAGAACGAAGAAGATTTAAGCGAAGAGGATCTAATTATGGAGGATCAAACTGAGGAATTTTAAGGTTAAATTTACTTTGGAGTAGAGCTTGATAAGCTAAATCACATCTGTTATAATCTATATTGCAATTAAGATGTGCCGAAGTGGTGGAACTGGCAGACACGCACGACTCAAAATCGTGTGCCATTGGCGTGTGGGTTCGAATCCCACCTTCGGCACCATTTTTTATTTCTAAAATAATTTCACCCCCGCCCACACAGGGGTTCACGAATAGGAATAGACTTCCATAAACAAAATGATCCCTAATTGGAGTCATGTGGTTTTGAATGACCACAAAAACTCTTTCGGGAGACACATAACTATGGCGACCACTTCCCTAATTTTTAAAAAAGGAGAGTGGTCTTTTTTATGTTGTTAAGATTTGCTGCTGATGAGTTTTTAGATGAAAAGGAGCTTCAAAATCTAGCAGAGTGGTCGGTAAACCATTACAGGAAGTACTTAGATGAATTTATGAAGTTTTGTGAGGAAAATGAAGTTTTAAATGTACAAGATGTTAAGCCTAATTTGATTAAATCATTTTTATCTTATTGCAAAAAAGAAAGAAAAAACGCCCCCGCCACCCTCAATACAAAACTAAAACACCTAAAAGTTTTCTTTAACTATTTAGAAAAAGAAGATATTATTGACCCTAAAAATAACCCGATTAAAGATATTAAACCAATAAAATTTAAAAGTCAGAAAAAACCTTTTTCAGATTACCACATTAGACAAATGCTAAATTATTATAAAAGGTCAATTAAACGTAGAAACTCTTTTACTAATCTGAGAAATTATGTTTTATTACTTTATTTGTTGGGTACTGGAGCTAGATTAAATGAGTTTAGAAATGCTAAATGGGAGGATATAGATTTTGAAAAAGGTACTATTTACATTTACGGCAAAAGAGATAAAGCTGTGACCCTCCCCCTCACCCAAAAACTTCAAAAAGAAATCGCATATTATAAAAGCTACTGTAAGCAATATTTTGGTGAAGTATCTGAATTTATATTTGTAGACAAAAATAATAAGCAGCTTAGTAAGTATGGAGCTCAAAGTATCTTTAAAAGGTTAAACGAAGCTATGAATTTTAAAGATCTATCAGTAAATTGCCATAGATTTCGCCACACCTTTGCAATTAATTTAGTAAAACAAGGATGTGATGCCTTTACCTTGCAATGTCTTCTCCGACACGAGGACATTAGCATATCAAAAAACTATGTGAACATTTATGGGACTAATCTAAAAGAACAAAACGAAAAATATAATCCTTTAAATCATCTCGATATTTAACCCAATTAATAAAGTTTAACACAAAATTTTATTAAGTTAACAAAGGAGGAGTGTAATATGCCTAAAACTTATAATATAAAAACTATTTGTAAAACTTTAAAAAAGCATTACCAAAACAACAACTACAAACCTTTTGAAATAATAATGTCTGTGTTAGCTATGGGAAAAGCTGGCAGGGTCAAGCAGGAAGATATGAAATATATATTATTTAATACTTTCGGAGAAGACATAGATATATTGATCAGAGAATTAAATAATGTGAAACAGATTGTCACCCCTAAACTTATGGATGAAATAATAGAAGATGTGGAGAAATCTAAATGAAGTCCCCGCCCATCCACACCTAAAGCAAAGTGGTAGCTGGTTTAATTAAAGCCATATAATAAACATAAGATTCTAATGTCTCAAACTTTCTCATTATCGTTCTCTACAATCGTAATATAAATATTAGCCCACCAATATTTTGATATGCTCCCCTTGTGGTAGACAGTTTAAATAAGAAAAACTGTTTATCATAAGGAGGAGCATATCATAACCCTGGTGGACTTTATTAACTAAAGAGCCTCTTTTATACCCATCATCACTCTTGCAGGGATATTTAACAATAATTAATAAGTTTAGTTTAAAAATATATTCGCCCCCGCTATTAAGGGCGGACAGCATACAAAGGTATCCCCATTGGCTTTTAATACTTTACTCTCTTTTCCAAACTGTATTTGCTGCTAAATCAACTTCATCTAAAAATTCTAATGTATCTTCTTCTAAATTTATATCAATCGTATATTGACTTGAAACACTTCTTAAATCAATATCTCCTGTCTTTCCTTCTACTCTTCCATCATCAAGCTCGATACGCAACCTGCTATCTCCACTCATAGAATAGTTACCTTCTAAGTAAGTGCCCCCTCCTTCTTCATTTTCGTAATATAACTGAAAATTATTATCATCATAAAATTCTAAAAGTTCGATATCAACTTCTTCGCCCCGCCAAACTCCAATTATTTTTTCAGATGCTGATACTTCTGTATCATTATCACTTTCATTACTAACTTGTGATCCTCCTTGAGTTTGAGGAGTAGATGTTTGCATTGAAATAAAAAATGCAGTAAACCCTGCAACAGCAACAGCGAAAATTACTACAAAAACAGATACTAATAATATAATTTTCTTTCCTGACATATGTTTTTCCCTCCATGTAAGTAAAGTATTACTTGATGGAATATTTGCTTTAACATCATACTATTTGTAATATCACCTCCCAATTTAAAACTCTTATAAATAACCAATATTATTATTCTATACATCAACAAATTATCCCTGTTAATTTTTTCTTTTTTTAGAAAAGCAGATAAACTAAGGCAACCTTTGATTTAACTAAAAAAACAGGGCATACTCCCTGCATAATTTGTATACTACCTATTCGCACCCGCCAGCAAAAGTGGGGGGCGATAACTCTAGAATCCTTCCCACATTTTCCTTCTTAGTTAATCCAACACTCCCTACTCCTAAGCTAACTCTATCCTTTTATGGCAGGCGGGGGAAATACCTATTTATCTCTATCCAATTCTTTATTTTTCTTGTCATAGTTTGGATTGGTTATGTATAAGATAATTATTAATTAAATACTGCAAACAAATTTTAAATTCTGAGTTTGAAGATAAGATTATTGAAGAAGCTCAGGATCATAAATAAAACCCGCCCCCGCCCACTTTCGAGTGGAGGGGGGAGGTTTATTCCCAGGGTTATACCAGGTTTAGCCCAGGATTAGTACCAGACTTTTTATACTTAACACCTTCATAACTCCAACTTTACCAGGGTTTTATCATAATAACTTTTTATGATATATATTATTATACTTTTACTTTTTCACTTAAGATTTTATAAACCCTGGTATTCCTAGAGTCATATAGGTAACTACTACAAAAACCTGGTAACAAACTTGGTGCAATCCTGGTAAAAACCTGGTGTATTTATATTTCACTCATAGCTATCCCTCTCCAAAGTCTAATACTTCCAGGTTTATACTCTTTTGCATTGAAATTTTCTTTGATAGTTTGATTAAAACTTTGCTGTGATTCTGGAATTATATTGTTTTCTTCACACCAGGTATGGTATTTTTGGTATAAATCGCTTTTACTTATTATTCCATCTGTGTCTTCTACAACGAATTTATTCAAGAATTCTAGTGCGTTATTGTTTTTTTGTTTATATTTTTCTAATAAAGCCTCCACCTGGTGTGAAATAGTAAAGCTGCCCTTTTGAAATAATCTTTTCCTGCCTTCTATAGCCCAGTTTAGTATTCCGCTTAGTTCTTCATCTGTAGTAAGTTTACTAAGAAGATTTTTATCTGCTTCGTTTTCACTAAATGTTCTTTCAAATGGTACAATTATTAATCTCTTGTAAAGAGCTTTGCTTTTATCATTGGCTTTTGGAAGTTCATTGGCTGAGAAAATTAGCTCCGCATAATTCTTAAAGTAGAAGTGGTGCTCATTTTTCCTTTCACCTGCTATTGTATCGCCTCCCGTAAGTGTTTTAATAGCACTTGTGGAGTTTAGTGACTTACTATCTATATCACCAAATATATTTGCAAGTTTACCTAGTAAGTCCGCTTTTTTAAATCTATTGTGTTCTAGTTCCTGTAGTGATATATTGCTTACGTTATCTCTACCCAGTAATGTTTCTAATGTCGATAATAAGACTGATTTACCATTTCTTCCTTCGCCTGTTAGTATGAACATCTTGTGAAATTTTTTGCTGCCGTTTTCAGTAATATCTGGGGCGATGGTTAGCCCAAACATTTCTTGTATTAGCGAAATAACTTCGTCATCTAATACTTCATTTAAAAATCCTTTAAATCTAGGACAGTCAGCTTCTGGATTGTATTGAACTGGTAGCTGCATAAGTTCAAATATTTCTGGATTGTGTTCTTCTAAATTGTCTTTATGCCAGTTAAGTCTTCCATTTGTTACATTGATATATTCAGGGTGGGGGTGAAAATCACTAACTTGATTACTGGTGTCTTTTATATGTTGTAACACTTCATTGACTCGGTTATTTTTTGCTTTATCGTCTAGTAATTCTCTAACTTTTCTTCTAATTAATTCTTCCCCGCCCTCTCTGTATATTCCATCTTGATAATAGTATAATTTGCCGTATGCTTTAATAATACTGTAGTTAGTGGTTATTTCATTAGCAACTTTTTTAGGAATAAACGTACTTCCATCAAAAAACCTGGAAACATCATAGTTATAGTTGTTTTTTGTTACAGGCATATGATCATTTCCATATTCTCTTTTTGCTATGCTTTCAGCTATTTTCTCCACTTCTTTTTCTGGAAGTGGGGGGCAGCAATTTGTTTGATTTATTGACTTCAGTATAGTTAAAGTTTCTTCCAAAGATACACCATGCCCTAAAAGGGAACCAGCTATACTTGTAAGCTCATTGTTTCTTGCCCCTTCCTTGATTTCTTTAGCAAAATCTTCTGCAGTTATTTTTCTGTAAGTTTTACTAACTGAGTTTAGTTTTTCTAATAACCACTCAGGTGCTTTATTAATTTGAGATTTATTTAACCATTTATACTTATTACCGCTTTCATGGAGGCTGGGGGGTGCTACAATATAGCCACCATCTCCTCTAATATCAACATTGGGTAATATGCCTGTAAAGTTTTTACATATAAATCCTGGGTGTTCAAAGAAATAATGTCTACCTCCACCACCAGTTTCTGCTACTGCAGTATCTGGTAGTTCATATCCGTCTAAAGATTTTTCTCCTTCTTTTCCATCTACATCAAGTACAAATATTCCGCTTATTTTGCCAGTAACAATACCTATATTAGCATTTGGCCACTTTCTCCACCATTTTATAAGTTCCTCTTCAGATGGTCTTTTGTTTTGATATTCTTTCCATTCAATAATTGGAGTTTTAGACTTTGGATTTATTGGAATTATTGAATAACCAGAATTCAAGTAGTCTTTTACATATTTTTTCATGACTTAAGACCTCCTTAGGGGAAATTTTATTTATCCTTTATCGCTTCCTATAATTCATGTACGAAACAGGCTTATAGTTGTTTAGTAAATAATTAATTTTTCGCACCGATTTTTATCTCATTTAAATAATAGGTATAATGAACTCAGGGTTTATCTTCACTAAAAGCAATATAAAAATCCCTGCCCAAACCTAAAGCAGGGAATAACGTACATTGATGTTAATTAAAGTAAGATAATAATATAGAAGATACTAAAGAATTTTAAAAAAGAAGATGCTATTTTATTTGTTTGTATATTAAAAATTAAGGGGTAATGAGTTTAAATTTTCTCGCCCCCCCTTATCCGTAAAAGAGGGGGCGGGGGGATTTAATTTTTTAGATAGGGTAAAATAAGCTTTACTAAATCTTTGATTAATTCTAAGTCTTTATCTTCACATCTATTAAGCAGCTGGTATATTTCGTTTTCATGTTTTTTCTCTTCTGTTCTTTCTTTACCCTTTAGAATATAATCTGCTGAAAGGTGAAGACAGTTTGATATATTAAGCAGGCTGTCTATACTCATTTTTCTTTCTCCTCTTTCTATTTGACCTATGTAATATTCTGATAGTCCTGTATGCTCTGAAAATTTTTTTCTGTTCATTTTTAGTCTTTCCCTTTCCATTCTAATCCTTTTTCCCATGTTTTTTTTCATCCTACTCCTCCTTAGAAAATACTTCAGCTAGGCCAATTAGGCCCCGCCCACCCTATGTAAGTGCACCAGTTCTCAGAAATTTTCCTGTGTACATAAAATGCCACTCCCCGTTTTTTAGCATTTAAAAAGTTAACTTCCGTCTACTGGGGGGCGGCTAAAAGGTACTATCAGTCACAACCCCTTTATAACTGGCAAATTTCTCTCCTAGTGAAAAATTAAAAAAACTCCTTTTCTTTTAAGGAGTCCTACGTTAGCTTTTTAGTTCTCATAATTCATATTATAGGAACTCTAAGTTGAAAAAATTTCCGCACACCTTAAATCTTAAAGGTGGCGGGAGAAAATGTTTAAACAAAGATCTCTTTATACAATCCTGATAACTTTCTCTAAAAAGTCTTATTAAAGTCTTTTACTATCCTTTCTTTTAGCATCTGTTTCTGTTTTGTGTTTAGTCTTGGACTAAAATAGTTATACTTTACATTTCCATCACCCATACTTTTCTCTTCAAAAAAAGGCAAATTTTCTTCAACAAACATCCTCAGTCTTTCTTTTTGATTTTTGTCAATTTCACATCTTCCTTCATTGTCAAAAATCGTAGATATAATGTCAACATCTTTTAACTGAAATGACTCTTCCTTTTCAAAGGTTATGCAAACAATCAAAGCACTTTTACCAGCCATTTCTGGGTATTTTGTTTTACCCATATTGTTTAAACTAATCTTTGACACTTTCCCATCGGTAATCAAATAAGCAATAACTTTATTTGCCAAATAACCCCTCCTTGTTGCATAATTTTAAGGTTGGATTTTAGCCAACTTCTACAAATATTCTAATATATTAATTTGAGTGTATCAATAGGCTTTAGTAATTTGGCTGTATTGGATTTTCGGAGGGGAGGGAGGGTTATGGTTATACCTTTATAGATTATTAAAAGGCTTTTTTAGAGATTTTTATGAACTCTTTTAATTGTGAGAGGATATGAATTAATAGGTGATCTAAAAACATAAAAAATCTCCCATCCTTTAATAAAGATAGGAGATACATTTCAATGTATAAACAACCAATAAATATGCCAAGCTGTTGTTCCCAAGTAAACTAAAATATATATTTTCTCCTCCGCCACTAACAATAGCCAGGTTCACCAAATCATCAATAGTCAACCTGCAATCAAAAAGCTATATCCAAAGTCACAAAAGTTATAGCTCTTATCCATTTAGGTACAGTTTCTCGGTCTTCACCTGTTATCTCTAAAAATTATTAGGTCTTATTACTGTTTTTACCAGGGACGGAGACTCTGTTATTCATTTTAGACCTGACGCTTGGGCGAGCAGGGCAGAATTTATGACATTTTTAAATAGAATAAGGCGATATTTTAAAAAAGATGATAGGAGAATAATTTAAGTTTCTTTTGTTGATTCTTTTTGACTATTGAGGGAAGCCCAAACAAGAGCTAATACCCAAAATATAAAAGTCCATCCTAAGAAGAAATTTAAAAGCCAGATAGCATAAGCATTTTTGTGTTTTCTAGATACTGCTAATATAGTAGGAAGGAAATAAATGAATATTATAAATAATCCAGATGTAATAATGTCTAACAATGTATACCACCCCTCCATAGGTAAATGTTTAGGTTTCTTCAGTTGATTCTTCCTGATTACTGAGAAAAGCCCAAACAAGAGCCAGTACCCAAAATACAAATGTCCATCCCAAAAAGAGATTTAATACTGAAATTGCTCTAGCATTTTTATGATTTCTATATTCTGCTACAAAAGCAGGAGCAAAATAAATTAAAACAGCAATTGTTATAATAATTAATGCACTTATAATAGACATTATCGTTTCCATGTTATCCCCTCCATAGGCAAATGGTTTAGGTTTCTTGAGCAGGTTCTTCCTGGTTATTTAGAAAAGCCCAAACAAGAGCTAGTACCCAAAATATGAAAGTCCATCCTAGAAAGAGGTTTAATACTGAAATTGCTTTTACATTTCTATGATTTCTATATTCTGCTACTAGGGTAGGAATAAGGTAAATTGTAACTATTACTGTTATAACAATGAACCCAGTTAATGTTGACATTATAAATCCAGCATCACTTTCAAAAATGTCGTCATAATAGATTGTGGGAATTGTCATTAGAATAGTTAATATGATTGAGGTTATTATAACAAGTTTCATGTCACCCCCTCCTTAATGGAAATTTTATCATATTTTAGGTAATTTTCAATATACTTCCGATTAGGAGGTATATTTTTATTGTATAGACTATTTTATCGGCAGGTGTTTAAAGGTGGGGAGGTAAAGAGTTTGAAAATAAATTTAATTAAACATATATTTTTGCCTTTGTGTTATACAGTTTAATAAGAAATATTGTATGAACCATTTACCCCCTCCTTAAATCGCACCAGATTTCGCAAAATTTTTGTTACATAAAACGCTACTCCCCATTTCTTCACAATAAAGAGAAACTTTCGTCTACTGGGGGAATTCATCATTTATAGCTCCTCACAACTGACAAAAATCTCTCCTAGTGAGAAAATAAAAAAACTGTCTAATTAAGTGTTACAATCCAAAGCTTCTTATAAGTCCAAAATATTTTTATACCATCCTCTATACAAAACTACATAATTGATCTGTAACTAAGAGTTTTTTTATATCATATAATTATCTTTTTTACCTTTACTCAGTAAGTTATAATAAAAAAATAGCTAATAAAAGGGGTTGTTGGTTAAATGCAGGAGTTAAAATTTCCTAATGATTTCAATTCAGCAGGCCATTTTTGTAAAAAAACTAACTGTAAATTCGCTGAAAAATGTATACTTGGATTTAATAAATTATACAAAAGTATGCGAGAACTTAGAATAGATTTCGATAAATGTAATTTAAACTGTAAACTTTGTTGGTCAAATGATAATAATAGTTATCAATTGTTAAGCGAAGATCAATGTTTACAGTATTTTAGCCAGTGTCTCCATGCTAATCTAGAATATATTACAAAAATCAATCCCCCAAAAAAAGATCCAGAACTCTTTAAAATACAGGGGTTACAGATAGTTGGAGGAGAACCATTACTAAATAAAGAGCGTTTTCATTTTTTAGTAAATTTTTTAAATAAGTTAGATAAATATATTATTGAAAATAATGAACTAGCAAGGGACAACTTAAGATTTTTAAAAACGGATGATAAGTTTAAAGTAAAGATATTTACCAATGGAATTACTATTGGAAAACGTGAAATAAAAGAAGAGGATATTTTGTTACTAAATAGTTTTAAGCAAATTAAAGTCGAGATGTTATTATCCTTAAAAGGTCTGAACACAAATGAATTTTACGCCTTACAAAATAATGGTTCTTATAATAACTTTTATTACCAAATTGAAGGATTAAATAAGTTAATACCTAATAAACACAAAAACTTCAATATTGATCCAGTCCTTGGTTTTTATCATAGTGAACACTTTAATATTAAATGTCCAGATATACCTGCTGAAAAGATGTTTAAATTTGACAAAAATGACTTTAACTCTATTAAACTAAAACAAATTTTGAAAGAACATATAGAAAACAAAGGGAAATTTTACGTAGAACCAGTACATGCACCAAGAAAAAACAAAAACTCAAAAACAAATTTTTTTTATAACAATAAAGACTACTTAGAAAATGATAGTCTCATTGAAAACGATTTAAAAAGCAATACAAAAACTAACTATAGAAAGACAAAAATAAAGCTGTAGATAATATCATAAAGGAGGGATTATTATCAAAGTATTTTATTTCCCAGTTACAAACAATGAAACCTTAAAAAACTATAATAATTCAGTTGTAAACGGAAAAGCTCATGATGATATAGCTATAGAAAAGGTTTTAAATAATACAACAAAAAAAAGAGGAGCCTGGGGAGTTAAAGATGGAGAATATAACTTAAGACAATATGAAAATATTGAAGCCAATGATTTAATATTATTCAGGATTAATGATACTTATGGTTACCAAGCCATAGATGGAATTGGATACGTTTGCGAAAAAATTGTTGACGAAAATTTAAGTATGGCATTTTGGGGCGAGAGAAAATATAAGAATATTGTCATATTTGATAAATTTATAAAGCTTACGCCTCCTTTTCAATTAAGTAAAAAAAATGAAATAGTATCTAATTTAAAAGGCGTTGACTCAAGGATATGGCATAAGGGATATAATATGTTTAGAGAATGGAAATTAGAACCGTATATTTCTAGCGAAGATTTTATAGAAAAGCTATTGACTGAAAACAATTTCGAAGTTTTATATTACGATAATCATATATATTCCTGGCCTGAAAACACAGAAACGTCAAAAGTTAGAGAGTCTAAGTTAGAATATATAAGCAATCCTGAGATTGAATCCATAACTAAAAATAGGGTGAAACAAGGTGTATTTAGAAAAAAATTGTTAAATAAATATAAAAAGTGCTGCTTATGTGGCCTGGATGAAGAAAGACTATTAGTTGCAAGTCATATAAAACCCTGGTCACATTCAAATAACCACGAAAAATTAGATATTAATAATGGGTTATTACTTTGTGTGACCCATGATGCTCTGTTTGATAATGGATTTATTTCTTTTGAAGACAACGGCTCTATAATTGTCTCGAACAATTTAGATCAAACAACTAAAAATTTAATGAACATAAAAGATAATGATAGTTTGCTCTTCAATTTACCAACTGAGAGTAAAAAGTATTTGGATTGGCATAAATCTAATTGTTTTGAAAAAGTGTAAAAAATAAAACTTTTCATTTAGATCATAATAGCTTCCGCCCCTACACTATTTTAACTCTTTAATATATTTTCACGATGCCATTTAATATATTTGATTTGTTCTGGCCGTAATTTTATTATTATATTTTCATTTATTCCTAGTAAATTACAATCTTTTTTATTAAGTTTTGAAGAAATTATAATCTTTCCTGAATCTTCAAATGAAATATAACCTTTATCAAAAGGGGCGTCATGGACATTACACATCAATAACCCATTATCTTCATCCAATTTTTCTTCATCGTTGCTATATCTCCAAGGTTTAATATGACTACCAATCAATAAGTCTATTTTGGATAAACCACAAATCACACATTTATCTTATAATGCCAGTAACTTGTTTTTAAATAATCCTTGACCTATTCGCCCCTTTACTATCCGTTCTTTTTCAGTGTTCCGAGTACTTTATTCAAAAGATTACTTAATTCTTCTATAGATATCTCTTCACTCTTCTTTTTTTCATTTTTTAGCTTTGTTTTCTCATTTAATAAATTTTCTTTATCTAATTACAGATATTAAATAACTTGCCAAGTCTGGAGGTATTTCAAACAAGTATCCTTGCGCCCTTCTCCCCCTTACGTTGTATGGTGAGACATCATATTATAGCTTCTTCAAAGAACTTAAGTAACATTACTAAACTAAAATTGTAAATTTAAGTTATATAGTAAAAAATTAAATTTTTGTTAACTTAGTTACAACCCAATTATAGTACTAAACAAAAATAAGATTTTGTGATCGTCTCTTTATTTATTAAATAAATGCTATCATATTTCTACAATAAGTAAATAAATATTAATATCTCAATTTATAAGGAGGAACAATATGGAGTTAGTTATTAAAGGAGGAACCTCCTCTGATGCAATAGGTTTTTTTAGAAATAACAAAGAACATCTCGACTTATTTTATAAAGCTCACATTAAAGAAGAGGAAATATATAATATAGTTCAAACAGTTTTAATTTTATATAGTCGTGATGAAGAAAGAATGGAAATTAAATGTGGCTTAGCAACAGGTTATTCTGGAACAGGTCCCTCCACCCTTTATGAAATTCTTACTGAAGCAGGCTTTGATATTTCATTTGATTTAATAAAAGATAATAAATCTTTAGATTGTGTTTTAGAAAACAAGGATATCACACCTGTTTCCAAAAAAGAAATTAAATTAAACAAAGAATTTGAACAAGATTTAAAAAGGTATTATGTTAGCCATGTGGGACCAAATATGTACAAATTTAAAAATGAAGGGGTAGAAACTATTATAGATCATATTTTATTAGTAGATCCTGGACAAAAAGCATACTTGAAATTTTGTAGCAATATAGAAAGTAATAATGGGCATACCGTACTTAGAATTGCAGATCCTATAGGACGTATGATCGAAAATCTAATGGAGGAAAAGCAGTGATCTCATTTTAATAGTTAAGGAATTTTTATGATAATAACATAAATTTAAATTTTATTCATACCAGGAGGCATTGCCTCCTTTTTTTATTTGATAGAAATTTAAACTTTAAGAATTATTTTATTTATAATTTTTAAAATAACTGAATATAAATTTATATATAAAATATTATGGGGGTAATTATGTACAACTTACAAAATTTTTTTAATTATTTATTATCTTCAAATATTGAAGCCGACCTACAATTAAAATATGAATACCCTAATTTTAAAAAGATAATTAAAGAATATCAGGCAGTATTAAAAAACCATAGAAAGGAAACACCAAAGCTAGGAAAGCAAGTATATTCTTTACCATTTGAGCTTTATGGAAATGATAGTTATGTAATTGGAATTAATATTGACTTGCTTAACCAACTTATATATAGAGACACAAAAACAATCAACAAAAATGATGAAGATTATAAGAAAGCTTTTAAAGCAAAACTATCTAACATAGAAGAAGATTTGATTAATATAGAATTCGATAAAGAATTTTTAAAGAGAATTATGGATGAAAGTAAAATAGATAAAACGTATGCAATGAAATGTGTTAACAAAGAGGATCCAGTTATATGCGGAGACTTTACTTTACTAAATCCAAGTGGTTTGCCGTTTTTTATTATTGATGGAAATCACAAAGCTTACGGAAAAGTTCAGTCAGGAAAAGATAAAATAAAAGGCATATTAATTAGTAGGAATGTTTGGATAAAAGCTTTAGTTACAAATAAAGATAAGTTATTTATTAAAATTTTTAATAATATAAACATTTTATTATCTTATAGAATAGGATATATACCTTATAACTCAACAAGTAAATATATGTATGATATAATCAATTAATTGAACTGAGTCAGGTTAAATGCACTTTTCTGTATCTTCAAATTGAATAAATTATATTTTCTAACTCTATTAAACTATGTCTTTATCAAACTATTGACTACCAATACATACCACGCTAAAATATAGATAACTGATAAATAAAGTTATAAGGTCGCCAAGTTATGTATTCCCTATAAATCTGTTTCCGTGCTAGGTGGCGGGCGGCAAGTTTTTAGAATAAACTCAAAATCGTGTGCCATTGGCGTGTGGGTTCGAATCCCACCTTCGGCACCATTATACCATCATACTGTTATTTAAAATATAATATACAGCTGCAAAATAAAATAACCAGCTTATTCTAAACTAGATATAAATACTCAGGCTGGTTATTAATAATTTCTAAAACACTGTTTTATGATTAAGATTCTAAAAGGATCTCAAAATAATATTTGCATCAGCTATTTTCATGTTTTTCTTTCACCGCACTTGCCCAGGCACCATTTTCTTTTTGTCTTAGATCTTTATTTTTGTATTTTCTTAATGCACCCCTAAGGCTTTTAGGAGTTTTACTATTAGTATCTCCCTTAGCACTAGATAATCTTTTGACATAGTCAAGGATTTTTCTCTGGCCTTCTTCATCAAGCTTTTCAAACTCTTTTAACAAAAACTCTTTTGATTCGGTAGTACTCATTGCTATATACCTCCAGGTTCTCATACAAATTTAACCTAGCATCCAAAAATCTCTGCTAAGCAAACTCTCTTTCAATATATTTTAGTATATCACCTAAGGTAATTTCGTTAGATTCTGTTATTTTGCCTCCGATATGTTTATGATGAGGAAAAGTTTTAATATACTCATGGTGCGGTGAATTGTCCCATCTAACTATTAAGTCGTTATTGTAATCCTGCCAATGAAAAGAATAAAAATATTCACCTGTAGAATTGAATATTTTTATGTGCAGATATGAGTTATCGATAATTTCTGCCCTGGCTTTTACAAAATAAAAATTTTTCCCCTGTTTAAAATCAAAAATTTCATAGTTCACCACAATCCTGGAACTATTTAGTAAATTTAATATCTTCTGCATCGTTGACAGCTCCAAGTTCCTTTTCGAGTTCCTTTATCCTTTCATGATAGGCTTTCCATTCAATATAAACGTCCCAGAACTCATAATTTTCGGTCTCTTTTTTCACTCTTTTCTCGAATTCTTCAAAGCTGCATTTGTATTTGCTTTCCAAAATTTTTACATACTCTTTAAGCGGAGTTAATTCTTCAATAATTGTAAGTTTTTTATAATCCTTTAGTTCTTTTTTAGATATTTCCAGGTCAGACATTTTAACCACCACCCTAAATTTTAAAAACCCATTATATGTTTATTATATCTTCTCAAGTCAAACTAATCAAATCTTATTAGAAAATTATCCCTGTAATCTTCTACCATTACACCATTAATATAGAACATAATAATCAAGTATATGGCTTTTAACAAAATAACCAGCCTATCAAAAGTTTATTATTTTTACTAGGCTGGTATTATGGCTAAAAAATTGACTTCCGGACGGAGGTAATTATTGGAGATGAAAGAGTAATAGGCTTTGATGGAGATAATAGAATACGACTAACAAATAGCCTTTAACATAGTATTGAACATTTTCCGATTTTATGTGCCTTAATGATAATGGGACAGTTCTCAATTTTAATAAAGAGAACTGCCCATTTTTTTAATGTGTAAAACTTGTGATTTACCATGTGAATTTTAGTGTAATTTTGCTTGTGATTTTTAAATTTCAACTTCAAAAAAATCAAACCCCTTAGAAAATAATAGCCCAGACTTTAATTTAATGGGTTTAACACAATATGTTTTGTTATACTGTTTTTTGAAGTTCACCATTTAATATCCAACAGCTTCCACACCATACTCAGCTTGTTCACGGGTAAATCCCTCATATTCCAATTGCTCAATTAGCCCCTCTCGTGAAAATGACGAATAATCCAAGTAATCCTCAGCTTTTAATGCCGCTTGCTCTTTCCAATCAACTTCAATTTCATCCACTGCATAAACAGCTTCTTCATGAGAATGCTCCAGCCGATATATATAAAAAATCCTAAAATCAAAGATATTATAATTATTATCGAAAAAATTAATATAACACCTCATCTTCAAAGTAAAATTTTCAAAATAATATTTGCTTAACTTCTAACTTAAAATCAAACCTTTATTTACATCAAATAGTGTAAGAAATTAAATGTTTTTATTCATTTGACATTGAATAAAAATTAAACATGTTAGTAATTTAAGTCACTCATTTTAATACTCCTTTATAAAATCATAATATTACTTTCT
This sequence comes from Natranaerofaba carboxydovora, assembly GCF_022539405.1. Taxonomy (NCBI): domain Bacteria; kingdom Bacillati; phylum Bacillota; class Clostridia; order Natranaerobiales; family Natranaerofabaceae; genus Natranaerofaba; species Natranaerofaba carboxydovora. The sequence continues at coordinate 78,248 of NZ_CP054394.1, read as the reverse complement.
TTTGGATTTTTAGAAAATCTTGACATGTACTTCAACTCTAAAAACAGCTGTAAAAGCTGCAAATGCAAGGTTAGAGGTTCCCTCTACTCCTGCATCAAAGTTTAGTCCTATCAATATTTTGTAGAAAAGAGGTATATTAAAACTTAGACTTTTAATGGAACAAATTGAGTTTGTTCACCATTAAGCAAACTATAGATCCAGGTCATGAAAGTAAAATCTTTAAAGACCTTTATCAAAAAATTTTCCAGTGTGGGTTCTCCATAATACGTACCTTCGGCACCATTATACCATTATACTGTTATTTAAAATATAATATACGGCTCCAAAATAAAATAACCAGCCTATATAAAGTAAACCTTTACAAGGCTGGTTATATTTTATTATCTTTTAAAATCAAATTTTAAAATCAAAAAGCTTTATTGCCTTTTTTATTATAAAATAATTATTACAGAACATTTTCGCTATTATCAAACCTCTTCCTCGTTCATCATCGCATATTATATCTTTATTAGAATTTAACTTTTCTCTCCAATTAAACCAATTTCCTATCCACCCCCCTTGAAATCCAAAGCATTTCACAACAGGAGGCGGACCAAGAAAGTTAACCACTCTTTTCAGTAACTGTTAATTTGGTAAATTATAACGGACAACTAGAGAAGCACCATTTCCTTTAGGTGGTTGTTCTATAATTTCATCTTAGATTTCATATTTTCCCTCATGACATCGCAGCATACAGGCATCCTGTGATTACCTGAATAATTTCCAGCTCTTCTGTGTAAATCTCCCGACTTTATATCAATGGTTGATTTTCCTGCCTCTTTTGCCGAGCTAAATATTTTATTGAGTTCTTTTTGGAAATCTTCCTTTAAGAAGCCATTCTAATACCTGGTTACTAAAATATGCACAAAACTAAACATTGTGCCCTAAAACCACCGCCGCCGAACCAAGAAAAGACGACTTACCGCAGAGATTTTCACTCTGTTTCGCCAGTATAGGTTCATCTACCTAAAGTAGAAGACAAACCGGCGACTCCCTGTTAGGGACGGCAGATGCGATAGGCCTTTCCTTCCCATGGTATTAACCTATCGCAGTAAAAGAATTTTAGTAACTCAGGGGTTTCACCTCCTGTCTTTTTAGTTTATGATCGCTCAGATTAAATTCCAAAAACTTATTTGCCATGTTCCACAATGTCCAGAGATGATAATGTTTAAAGTTATCTATCTTTTGGATAATATCTTTTAAATATTTTATCTTGTTGGATTCTTCCTTTGATCCAATAAGATTTTGCAAATATGGTTTTAGTTCTTGTAATTTTTGAATTAGCTCCACCGGGAGCTTTTCACTGTAGCCTAGACCCCTGCGGCCAATTACCAAGGCTGCAGCCTGGTGAACTGAGAGGCCGTATTTTTTAGAGTATTTAAATCTGCCAATAATCGAGCTGTAAGCAGGGTTTATTTGTTTTACTTCAAATCCGTTTCTAAGACTCCTTCTTGTAATCCCTTGTAGGAGTTTTTTCCTGGTAAAATTATGAGTTAGACGGTTGTATCTTTTGTTTGTGTCGTGGTCGTTTCTAAAGTTTAGTTTTTCAGTTACTATGGCTCCTACATTTTCGTGGAGTAGGTAGTCTATTATCTCTTTCGAGTGCTCTCCTGCTAAGTTTTCTCGTTTGTTGGATGAGACATACTCCATCTCGTGGCAGTAAAATACCCTGGATTTTATGAAGTTACCCTGTTTTGTCATAATGGTAACGGCTGTACGGTCAATATTTACGTCTATCCCGGCTATGAGATGAGCATTAATTGGCTGTTTTGGTTTTAAGCATGACCCTGGTACTTCTTCTTCGTAAGTTAGATAAACATAGTATTCTCCATCTTTTCGCTTGATTTCTATGCTGTAGGGATGATAATTGCCTTTGGAGTCAGGATAGGTAGCGTCTAAGATTTCATCAAAATATTTGTCTGGTATTTCTAGTTCAGCTTTGATACGCGGACTTCTATTGTTTGGTTTTATGTTTAGAGAGTCTGCTATTTCAAGGTAGAATCTATCGTTTTGTTCAGTTATTCTTGTGTTTAGGTTACCTTTTTTAGTTTTGTCACCCCTGGAGTAGAGCTGGTTAGTTCGAAGGTCTTTCCATTCCTGGTTTGTTATATGGCCTTTTGTTCTTGCACGGAAGTTTTTCTTGCCACCAAAAATAGCTGGTGGGATAGTGTGATTATCTATATGATTTTGAAGTTCTGTTTGTTTTTGTTTTAGTTTTTTTACTCTAAACCCTAGTCCTTCTAGGCAGGTTTTTAAGTCAACTTTTTGGGGTGTTTTTTTGCCGGTTTTGTAAGTTTCGATTTTACGGCGGGTTTTTATTAACTTGGCTTTGGTTTCTTCTAGATACAGAGCCAAAAGCTCTTTTTGGCTGTCTATGATAGTTTTTGCCTGAAGGGTAGCATCTTCTGAGTAGCGTTTGTTTAGGCGAAAAACCCGCTGAAGTAATTTGTTTGTCTCGTTTTGATCTAGGCCATTTATTAACCTGTTATAGCTGTAGCGTTTTGCTGCACAGAATTCCCTCATTAAATTATCTAACCGAACCTTGAACTGCGGGGAAATGTTTTTAAGTTTGAGCATCCTGGTGGTTTTCATATTTTGTAGCCTCCAATTTTATTATGGCGGTTAGTGTTTGCGAACTAATGTTCTATATATATTATACTGTTTTTACCCAGGATAATCAACTTAAATTCAGAAAAAAATACAGATTTTCTTAGTTTTTTCTAAAAATGTGTAGATATTTTTAGGCTGTTTTTAACCTCCCAAAAGAAAATTTTGCTGTATCGATACAAAAGTCTTTTTACCATGTATAGTTAAGGTATATATACTGAGAATCACTATGTACTTCGATCCTCAAAAATAAAAAATCACCTCTCGTGATAATAATTCATGACCTCAGGGGGTGTTTTTAGCTGGCGAAGTAGAAGAATCTCAAGATGAACCTTATACAGAGGAAAATGATGACTTATATTTTGACTTACCTCCCATTTTAACAGTAAAAGAAGCTGCAGAATTTTTAAGAGTTAGCACGCATACCGTCTATGAAATGTGCAGAGTTTACCACGGCAAGTTTTTCCCACATTTTAAAATAGGTAATCAAATTAAGATACCAAGGGACAAATTTGTAGAATGGATTAAAAATGGAGGAATAAATAACTATAAAGAAAACGTAGCTTCGGAAGATTCTAAAAGACATACACAGAAAGTAAGAGAAAGCAAGGCTGAAAACATGGCAAAATCATTAAGCAAAAATGAAAACTCAAAAAAATTTGAAACTAAGGAACATGAGAAAAAGCTTGAAGAAAAAGAAGTATTAAATAAAAAAGAAGCTTCTAAATATTTAGGAATTAGTACAGCAAAAATATCCCAGTTATTAAAAGACGAAAAAGTATTATACACTAAAAGAGATACTAGGTATATTATCCCTAAAATAGCTTTAGATACATACATTAATTCTAAAGGTCAGGTTTCTTGGCAGGATCAAGTAAAAAAGTATAGTGAGCATAAATGTAGAATATAAAGCGACGAAAACATTTTAAGTCTGCCAGTAAACAAGCCAAATAGAGCTACAAAACAAATTAAGTGCCATAAATGTGGAACTTTGTGCTGGCAAACTGACTTAACCGAAGATTTATTAGATTTCGATAGTGATTATAAGATATATTGCGGTCCATGTGCCTTACAAATTGATAATACTGAGTTTTAAAAATTTAGAGTTACAGTAAAATCTAAATTATAAAGAACAACTTTTGGTTATTGTTTATAGCCTGGTACCCCAAAAGTTCCCTAGTTCCCTTGTATTTTTCTCAATTTGATAAAACCAAAGCATTTTGCACTAAAATATTTTATTACTCTCTTCAAAGGTTATAATGTAGGGGCAAGAGGAAAAATATAACTTATATAGAAGTAGTAAATAATAAATATACTGCAAATTAGCGAACAGTATTTGATTTGTTTAATTTATTTTGAGGAGTGATTCAATGAAAAAAGATGAAATTTTATTAAAACTAAAACAAAATAAGAGTGAACTAAAAAAATTCGGAGTTAAAAAAATAGGATTGTTTGGTTCTTATGTAAAAGATTCTCAAAATGAAGAAAGTGATATAGATTTTATAGTAGAATTCATGGAGGGGCACAAAACATTTGATAATTTTATGGATTTGAAGTTTTTTTTGGAAGATACTTTTGAAAAAGAAATAGATTTAGTAACCAGAGAATCAATAAAGCCCGCTTATAATAAAACCATTATGGAGAGTGTAGAATATGTGTGATCATGAAGCATATTTACTCGACATTATTGATTCTATAAATCGAATAGAAGAATATACCAAGGATTTAAATTTTGATGAATTTATATCATTTATGATGGCTCAGGACGCAGTAATCAGAAATCTTGAAGTGATTGGTGAGGCCGTTAAGAAGCTTCCTGATGAAGTAAAAAACAAGAAAAGTCATATAGAATGGCGTAAAATTGCTGGATTTAGAGATGTTTTAATTCATGATTATGCAAATATAGATTTAGTGATTGTGTGGGATGTAGTTCAAAATAAATTGCCCGAACTTAAAACTGCAGTAAAAAGTTTTCTTGAAAATCAAAGTGGTTAATTGTATTTATCATTAAATAACTGAAATAAATTTCCACTTATCTGATGTATGTAGTACAAGTTTATATTTACAGAGTATTAAAGAAGGGATAGAATGGTCGAATTCGGTCCTGGGTTTCCTTTTATGTTGTTAAATATTATCGCATTAATAGTTGTAGTATTTGCCATTTGTGACCGTCAAGTAGTTTTGAACAATTTTCGTTAAATAGTTTTGGACACCTACGATTTTCCAAAAATGGTTTCCCTGTTTTGAATCCTGTAACTTTTCCCTGTAAGGTTAATCACTTCACTCCTATGCATGATTCTATCTAGAATAGCTGTTGTGATAGCTTGATCTCCTAAAATATCGCCCCAATCTTTTGGGCCTTTGTTAGAAGTGACAATTATAGAAGATTGGTTGTACAGTTTGTTGATAAACTGAAAGAATAGGTTTGCTTCTTCATTTTCCATGGCCATAAACATGAGGTCATCGATAATCACCAGGTCTGAAGATACTATTCTCTTAACTTTTGTCCTGGATGTTCTAGTGATCTCCTCAGTTTTTAGTAATTTAATCAGATCATCCATTTGCACAAAGCTCACTTTGTAACCTTTGTGAATAGCTTCAAGTCCAAGCCCTATGCTTAAATGCGACTTCCCCACGCCCGGCGGCCCTAAAAGTATTAGATTATAAACTTGATCCAGCCACACTAGTTCTTTTAACTGGTTTAGTTCTTTTTGGCTAATGGAATCTTGAAACTTAGTATCAAAATCATCCAGGTATTTTTTCTCCGGAAAAGCTGCCCATTTCAGCCTTTTTTGAAAATCTTTTTCTTCCCGGCGTTTTACTTCATGGTCTACAAGCTTTTCTAAGAATTCTTTGTAGGTTAGCTCTTTCTCTTTTGAGGATATGAGAAGATCATCAACGATATCTGCAGCTTCACCTATCTTAAGAGTTTTCATCTTAGTTTTTAATTCATCAGTGTTCATGGTATCTCTCCAATGCAATGTTTTGATATACCTTCAAATCCCTGACCTGTGGCCTGGTTCTTAAGTTAATAGAACCTTCATTTGAAGGTTTTATGGGGGATGATTCTTCTACTGTTGGTTCATCTTTTTGAAAATGTGACAGTGCATCTTTAAAGCATGAAGCACTGTAGAGCCTGTATTTTTGACAGTAGTTTAGAGCTTTTTCAATAACTGTTATATCTTGAGCTTCTATCAATTGTTTGATCAGTTGCAGTTGATCACGTATATGACGGGGCTTTTCCTTGTGTATATTTGAAAGATATTCTTTAGCTTTTTCTCCGCCACCCAGCATTTTTTCTACTGTTTTTTTGTATTCTTTAATTCCCTTATTACGGTCTCTTTCATGATTGTTATTTTTAATCAATACACCTTTACCGTAACAGATTTGGTGTTTAGTAATTTCTTCACCTGCTTCATCTTTAATTATGAGAATTTCACCATCTCTTTCTAACTGTGCATATCTGGTGGTACCATCATAAGTCCCGAAAGGGAGACTATAACGGTTAGACTTGTAAAGTACGGTGTTGTTTTTTCTTATCAAGGCTGTTATACTGGAGTTACAATTTATGGTGAAATTTTTTCCTACTGGCTGTAAGTACTGTTTTTCTACCTGGTGTACTTCAGCCGGTATTTTTTTTGTTGTTTCATTTACCTTGCCGTTACCAGTCCTCTCAAGCCATGCCAGACAATCCTCATTTAGCTTTTCTATGCTGTAAAAAGTACGGTGTTTAGCAAAGTTGTCTTTCACAAAACCTACCACATTTTCTATCCTACCTTTACTTTCTGGGTCACCTTTTCTCAGCATGTGGATTTTAAAGCCTTTTTCTTTTTGGTAGGCAGCAAATTCATAAGTTAGAATCAAATCGCCGTAGTTTTCGTTTACCAGTACCAATCTGTCCTGGTCATAGACCAGCTCTTTTGGCATCCCTTCAAAGTGCTTAAATGCGTTTTCATGGGCTTTAATGGTGCTGGCAGTAGTGAAGGGCTTGTCCGACCACTCTACGTATTTATGCCGGCCATGGGAAAGGACAAAGGCTATAAACCACTTCTTAACAGTTTTTCCGTACTGGTCAATAAACTTCTTTTCACCAAAATCTACTTGCCCCTGTTTTCCCATAGGAGGGTCTACAATAGCTTCATAACTTCTTGGTGCTGCTTTTTTGGGTATGTTGTGAGTCTTTCGTAAGTTCCTAACAAAATTTCTTATGGTACTTTCACAGGCATCCCTATATTCGTAATTATCTAATAGCCAATCTTTAATCTGAGCTGCTGAAAGGTCAGGGAATTTTTTTAGCCACTCCAATATTATGTCTTCATATTCATCTAATTTCTTTTTTCTGTTTCCTTCGTTTAGGGATAACACCTCCTCCGGGGTAAGTTCTAAGTACTTGTAAACGGTGGTTCTTGTAATATTCAAATTCCTAGCTATTTGGGTTACCTTTAACCCCATTTCATTGTATCTTTGAATCTCTGCATACATAAGCCATTTTTTCCTTTCTTCCATAAGCTCTCCTCTCCATCTGTTAGTAATATTTCCAGTTCATCTTAACAGATGGAGGAAGGTTATGGTATATTCTGTACAGTACTATTTAACGAAATCTGTCTATTTGATTTTATCAGTTACACCATTGTAAAAATAACTTTTACCATATTTAAGATTGATAAAAAGCAAGACAAAATAATTGAACTTTTAAAGGGTGAGTCAAAAAAACCTGATTAAATTTTCCACCATCTGATTTACGTGTCTTAAACTGCAGCATTTAAAAATATATTGAACATTAACCCCAAAATTAGACATTAAAACTATAATTAAATAATTCAAAGAAGTCATTATCAACAGAAAGCAGTTTATTAAAATACTGAAATTTTTAAAAAAGATTATGTAAAAAACCAGGCCCATGGCCTGGCACTACATATAATTTTGATAAAAATAATCAGACAGCAAGAGTTTCCTAATCTCTCTATACTTTTCTTCAATCAAAAACCAAAACCTTTTGTCTTCGGGTAACCACCTTATAAATTTTAGGTGGTTTTTAAAAACTAGTTACTCATTAAATTTAAATTATGTTTTAGTTTCTAGTTTGATTTCCATGCCTAGTGCTTTTGCAATTTTATTTAAAGTATCAATTTCCCGGGGCCACTCCTTCTGTTTCTATCGTGGCTATAGCTGGTTGGTGTATCCCTGTTTTTTTCTCTAAATCTTTTTGTGTTAGACCTAATTCTTTTCTGCGTGCAACGAGCTCAACTATAATATCCATTTCTTTTGTTATCTCCGGCATAAATTCCTTGATTTCTTCTTTATGATCTTTCCAGTTCAAAATTTTTACCCTCCTTTTAAAGATCTTTTTGTCTTTCGTGCCCATGTTTAATCCAATCATTCATTCTATTTTTTGCTTTTATATCCCTTTTGGGAGTTTTATTTTTTTCTTTGCGACAAACACTTAGCAACACTATATCGTTTTCTTCCCACATGTGGCGAATCCCTCTTTCATAAAAGTCTGCTTGTCCAAAATCTACCTGGCTTTCCCCCGGTATATGTTGAAGGGGTAAATAAAAATCTCCTTCTCCATTGTAAATCTTTAGTTTTCTTTCTTTTACATATGCTGCTACTAAGCGGTAAGAGCAATCAAACTCTTCGGCATAAATGTCTTTTAACCGGTTGTAAATCCTTTTGGCAGTATGACGCTGTTTTCTGCGTTCATGCTTGTCTGCTTTAAGCCATGTATCAATTTCTTCTTTGTAAGGGTCTAGTTTTGAGCCTAACTTTTTTGGCGGTTTAGGTGGTGTATTGAAATTTGCCTTATTAATGTACTTCTTTATTGTTTTTGCATCATGACCTGTTGCTCTTGATATCTCTGCATAACTCATGCCTTTCTCATAGTACATTTCCCTGATATAATTTACTTGAGCCATTGTTAGCATCCTCCTTTGATCCTCCCCTCGTTTTCTCACACATTACAAGGGTAAGGGTTTTGGGGGGATACTGCAATGGCTTTCTGCAATAACAGGGAATTTTAGTTTGCAACTACAGGGATTTCTACTTTGCAATTCGGTATTTCTATTATGCATTAAATATAGATCTTATTAACATGGAACAGAATATAGAAAGTATAATTAAGTACGCAGTAGCAAAAAGATTAAAAAAATCCAGAGAAAAAAGTGATGAAAAAAGTTTAGCACAGATTTAAAAGACTATGAAAATGAAGCCTTCAAAAATTAAGCTCCCTTCAGGGAGCTTAATTTATTGACGTTCCTAAAATCTCGTTCATGGTGTCCGCTGAAATTACCTATAGTACAGGTAATATTAATTTTTATTCTAGTTCATCAATTAAATCTTTTATCTCTTTTCTTGTAATTTAAATTTTGGTTTTATTTAGGGATAATCTTTAAAGGTCCAAAATCTCCCTTAAACTTTCAATTGCTTTTTGTCTAACATTTTCTTCTAAAGTCCGCTCTAAAATTTCGTTTATGACTATGATCAAATTTTGAAACTTATCACTTGACGAAAATTGTGTTTTCAACTCACTACAGTTACTAAATTTAAGTGTTTTTATAAGAGCTTCAAAATCACCTAGAGCACCGTTAAAGTCACGTTTTTCGTACTTAGTTAACCCTCTGCCATGATACGCTTCTATTAGTAATTTATCTCTTCCATTTTCATCTTTTTTATTTTCATTTAATGAAATCACCTCACTAAATTGTTTATAAGCATCATTAACTTCTCCTAGGAGGTTATGAATCTCACCTAATTTCACATGAATATACGAGAAACCAATTGGGTCATTATCTTTGCTTTGAATTATGTCATTTTTATATTGTAATGCTTTTTTATAATAATTTATAGCTTTATAAAGATAATTTTCTTGCCGCTTTTTAAAACCTAGGTCAAATATTATATTTCCAATATTTAAAAAATCTGTCACCATATTTTTCTTCTCAACTATGCCTTCTTTTATCAAACGATCTTTAATTTTTGCAGATTCATTAATATCTCTTAATGCTTCATCATCATATTTATAATTATTAAGAGAAAGAGTTGCATAAAATTTCCCTTTTTCCCATAAAACATTAGCTTTAGATAGTAAATCTATGGAATCAGATAAACTGTGTTCATTAAATATATTATGTGCTTCTTCATAGTCTTCAATTATTTTCTTTTTATGTTGCTCAAAATCTATTTCTTTAGCAATATTTGCACGATCTGCTAATGTTTTAGCCAACTCTAAACGGTTACTTAACCCTTGGTTTTCATCAGTTTCCTTTAAATTTTCAACACTTTTATCAATATAGCTTTTGCCTAGATTAGGATCACCATGCATTGACAATTCAACAGCCAATTGGCTGTAAGTTTCTGCTAAAATTAATTCATTTTTAAGTAATTTTTTTTCTTTTAGATTTTCCAAGATATAAATTATGTTTTCATAGATATTTAGGACATTATCAAAAAATACTTCTTTGTTTTTATTTAAATTCCATAGCTCTAGTAAGATTAGTTTTAATTCTTCAATAATTTCCTTTGCAGTACTAGCTTCTTCAATCACCATTTCAGAATAAATATCTATAGCTCTTTTAAAATCATTCAGAAAACAATTGATATAATACTCTGAACCCTCTTTTCTTGATAATTCTGCATAGAGAACCCCCTTGTAATATGAATAGCTTGCTATTACCATTCTATCTGTAAAAGTTAAAGTAGATAAATCAAAAGAATTAATTATTTCAAAAGCTTTTTCAAATTTATTCAGGGCTTCTTGTGCTTTTTCGTAATTAAAGTACTCTTCATAATAAGCTAGTTCATAATAAATCAACCCTTGCTGACTTAATCCAAAAGCAAGTTTAATTTGATCCGGTTTACCCTCTTCGACTAATTCTCTGAGGTGTTTTACTGCTTTATTTGAGTATTTTAAAGCAGCATCAAAATCGTTTTTAGCTACTAATATTTCAGCATATTTACGACAAACTAACGCAAAAATAAGCTTGAATTCCTCTTTGTCTTGATCACAAGTTTTAATAGCGTTTTTGATACTATCTTCTGCATTCGGCAAATCACCGTCTCTATAAAATATATCTGCATAATTATAGTAATATATTAATTCATCTAATTCTCGTCCTTTTATAACGTCTGCACATTCATTTAATAAAGTCAATGCGACATCAGTTCTATCGACATCACCTAATGCTCTTGCTAAGTTTTGATCTATTTCACTCATAGGTATCCTTTTTTCTTTGTCATTCGACTTTTCTAATTCTTTTTTTGCTTTTAAAAAAAATTCTATTGCTTTTTCAGTATAGTTTTGTTGAAGTAAAATCTCACCTCTTTGATTCAAAAAAACTGGGAACCGCCACTCCGATTCATCAGTTAAATAGATAGCTTCATCAATGTAAGCGTCAAACAGTACCCACCTAGATTTTCTTCATACAATATGCCATAATCTTCCCCAAATAACCACGAAGGGGATGATTTTTTATGGCAAAAACAAATGAACAGTTAAGAGCTGAGTGGAAAGAGAGAGTCTCAGCATTTCGGGCCAGCGGCCAAACAGCAAAAGATTGGGCCAAGGCTAATGGTGTTAAACTCAATCGATTACGCTACTGGTGTAGAAAATACAAAGAAGATGCTCCTTCCAAAGAAACTAAATGGTCACCAGTAGAAGTAGACTATTCAGATGAAAGTAATATTACAGTAAAAGTAGGTAAAGCCTCAATAGAAGTAAAACCTGGCTATGATAAAAGTCTTTTAAAAGACTTAGTTAATACATTGTCTGGACTATGTTAAATGAAGCTACCATAGAACGAGTTTACCTGGCAAGGGGCAAAACGGATCTTAGAAAATCAATTGATGGCTTAGCAGTAATTGTAAAAGAATCCTTTGATTTAGATCCCTTCTCTCCCTGCCTTTTTGTCTTTTGCAACAGGAAAAAAGATAAATTAAAAATACTCCACTGGTCAAACAACGGTTTTTGGCTATATTATAAGCGTTTAGAAGAAGGCAAGTTTAAATGGCCAGATGAAGGTTCTCCTGTTCCTATGAAAATAACCTACCGCCAGCTACGCTGGCTGTTGGATGGCCTCTCCCTTGATCAGGGTGATGCCCATAAAGAAGTAAAGGCAAGAACAATATTATAAATTTTTTTCTCCAAAAAGCCCTGATATTAAAGGGCTTTTTACCATTTAAGTAGAATTAATTAAATATGGAAAATAAATCAGAAACCATTAACCAATTAAAAAATAGATGTGACCAACTGGAACGCCAAAATGCTGATTTAAAAGAACAAAACGACTGGCTAAAGGAACAGTTTCGTCTTAAGCAAAAAAAGCAGTTTGGAAGTTCTAGTGAAGCCACCCCTCCAGATCAGCTGCAGTTCTTTAACGAAGCTGAAAAAGAATCTGATTCTAATTCTAAAGAACCCGAACTGGAGGAAATTACATACAAGCGCCGTAAAAGTAAAGGGCACCGTGAAGACCAGCTTGACGGTTTGCCTGAAGAGACTATCGAGCACCGCCTTTCCCCCGAGGAGCAGGTGTGTTCCTGCTGTGGTGACGAGCTTCATGAAATGAGTACAGAAGAGAGAAAAGAACTAAAGATCATTCCTGCTAAGGCAAGCGTAGTTAAACATGTACGCTATGTTTATGCTTGTCGCCGCTGTGATAAGGAAGGCACTGAGAACTCCATAATTACAGCTTCCATGCCTAACCCGGTTTTACCCGGCAGTGTAGCATCCTCTTCTGCCGTAGCTCATATCATGAACCAAAAATACGTAGATGCTCTGCCCCTTTATCGTCAGGAACAACAGTTATCTCGTTTGGGTATAAAACTGTCAAGACAGACTATGGCTAACTGGATGATAGAATGCTCAAATCGCTGGCTCACTCCTTTATACAATAGATTACATGAACTATTAGTTGAAAAAGACATTTTGCATGCTGATGAGAGCAATCTTCAGGTACTTCGTGAAGATGGTAGGTCTGCAAAGAATAAATCATTTCTTTGGCTTTACCGTACCGGACGAGAAGATGAACCAATAATACTTTATGACTACAGAACCACCAGGGCAAGTAAGCACCCCCGAAAGTTCTTGGCTGATTTTGAAGGATTCTTACAGGTTGATGGCTACTCAGGGTACAATGATTTATCTGATATCAGCCTTGTTGGGTGTTTAGCTCACGCTAGGCGTAAATTTGATGAAGCATTAAAAGCGCTCCCAAAAGACCAACAAAATGCTCAAGTAAGTGCTAAGAAAGGACTGGAGTTTTGCAACCAACTCTTTGCCATAGAACATGACCTTCGGGATAAAACGCCCGAAGAGCGTCACAAAATTCGGCACGAGCGTAGTTTGCCGGTATTAGAAGAGTTCTACGCATGGCTTAAAGAACAAAAACCTAAAGTTCTTCCTAAAAGTGCCTTTGGTAAGGCTATCAACTACTGTTTAAATCAGTGGCCTAAACTTGTGAAGTTTTTAGAAGATGGTCGCTTAGAGTTAGATAACAACAGAGCTGAGCGTTCCATCAAGCCTTTTGTAGTGGGTCGAAAAAACTGGTTGTTTGCCAATACTCCTAAGGGTGCTAAGGCCAGTGCTACAATTTACAGTATTGTAGAAACAGCCAAAGAAAACGGTTTGAAACCATTTGAATACCTCAAATTCCTGTTTGAAAACCTTCCTAATATTGATCTTCAAGACCAAGAAGCTATTGATGAGTTACTACCATGGTCTGATGCTATCCCTTCAGAGTGTAAAATCCAAAAGTAATCTTTATTTCAAGGTGGGCGCTATTTGACGCTCACTCATCAATATCCTTCAACGCTTTTTCATAACGTTTTAAATCTGTTCTAACTAAACTTCTAAAGTAGTAGATCTCACTAGTCACTATTTTATCTGGGATAAGTTGTATATCTTCTTCAATTAGCATTATAGGATACGTTAAAATTCTCTCTAATCTCTCTCTTAAATATATAGGTGCAGACTTTGGGTGACTTATGCGACTATATAAAACAATACCATTTTGTTTAAAATTATTAATTATTTTTATAACATCCTTTTCATTTACCTTTTGTTGTTGGAATGGCCAGGGAAAGTAGAAAATTAACCATGATAAAATATAAGTTTCTCCATCCCAATTCTTTAAACTTTCATTTTCTCGATTTTTTAATTCTTCTTCTAAATTACAGTTTAAAGCTTTATTATAATAACTTTGTATTAATTCATCTATTTTTTTGTGATAATTATTTTCAATAGCTGTTCTCCATTCATGATGGGAAATTGATATGCAACTTCCCCTTGCAGTCCGATCCTCTTTTAAAAACATTTTTATATCAGATAAACAACCCAACAGTTTAAAGTTTATTGTTTCCTCCTCATGCGGTTCATTAATCAAATATAATATTTCTGAAATAGTTAAAGGCTCGGGAGCAGTCGCTACTACTATTAAAATATTCAATAAATACTGAAAATATTTATCTCCATAAATCTCTTTAAGTTTTTCAAGATATTCAACAAATAAATCTTCTAAATCATTTAGGTTTTCTAAATCAACACCTTCTTTACTTATATCTAGTATCTCTTTTAAAGCTTTTAAGTATAGAAAACGTTTATCTGCTTTATCAACTAAATAAGTTGAAATTTTATCATTTTCCTTATCTAATATACTTTCATTAATATATTTTTTAAGTAGCTTTATATTATTATCATCATAGTGTTTTATGTGCAACTCATTAGTTATTGTTTTAGTATTACGAAGCCGTTGTAATTTTTTTAAGTTAAAAGTCTTATTCTTCTCTTTTAATTCATTATCTAAACGGCTTGTTAAAAGTATATATACACCTTCTGGTAGAGAGTCATTTTCAGGAATAATATCTAAAATCGTTTGTTTAGTTTTGGGGATTTCATCAATTCCATCAATTATTAATAATAATTTTTCTACGGGCCTATTTTTGTTAAATTTTCTAAAATGATTGTCATGTTCTTTTAAGCAGCTCTCTAAAAATTTGGCAAATTCTATTTTAGGATCAATCTTCAAATTAGGGAAATATAACTTGTTAATCTCTATATCTGGATTCTTGAGATCTGGCTTAGCTCGCATAACATCATACAATTTTGCCATAAAGTTTTCTATATCATAAGAATAGATTTCATTGATATAATAGGTCCTAATTGAACATTTGTGCTCTATTAAATTTTCTTTATTCAACCCGATTGGATCTAATGCACGAGCAAAAGTTGTTTTTCCTAACCCTCCAGCCATCTGTAATAATAATATACCCTTGCTATTATCTTTAATTTGTTTTTTCAACCAGTTTAAAATATGATCTGGCGTTAGGTAATCATCTACATCTAATTTTTTAAGATATTTATCTTCAGTAGACAACTTAAATGTCCCCGTTTTTTGAATTACAGCTGATTTGTCATCTATTATTTTATTTTCTACTTCTTTATATTTTCCGATTTCTTTCTTTAAATTAGCATGGCTTTCTTTAAGTGTTATATTTACTTCCGCAGTATTTTCAATTTTATCTCCATTTAAATAATTAAGAAAGTAAGCTTTAGAATTTTTAAAACTGTCATAAAAATATATACTTTCCTTCTCAGAAATTACAAAAGGAAAAGCGGGTTCAAATTCATCATCTACTACAAAATAAAGCTCATTCCAACTAGAGTTATTCAACTCTAAAACTGATTTTGGCCCAACTATTGGTGTGTTTTTGAGATAAATCTTCAACAATTTATAGTTTTTAGAATAAGATTTAATATGTTCACTTATTATCTTTAATTTTTCGTTAATATCTTTTGCTAGTTCTGAATCATTTTCGAACTTTAATGCACCATGACCGATTGTTTCGTTGCGCCATTCAACTATTTTATTATCTTCATATTTTTGCTTAATATCTTCCAATGGATTCCTTAATAAATCTGGTAACTTTTCATGCTTTAATATCTCTGAAGCCAGCTCCTCAAGCCAATTATTCAAGCTTAATGGCTTGAAAAACTTATATAAAAATTTTTTTTCATCAATACTTTTATCTACTTTATGATACGTTATGTTTCCAGCTAAGAGAACAGGCATTTTTAATAACAGTTCAAATACATCTTTCACTTGTAACATTAAACCAAAAACATTTTTTTCATTAAATAATGAATATAACCGCTGGTATTCATGTGCTAATATTGGAGGGAAATCATTTTCCTTGTTTTTGTCCAATATTTCCGAATACCATATATTATCATCTTCCAACAACATCATATCGTTATATCCAATATTAGTTTTAATACCTACCCTTCCACCACAACCGTTACAAAGAATATCGTTTTCTAACACATAAATATCGGTGGGATACTCACATTTACAATTAATCATTTTTAACCTCCCTCTGTTATACTATAAGTTAAATCACTAATTAAGAATTCTAATAAATTTATTTCTACATAAATTTGCCTCACTCCAAGTCTATTTCAACCATTTATTGCCAAATATATTATTTTTTTTATTACGTATAAGTAAAAGTAAACTTATCACATAAATTAAAATAAATTTTATTTAGTTCTTCACAAAATGCATTTTGAAAATATTTATATATTGCTTCATTATTTTTTATCCAATCTCTAAATTCATTAATATGAACTTCCATTTCCTTTTCGTTATTTTGGTAGTATGCATTTTGAATTTTAGTAAAATAATTAATGGCTTCAATAGTCTCATTACGATTTTCAACACAGTTAACTGCTTTTTTCATATATTTTCTCGCTTGTTTGTTCAGATTAATTTTATAGAAAATAATTCCTAAATTCTTATAAATCAGCTCCCAGGGGTGTCTATTTACTTTAAACCCTTTATCATCAAAATCAACTGAATTAATTTTGTTTAGAAAATCATTACTTATCTCAGTTATATAGAGATTATTAATAGATTTAAAAAACGTATAAACTTTAAACGGATCCTTACTAGACAAAACAAAGTTAAATTGGTCGTTAAGTTCTGAAGCTCCGTTATAATATTCTTTAGCATATTTTTTATATAAATATCTATTATTATGATCACTAGCATAGTTTAATATATGTGAGATGGTAATCTCTCTGTTTCCTGGATCGTTATGAAACTCTTTTAAAGCCTCTTCAAAGTATTTTAGTGCATCATCCATTCTTTTAAAAGCATACATTTGACCGAGAGAGCTCAATGCTCTTCCTCTAGCAGTTAGCCTTGTAGTTTCTATATTATCTGCTTCTTGTAATTTAGATATATCTTTTCTGGCTTCATTTAAAATATTAATACATTCTAAGTTATATTCCTGAAGCTCTATAGCTTTATCAAAGTCAAATTCATTGGCATGTGTTTGAACTTTTCTGTTTAAAGTATCCAGATACATTTCAATAGGCACCTCATTTTTTAATTCTTCAACTATTTCATAAAAAGAATTATTATATGTCGATTTGCCAGTGTGGTTATTAGCTCTTATTCCTATGTCTGCTATTTTATATTTAATCAAATTGGAAATGTCATCATTGTATTTCTCAACCATATCCCATAATTTTTCAAATATTTCAAGACCTTTGTCAAAATTTATAACATTTTGTTTATAAAAATTATCCAATTCCGAAGTGTAAACATCGATTTTATTCAAATCAAATGCATGATCCAATTTACTCTCCACTTCTTCAAACCAATTTTCGTTATAATAATTAGTAAAATCACTTTTAAAATCCTTAGCTTTATAAAGAGTTTCAACAGTTGATATAAATTCTTTGCCTAAAAATTTATCTAACAAATCATTATAAATGCTGTCTATGTCGTCATAAGCCCATAAATAAGGAAAGTCACCTGTGAAATCGAAAGCCCAATCATGTACTTTCTTAATACCATAATCGTTTTGATAAGTATATTTTAAAAATTTGGTTTTAAAGCAGTTACATATTATATCTGCTAAATATAAAAAAGGCATGTCCATACTTGCTTCATTATAATTTATTGGTTGAATATTGATATTGTAAAATTTTAGAATTGAGCTTTTTTTAGAGTTTATTGTTTGATAAGCCAAAGCTGTTTTAAATGTTTTTTGATCTGTAGAAAAAAATCTATAAGTGCCATTTGGATTAACTTTGTACGGATATCCAAATTGAAAATATTCATTTATTTTAGGGTCATCAGAGGACAGCACCGAAACTCTGGTAGGGATTTCTAAGTTTACTTCATTTTCATTTTCCATATCTAAATTTTTAAAAATTAAATTGTTTAGTAAACCACATATCATATGCTCATATAAATTATTTGCTTTTCTGTCATCCAATAAATTACTAATGTTTTTAAAATCTTTTCTCTCTTCCTTACTTTTTATCATACATGTAAGATGATAGTTCCCATTTTTTCTTAGATAATCTTTCAAGTGTCCTTCAATATTATTTTCAAAGTATTCTACATTAGTTCTGTTTGTTTTTCTTCTATCATAATGTAAATCATTTGGATATCGAATATTAAATTCATTACATATGTTTTTTAGGAATAAATCAATTCTTCTTTTTTCATTTTCATAATCTAAACCTTTATAGATAAAACCTGCTACAAAATTCACATTATTGTTATCACTTATCTCTGGATTAAAATGACCAACTTCATCAAGACCTATTGTGATCATACATTACCCCCCTTTTAAATAACTCCCCGTTATAAAACCAAGTGCTTTCATAATAATCTTATACAAGTTAATCATACAGTGAACTTTACGATAAGGTTGTATTTAATTTTTATATTTTTTACCATTTAGTTTAACTGATGTTTTGTCTATACTTTGGCTATCTCCAGGACTTCCGTATCTGGTTGAGAGCTAATCAACTCTTCTCGATTAGGAAGTTTACTTATTACCACACCTCCACTTACACAAACAAAGTTAGCTACTAATTTGATGTTAGCCTTTACTGATTTAGATACAAATAAACTATACATGTTAAGTTGTATCATCAATTAAAAAAAGTTTCACAACTTTAATACCAATAATTATTAACGCTAAAAATAAAAACAAACCTAACCAATGAACCCCAAACCAATCTATTGGCCTTGGTATTTTTGCAAATATAAACTGAAATAAACTAGCAAAAAGTAATACAGGAAATCCGTATATCGAAATATTATTGATCGCACGATTTATTCTAGTATCTGTGTAATTATTAATAATTTGTTCTATTTCTTGCACTGAATCATATAAATCTTCTAATTGAGTGTTTATTCCCCATCTTTTTTCTAACAAATCTCTAAATTTTTTAACGTTATAATCTCCAGTTTCTTGCATTGTTTCTAAATTAATTTGTCTCAACTCCATTTTTATTTCAGCCATTTCGTCACTAAGATTTATGACTTCTTTCCTGTTAAATATCTTTTTATTGTTTAAATTTTTTTTAATTTGTTTAATTCTGCCTTTTAACTCTTTTTGGTTTTTACAAATGGTTTTGTACCGTTTAAGAATTTTACAAAATTCAGATTTATAAGATTCCACTGGTAATGTAAAACTACTCCAATCATCTAATAAAAATACACCTTTAGTGTGAATAACAGCTAACCCACCAGGCATCTCCATATAATCAAAGCTTTTTATAGAAGGCAAGTCTTTGATTCCAGGCATATTTCCAGGATTTATGTTTTCGATACAAGCAGCAAAATACTTTAATACAGTAGGAGTAACTAACAAAGCCCTTTTATCATTTGAAGCGTCCCATTTTGCAGCAATAAATTTCTTTTTCGTTTCAATTACACTTTCTTCAACATCTGGTGAACATTCATGTATAAACTTTATTTCATCCTTCCTGTCCTTCTTAAATTCTCGAACCTTTACTGCTTTAACAGGATTGTATAGCTCCCAAATAAGTTCAAGAACTTCTCCCCACGAAATTTCTGTACCTGTATCAGGAGAACCTATAATAGTATATTTACCTTTTTCATCATGCCAGTTCCCTCTCTCTGCAATTCTTGCAGGTGGGTACTTATTTTTCCACTTTACTTCTTCTAAATGTTCCAATTTATACCACAAATCTTCAAGGTGTATGTTTTTGTTGGGATCAACAGAAATTGTTATATGATATTGATCATTTTTTTGAGGGCGATGAATTCCCATTAGAGCATAACCGTCTTTTAAAAAAGAGTATTCGTCATCAGTTCTTAAAAAAACCTTTAATGAACCAAGTGGATCATTTTCTGAAACAAAATAAGCATCAACAAGTCTATTTTTACTTGATTTTTTTAAAGGTAGTTCCAATTGCAGTGTTCTTGCATAACTAAAAGACTGTTTATACTGATTGTACTCTTCTTTTAAAAAAGCAACTGCATTATGATATTCATCAACATAAGGTAAAGCGGGAACTTTATACGGCTTAATTCCTTTTAGGATTAATTGAATAACAAAGTTAACACATCTAATAAAACCTTCTTTTATTCTTTCTTGATTTATATCTCCGCTTTTATCATCATATTCAATGTAAGCATGAGACAAAGCATTATGTAAACTTCCCCATGATCAAACAGCTTTCCAGTACTTCTACAGTCGCCAATTTTCCATCTATCTATATATTCTAACCATTCTTTATCAAAACTCTGTAAATTTTTCTCAGGATATTCAGAAAAATAATTAAATAAAATATAACTTAAACAAGTATCCGTTGAAAGATCCTTAATATAATAAATTACTTTTTCCATGTCTTTGTTAAGTCTATTATTAAATATTCCTTTACTTTTTTTGTATATTAAACTACTATTTGAATTATATTTCTCAGAATTTGATTCATCTAAATTATAATTGATAATTATTCCTCCATAATCCTTCTTTCCTAAGCCAATTAAAACCTCATTTTTTCTTGCATATTCCTTTTCAGTATCATATTTAACTTTTAAATTCTTTGAAAATTTTTCTTTAAAAGTATCTAGCCAATCGATAAAATTCATTTCACTCCTCCTAATTTAATCTTAGTAATACTTCTAGCAATTTGAGCTAATATTATACATACTATAAATTCAAAATTATCAGTGTTCTTTGTTCTATAATTTGTATAATATTTCCTTCAAACTAATTAAATTTTCAACCCAAAAATTTAGAAGTAAATTTCTTTACTATAAAAATATTGCCAAATTAACTTTTTAATGGTAAAATAGTCAGGCGATTTACTTATCATAAGCCATACACCTTAAATTTCTCCTAAAAGAATTTCAAAGTAATAACTTCCCTAGAAATACTAATGTTCCCTCTCTAATAATTTTTCTTTACTCAAGCAAGTATCTTGATTTAATACTTCCTAAATAAAAACAACTAAACTAAAAAGAATAGCTTTTCAGCTATAAGAAATGAGCAGACGACTCCTTGGCCTTTATTTCTACTAACAAAGGAGCATTCCTTTTATTTTAATAATGAAACCCCGTTAACTTAAAAGATTATTTCTCATTTTTGTTTCAGAAAATTCGGCTATCCCGTCACAAAGTTTTTTATTACTCATTAGCTTTAAAACATTTTATCTAAAAAGACGACAAACTCTTTATGGGGTTAGGAAGGGTAAAAAGTCACCTTTTATAATACTGTAAGGAGTGATTTTTTTAATGGATTTAAATAGCCCTTTTGTTGTTACCAGGGAAGTTTTTGTTGAAAAAGCAGTGGAAATTCTAACTTCAAATAAACCTGGGATTTTTCAAGTTGTACTTGACAAAACAGTCATATATGAAAATGGAATTTTTCCGGTTAGATACTGGGTTGACGAAAGTTTGAAATTAAGAATACCTAGTCCGAAAAAGAATCATATCTTTGTTTTAGGTTATAAAGATGAAGGAAACAAAAAAATTTACACAGAAGATGAAGCGGACAAATATGTAGGTGAAAAAGTCAAGGATATGAGAGACCAAGGAATGATGGAAGAGTTGATTGAAGGCACTGTAAACTATTTAGTCGATGTATTTATCCCTATGGAAAGAATTAATTGGGAAGTAATGCTTAATGATTATCTACTTATTCACGGTAAAATTACAAAAAAAATTGAATATAAACATAGATACGGGTTTTTAGTAAAAAGATTAATTCAAGATATAAGTAAAGCAACAAAAGATAAAGCCAACAATATGGAAGGTTATCGTTTTTATAACCGCCACTATTATAACGATACAAAAGTACGATAAAACAAACGGTGTAGCCTCCCCTCCTTATATGCCAGCCGGAGGTTACACCCCTTTTCTTTAATCACTATTTTAGCAACTCTATACTTATTATTCACTTAAAATATCAGCTACTTATTAATTCTGCTAAACATTTCTAAATTCATTAGAACCTTTTAAAGAAAAATGTATAGGTATAGTATAATTTTAATAGAAAGTAAAAATGAGAATTAGTTAGTGTAAAAATGACTTAGGAGGTCTTACATGAGTGAAAATCCTGGTATTAAGATTATAAGTTTGATAGTTGCTATTTGATCGAATTGCTCCACAAATTGATTATCCTGATTACGTTGATGATTTTTAATACTATTCCACTGATGT
This sequence comes from Natranaerofaba carboxydovora, assembly GCF_022539405.1. Classification (NCBI taxonomy): domain Bacteria; kingdom Bacillati; phylum Bacillota; class Clostridia; order Natranaerobiales; family Natranaerofabaceae; genus Natranaerofaba; species Natranaerofaba carboxydovora. The sequence goes on along the minus strand of NZ_CP054394.1, from coordinate 56,115 downwards.
TTTAATGACTTTAATCTTTATTTATCTTGTCAACTACATTATCAACTTTAGACATAGAAAACCTATAAATCCCATTAACAAAAATCATGTTACTTTTTTGCCGATCAATTTTCAGGACACACGATGACGCTTACATTTTGTTGCCAAAAAATATCCCCCGTAACCTTCACAGGCTACGGGGCTAAAACCAAATTTCCACGACTATTTTACTTAAGTTATAAGGCTTTGCCTTAATCATGCAGTCATAATATACAACCATCCATTTTTTATTCCTAGTTCCAAGAATAAAATCTTCTACTTCTTCGAAACTTACATGCTTTCTGTCTTTCCATACCACCTTAGGAAGAGAAGTTCGCTTTACCTTCAATACTATCTCTTCCAAAAAAGTATCCCAATCCATTCTTTTTCTAGTGATAACCCTCAACAAAATCACTCCCTTAAGAAAATTTAAAAGGCCCCTTGGGCGAAAAATAATAAACATGCCAGGGAGACTTAAGAGCATGTTTTACGTTACAATCTGGTTTTAATTTTTTATTTTCTTTTATATTTTAATTCTTATAGGGAAAGTTTACAGAAAGTGAATAGTATAAGGAAGATTTAAAAGTAAATTGAGGAATGCTACCTAATTAGCTCTTAAGCTAAAAAGAGGTTATAGTATCTAAATTAGTTCATTTAAAGTTAGCGTTCTCATACTTAAATATTAAACAAATGATATAGTAACATGAGCAAGATCAAACAATCAATTTTCATATTTTTCTTTTTATAGTTAATATTTTCAATCTCAATAAAATAGCTTTAAACAGTTCTATTTTTGAACGATTTATTTCTAATAACTTAAGCAGTGATTATTTTGTATCGTAGCCACTGCCTAATTATATCTGTGGCAGAGGGAGAATGTGAGTGGAGCTATCTTTAGTCTTGTCAGTTCTTAAAAAAAGCCTACAAACAAAAAATTCCTCTCCTAAATCAAAGATTATATAAAGAGATCTCTTTGTAGGTTTAATAAACGTTTACTCCGATGCACTGATGGTACATCACCTTGCTGGGCTGGACTAACGTCTCTATTCAATCCTGAAAGTAAAATCTTTCAAAATCTTAATCATGTAATTTTCCAGTGTGGGTTCTTCACCATACGTACCTTCGGCACCATTACCATTATACTGTTATTTAATATATAATATAAAACTGCAAAATAAAATAACCAGCCTAAATAAAGTTAACCTTTACAAGGCTGGTTATTAAATATTTTATTATCTTTTATTAAGTCAGCAGCTTTATTGGATAGTTCATCATCATCTAGCAGGTATCTCAAAATTATTATATTTGCAGGCCCAGGCACCTTTTTCTTTTTGTCTTAGCTCTCTATTTTTATATTTTCTTAATGCACCCCTAAGGATTTTCGGAGTTTTACTATTAGTATATTCCTGAGCACGAGATAGTCTTTTAACATAATCAAGGATTTTTTTCTGGCCTTCTTCATCTAGCTTTTCAAATTCTTTTAACAAAAACTCTTTTGATTCGGTAGTACTCATTGCTATACACCTCCAGGTTCTTATACAAATTTAACAACTCCCTAAATTATACCACAGACTAACATTTATTCCTTTAAATTCGAAAATCCATCTTTTTGAATCCTGCAGCCTTTGTATCTTCTCTCGTTAACAAGAAAAAAAAACCATTTAAGTAATACATTACCCCAATATATTACTCACAACCAAATAAAGACCAATCACCACTAACAGTGGGATCGCAACTTTATAGTTTCAAAGCATACTATTCTCCTCCCCTCATATTAGCTCCATATAGCCTGGTGAGCATGAAAAGCAATTGTTTCTTCTGGACCATCGTTTTGAAGTAATATCCATGAAGATTCTAGGTCCTGTTTGGCTTTATATAGCCAATCTCCAGGTTTTGTACCATCCATATAGCTTCACACCTTTTTTTTCAATTAAACTTGCAAAAGTAGCAGAATCTTTTACATTAGTTTCCCATTCTTCTGATGTATATAAAATTAAATCTACCGGTCTTTCAAAGTCCAGACAAACAGAATAATCTTCTGGGGTCCAAATTTTTCTCTAATCCCTTTAACTAATCTATCTATATCCTTTTTAGTTCGTTCTTTAATTGACAAAAGAAGCACCTCACATATTTACATTTTTAGGTAACATAATTATATCAGTATCTAATTGTTTTTTTCAAGTCAAACTAAAATTCGCTTTCTTAGATAAAATAAACTTTTCAGATTCACTGATAAACTCAAAGTTTATTAAATATCCATCATACCCACCTTCGGCACCATTATACTGTTATTTAAAATATAATACACCGTTATAACACAAAATAACCAGCCTAAATAAAGTTAACCTTTACAAAGGCTGGTTATTAAAAATTTCTAAAACACTGTTTTATGAGATCATACTATTTTCAAAAACTCCTCCACCAACTCAGGGTCAAATTGGGTTCCAGCACAGTTTTTTATCTCCTTTAAAGCTTCCTCTTTAGACACAGGATTTTTATAATAAGTGCCATTAGTCATCACATCATAAGTATCAATTATTGCAATAATTCTAGATAGCAAAGGTATTTCTTTTTGTTTTAATCCCCATGGATAACCCTTGCCGTCCCATCTTTCATGATGAGCTCCGATTTCATCAGCAATATGGACTAAATTTTCAGAAGCCCGGGCAATATATTCTCCTTTTTTAGGGTGTTCTTTTAACAAGGTCCATTCTTCTTGATTAAGTGACGATGACTTCTTTAGTATTTCTTCCGAGATAACTATTTTACCAATATCATGCATAGTCGCTAGTAGGTATAATCTTTCCAAATCTTCTTCAGATAATCCTATAGCCCGGCCAAATTCATAGCTTAATTCACCCATTCTCTTTAAATGATCTTCAGTCTCATTACTTTTTTGCTTTAGGGTCTTTAGTAATGCTGATACTATATCCTGTCTGGTACTACTTCTTTCCATAAGCTTATTTTTATACATACGGTCTTCTGCTTCATTTAGCACTTCTTCCATTGATTCTTTAGGATTATATTTGGTAAAACATCCAACAGCTATTCTAACCGGTACTGAGTGTACGTAATAGTTTTTACTTTCTTCCCTTATTCTTTCTGCTATCACATCAGCTTCACTTCCATTTGTCTGGGGGAGTAAAATAACAAACTCATCACCACCCCAGCGGGCTATTATATCTTCTTTCCTACATGATTTAGTCAAAATATCAGCAGATTTCATTAAAAGTTCGTCTCCTGCATCATGACCAAAAGTATCATTAAGCAATTTCAGGCCATTTACATCAGCCATTAAAATACTTACAGGGAGCTGACGCTTGGTATCTAATCTTTCCATTTCTTTTTCTAAATAAGCCCTATTATAAAGTCCAGTCAAACTATCATGAAAACTTAGATAACGTATTCTTTCTTCCGCCTTTTTACGCTGGGTTATATCTGTATAAACCGCATAGCCACCCACAGCTTCATTATCAATAAATATAGGTACTCCTTTTACTATTACTTCTACCGGTTCTCCGTCCTTTTTGTACCTGGTGGCCTCATCTTCTGCAGTTTTCCCTTCATATAAAACTTCTTTCTGAAGGTTTTTTTCATTTTTATTCTTTAAAACTAATTCGCTTAACTGTTTTCCTGCTGCCTCTTCAACAGTATAACCAAATAGTTCAGTAAATTTTTCATTAATGTCTACTATACTATTGTTATGGTCTATCTGCGCTACTGCATCAGAAGTATTTTTAAATAAAGCTTCAAACTGATTTTTCTGATTATCTAGTTCTATCTCATATAATTTTCTTGGAGTGATATCACGAATGAACTCAACTACACCGGAGACTTCATTGTTCTCTCCTTCAAACATAGGGTAACTATAAAGTTCAATCCATTTTTCCCCGTGTTCAGTTTTTACAGTAAGCTCTTCATTTTCCATTTCACCGGTTTCAAGGCATCGCAAAGTGGGACAATCTTTGCACGGTTTACTAAGCCCATGAAAAGCTTGATAGCACTTTTTACCCTCCAGGGGCAGCTCACTTTCATGCCAGCTTTTTATTATATAATTGGTATGACGTATAGTAAGATCAGGATTTAAAACACTCATGCCATCCTGTATACTTTCAAAAATACCATTTAATAATTCATTACTATTCCTTAGTGCCCTTTCGAACTGTTTACGCTCAGTTACATCTCTGGAAATCCCTAAAATAACTGTTTCTTCCTTACTTCTATCTATAACAGCGGCTCTGGTGGCAAACCAGCGCCATTCACCATCCTTATGATAAATCCTCCCTTCAATTTCTTCCTCAATATAATTTTTCTTCAAAATATTATAAAAGTGTTGAACTGTTTTATCGTAATCTTCCGGGTGAATACCTGTTAAGTAATTACCTCCTAAAACTTCTTCGGGCTCGTAACCAAGCAGTTCTTTACAGTTCGGTGAAACATAAGTTATTTCGCCCTTTTCATTAACTGTAAATATAAGGTCAAATGCTTTTTCAACAAAGCTTCTAAACTTTTGTTCACTTTTGCGCAGCTTTTCCTCAGTTTCTTTCAATTCTGTAATATCCACTGTAATTCCAAGGGTCCCGCTAACATTTCCTTCAAAATCAAAAAGGGGTTGCAAAGAAAAAAGGGCAGGAAAAACTTTTCCTGATTTTTTTACCAGTTCAGTTTCTAAGGTAAACCCTTCTTTAAATTTGATTAACTTTTCAATTAAAGCAGGAAATTTCTTTATGTCTTCGGCTGTATGAAGCATCCCAACATGTTTTTCTATAATCTCATTCCTGTTGTAGCCAAAAATTTCTTCAGCACCTGGACTAAATTCTACTACATTGGAGTTTAAATCTGTAACAATAAGAGAAACAGTTTTAGCCGCTTCTATAATGGATCTAAACCTCTGTTCACTTTCTTTCAAAGCATTTAAAGTCTTCTTATAAACTGTTATATCTCTAAGCTGTTCTATTATATAGTGTACATTCCCATTTTCATCTAACAAAGGGTTGGCCCGGGTTTCAAGATAAGTATCATATTCCGGTATATATTTTTCTACCTGCTCTAGATTTTTTGTTTCAAGAGCTTTACTTGTCGCACAGGGTTTACATTGAGTTGTTCTACCAATAAGCTGATAGCATTTATTTCCCGAAACTTCTTCATGGGACATATCTAAAAATTCATATCCGGCTTCATTATACCTGACCACAGTATGGTCTGGTCTTTGAATGCCTATAACATCGGGGATAGAGTTCAAAATACCTTCCAAAAACTGCTCGCTTTGGCGGAGCCTTTCTTCAGTGTTTTTCTGCTTGCTAATATCAGTCACAAAACCTATAATACGGTTGCCACTCAATTTAACGGCAAGTATATTCAACCAAATAGGTGTCCCATCAAACTTAATACCCAATAGTTCCACGTGAATTCGACCTTCTTCTTTTATTCTCTTGAAATTAGTTAATGCTTTATCTTTATAATCCGGGTGCACGAAATCAAAGTTTTTATACTTCTTTAATTCCTCTCTTGAAGCCCCTCTTAACCTGCACCCTTCAGGGTTAGTTTCTAGATGATAGCCATTTTCATCGATAACAAATATTCCTACCGGTGCTTCTTCAATATAAGTTCTTAGCTTTTCTTCACTTTCTTTTAACGCTCGTTCCATATCTTTTCGCCTGGTTATATCCCTACTGGATCCTACAATTTTAACTACCTTTCCATTCTCGAGGACCGGAGTTAAAGATGTATGATATGTGCGCTTTCCGTTGGGAAGGTCAAGAGTCTCCTCATATTCTATTGTTTCTTTTACTTGGCAGCAGTGCTTATAATTTGAGATGACAAAGTCAGCAGTTTTTTTATTCAACACCTCATAGGGAGTTTTGCCCCTAATTTTTTCCATGGAAAGGCCTGTTAATTTTTGATGCTGTACGTTATTTCTTAAAAACTTAAAAGTATTATCCACTATTCCTTCTTCCACTTCAATGAAAAAAATGGCATCTGAAGTATTCTCCAAAATTGTTTCATATTCTTTAGTTAAATCTTTAAGCCTATTTTGATATTCTTCTAACTTTTTTTCCCATGTCCTTTGCTCAGTAATATCTTTCAAATGCTCAATTATCCTGATGACATTTCCTTTCTTATCATAAACAGGATGGGCTTTACATTTCAATATAAGATCAAGGTGTGAATGATATTTCTCAACTTCAGCAGCTTCACCAGTATTTAATACTTCTTTACTAGCACAGATTTTACATTCATTTTCATAACCTAAAGCTTTGTAGCATTTCTCACCTTCAACAGAATCGTCTTCTGTTAAACCAAAAATTTTATAAGCAGCAGGGTTCCAGAATTCCCTTGTCAAATCAGGATACTGCACCGTTAATCCATCATCAACACTGTTTACTATACCTTCTAAAATTTTATTACGCTCTTCTAAGTTGATCTCTAAATGTTTTTTTTCAGTTATTTCTAGTGCAGTTTCTACAGCGCCAATCACTTCACCATTTTCATTTTTTACAGGTGAGCCTATGATACTAAAATATCGTCCATCAGGTGTAACTTTCTCTTCAGTGCAGCGTTGACCTAAATTTATCGCCCGTATAACAGGACAATCCTCACATGGGGTAGATCTTCCTTGTGCAATTTCATAACATTTTTTACCAATCAATTCGTCAGTTTTTTCTTTAAAAGCTTCTCTAGCAGCACGGTTAGCCCAAACTATATTCAAATCATTATCCTGAAAAGTAATTAACTCTACTGCATTATCCAAAAAATCATCAGCTTTAGCTTGATTTTCGCTGGTCTTCTTTTTGTCACTAATTTCTTCATGCGCTATTACCACTTCTCTACCGTAAGACCCCTCTTTAGGAGCAAGGTATGGTGTTACCCTGGCTACAAACCAACGTTCCTTATCAAACTCATAAGTAAATTCACATTCAAAAAAATCTTGTTCTTCATTAACCACAGCTTCAATTCCCATTTTAATTTTTTGAACTGTCTCTTCTCCCATAAGTTTGTTATTTAAGCAAATGTCCAAATAATTATAGCTATTATCGCCTTCACTTATACTTTCTCCAATTCCCTTAAAAAATTCAGACCAAGCTTTATTAAACCCGATAATATTTTTATTTTTATCCAGAAGACATACCATAGCGCTTAAAGAATCAAGCATAAATTGGCCCCGGCAAGAATTATTATTTTCGCAGCTTGAGAACATTGAAACCACCTCCTTTTAGTCAATCACTTTTAGCTATTTTTTTATTAATAAAATACATATTAACCCGGCCTGAAATACCATACCTACTTTCTTAGCCATAGTAGCTCCTTTTTCGTTAACAGGATTAGTTCCGAGCACTTCTACGTTTGCACTACTGCATTTTTTAATATAAAAGAAGTTATTATTACAATTAATCATACTAGCTTACTTTCGTTCTGTCATTTTAATTTCCTTCTTAATTTAGGAAAAAAATGAAATATCAACTAATGAAATATCACTAATGTTGCAATATCATTAATCATGCGTCACCTAGCGCTGTAAATACCACGACAAAGATTTGACCATGGTTTTTGTTTCAATCAGTATGTTAGTGTCAATGAAAATTCCCCAAAAGATGTATGGACAAATACTTGGAGATAAATTCTATTAAGGGCTATAGTAACGGAATCATAACTTTTTTGCTATTTGATCGAATTGCTCCACAAGTTGATTATCCTAATTACTTTGATGATTTTGTAACTGAACATAAAATAACCAGCCTATATAAAGTTAACCTTTACAAGGCTGGTTATTAATAATTTCTAAAACAATGTTTTATGTTTAAGATTCTAAGAGGGTCTCAAAATTATATTTGCATCAGCTATTTTCATGTTTTTCTTTCACCGCACTTGCCCAGGCACCATTTTCTTTTTGTCTTAGGTCTTTATTTTTGTATTTTCTTAATGCCCTCTAAGGCTTTTCAAACTCTTTTAACAAAAACTCTTTTGTGTCAACATCTACTACAACACACAAATCAATATCATTTTTGCTGTTTGGATTGTTTTTAGCTTATAGCCATCGCAGCAATAAAAAGGTTGATGACCATAAAAGGAACGGATAATAAGGTTGCAACTGCCACAAAAACACTCATTACTCTCTTTCCACCCACCAGCTACCGCTAGCTGCATTATCTAGAAAACTCCACAAACCCCAGAAACTCCAGGCATCAATACTTAGAGTCCCTTCTATATGATTTTCGTCTATTAATCTACCTTCCATTTTGAGCGTGCTACCGTCTTCATCATCCAGGTTAAAAGAAAGTACCTCATTCTCATAAACACCAATATTTGAGTACTCTACCCATCCTTCCTCTCCCTGTATATAACCGCGCACTAGGTAGTTGCCGTCTTCCTGAAGTTCTATATTGATGGACAAACCAATCTGTCGATTTATACCGGTTTCTTCAATGGAATCGGCCACAATATCACGAACCTCTTCCCTGCTGATATCACTCCCAAAAGCTCGAGCAATTATAACACCAAACGGAGTAAACAAGTCGATAGCATACTCCCTAATTTTGTCTGCTTCTTCTATAACAAGATAGCCAGAGAAATCCCCTTCTAGGCCTTCCGGTTCTGTGCTAAATTCGATACGAATACTATCTTCAGATACAGTTTCTCTTGCTAGTTTTCCTTCTTTGACCGGCGTGATGCTAACCTTGGGGTTAAATACATCTTCTTCTGTTATATCCCTGTAGGTATGAGTGTAACGAGAGTTTTCTCCTCTTTCTTGGTATACATTACCATCATCGAAATCCCAGTCAAATAGATACACCTCTCCATCTCCGGGCTCTACTATGGCCTCAAAATTATGTTCATATTCAAAGCTCTCTTCGTCTTCATCCCCAGCACTGCGCAAAGGAATCTGGTATTTTCTGTCTCCCAAAATAATAACTTCAGGATCTTCTTCTAGAATTACAGTACCTGTTTTAATAACTTCTCCGGTTTGTGAGTTAAGCACCTCTACTTCCAAGTTTTGTTTCTCTGTGGGGCCCATAGTATATTCAAAGCTAAATTCTATAGTGTCACTTATCTGATCCTTGTCGTTGCTGTACTCTTCCACGCTTATGGTTTCTCCGTTTTCAAGTTTCCATCTAAAAGTAATATCGGAGATACCACCAGGGACATTTTTTATGGTGGCGGTGAATTCATATTCTTCTTCCGGGTCTACTTCTGTCAGTTCGTGGGGAGCTAGCCCCAGTACCATCTGGCTTATTTTAATATCAAAGGAGGATCCACCTCGAGAACCGTATGCGGTAATAACCAGTATCTCATCAGCTTCTTCGTCCATCTCAAACTGCAAGTATGGGCTACCTTCCATTCGTGCTGCTTCCCTTACTGTATCATCAAACATTGAACCATGCGGTTCTTTTCCCCCTTGCACTCTTTTGTAGGTAGTAAAAGGATTGCCATCATCATCCGTATAATATGCAAAGTCACTAAGCTTAAATGCATCTATCCTTACACCTTCTGGTATTTGGTTTGCCGGCTCTATGTTTATCAGTGCTTTGCCGTCATCATCATAATTAAGGGTAACCGGATTAAACCAAAGTAAATCCATAGAATAGTCCCGCCTAATACGCATGGATCTATTGACAGAAAGATTTTCATCGTCTGCAGGGATCAAAGCCATAGGCGCACTGAGATCTCGCATATGATCTACATCCGGCATATTACTGTTTGTCAGTACATGATGCCAGAACTCCCGGTAAAGGGTGACAGTAATACCACCTGATACTCTAAGGGTATAATCTTGAAAAGCTTTTTGTAGCATGGGTCTGTTATCAACGATCTCACGCCACATGGCACCAAAATCTGCTCCTTTTTCTATTACCAAAAAGTGAATAAAAGCAGCCATAGCATATTCATGTCCTTGGCCCCGGTTGCTAAAATATTCTAAATGGTAATACGGCCTTGCATGTCGATGAAGTTTGTCTAACCCTATATCAGTGGCCACATAGTGAGCAGCATATTCAGCAGTAGCTTCCATAAGCCAGCGCCTTTCCCCGGCCATCTCTGCAATCGTTAACCTTTTACTTCTATTGCGTCCATCGTGCTGAAATGCATGAAACAGTTCGTGCCCAATCGTAGTCGCAAGCTCCTCGTAGTGAGTATATTGGGTGGGCAAATAGATGCGCCTTGTCTTCCAGCTATATTCGGCCCCATCCTCATTATAGTTAGACAAAAGCCAAACAATGGGCCTCGTATCAGTCTTACCACCAGTAGCCCGGTCCCACCAGCTCCGCTCGCCATAAAAGTAATCCGGTGAGTAATCCTCCCCGAGTTCATCTTTGTATCTTAGGTACTGCTGATCAAGCAGTTTTCCTGTTTCTCTTGCAAGATCTTGCAAGCTGTCCATGCTCCCATCTTTAAGGTCAATGGCATCATTCGGGTCAACACCCACCATAAAATGATTGCTTGCAACAAACCAATACCCTCTAATCATGTAAGTGGTTCTAAATAAGCTCAGGTGATCAGTATAACCGTAAACAAAGCCCTCTTCTTCATCCACTTCAGTGGGCAGGGGGGTCCATTCCAAGGTATCTTCATTCCAGTAAGTTAACCTCACGGGGCCATTTCCAGCCATTTCCTCGTCCAAAGGCAACCGGATCATTATGTGGTCGTCGAATTGTCTCTTTTCACCCATGGTGATCTGGTATACGGGTGTTTTTGCATACATTTCTTCATCATAACCCGGTGCGTTGGCTACTCGACCGATTTTAAGATGGAGTTCTTCCTCCGTAAAACCCGACGGCAAAAATACTCCTATCTCTTCCTGGAGCAATTCCTGGTAATCATCGGTAGGGATAATAGCTTTTTCTCCCAGGGGTTCCACCTCTACCGCCAGTATGTTGAAAGTTTCCCCCGAAATATGTTCTTCATCTTTTATTACTGTTACCAGGCCGCTTTGTGCATCTCGGGGCACCTTGGCACGAATTTTCGTATCACTCCACGATAGCGTGCGTGCTTCGGTATCACCAAATAATACGATGTTTGACTCAGGTGAATCACCAAAGTTCCTGCCTGTAACAGTAACTGTGGTTCCCACCGGCCCTTCTAAAGGATATATCTCATCTATTCTGGTTCTATCTCCAAATCCTGGCAATATAATTATTGCTAATAGGGTAAAAAATATTACCATTAGACCTGCTGCCATTAGTATTTTCTTACGGCTCCTTTGCCATAGCATTTTCCCCACCCTCTTTTCAGTTTAACTGAAATCACTTTCTCTCATCGTAGCATTGGTTACTAAAAAAAATATCACCCTTATGGGTGATTTAACTGTTTTTTTAAACATTACGAAGCCCATTACTTTTTTATCATTATTAATTGACATTTTGTTGGTTACCAAAGTAAAATTAGCTTGTGTCTTAATGTCTTGTGATAATAATTACAAATCAAAAAAAGGAGTGGTTTGATGGAATACACCTTAACTACGGCAACTTGGTTTTGGTTGTTGGTTCCCATGCCGTTATTAATAGTTTGGGCAATCATCAGTTATTTTATAGAAAGGAGGCATGAGCAGTGAATTCTATTGTTTTTACTTTTTTGGCATATTTAATATTCATGATTGTTGTCGGTATCATAACTTATAAAAAGACTCATACTCTTGATGACTATGTATTAGCAGGTCGAGGACTTAATAAATGGGTCGCTGCTTTATCAGCACAGGCTAGTGACATGAGTGGCTGGCTTCTTTTAGGTCTACCAGGCGCTGCTTATGCCTCAGGCATGGGACAATGGAGTATATGGATGTGTATTGGACTTGCTACAGGAACAATGTTCAACTGGCAGTATATAGCCAAAAAGCTTCGTGTTTATACAGAGCTTTCTGGAAATTCCCTTACATTATCCGAATTTTTCTCAAATAGATTTAGAGATAATAGTGAAGTGTTAAGAATAGTTTCGGCCATTTTTATTGTAGTGTTCTTCTGTTTTTATACCGCCTCTGGTTTAGTTGCAGGAGGAAAGTTATTTGAATCCTTTTTAGGAGTTGAATACTTAGTAGCTTTAACTATAGGTACAATTGTTATTCTAATCTATACTGCAATCGGCGGCTTTATCGCAGTTACATGGCTTGATTTTGTCAATGGAAGTTTAATGTTTTTAGCGTTAGTAATTACCCCAATAGGTGTTATTAACCATCTTGGAGGTTTCGAGGGTGTTTTAACACAAGTTGGTAGTATTAATATTGATTTACTAGACATTACAAGAGGAGTTAGTTATAACTTTTCAGAAGGTGTATTTTGGGATTCTACCGGAGCCATAGGCTTTATAGGTATAATTTCGGCTCTAGCATGGGGGCTAGGTTATTTTGGCCAACCTCATATATTAGCTCGTTTTATGGCAATTAGCTCTCTTAGAGATATTAAAAGTTCCCGTTTAATTGCTATAGTATGGGTGGTTTTAACTTTACTTGGAGCTTCAATGGTAGGATTTATGGGTATTGGTGTCTTTGGTATGGACAATCCCCTTCCCGATTCAGAGTGGGTCTTTCTTGAACTTGTACAGTTGATTTTTCATCCATTAATTGCAGGTATTTTACTAGCTGCAGTATTGGCTGCAATAATGAGTACAGTAGATTCTCAGTTATTAGTTTCATCTAGTGCTTTAATTCAGGACTTCTATAGAAGATTTTTAAGAAAAGAAGCAAGTGAAAAAGAACTGATTTGGGGAGGAAGAATTTGCGTATTAATAATAACTATAATAGCATATGCTTTAGCTTGGGTTGAAGGGCAGGTATTAGAGCTTGTGGCTTATGCATGGGCTGGTTTTGGAGCTACTTTTGGTCCTTTAATTATTATGTCTTTATTTTGGAGAAGAACTACTAGAAATGGCGCGTTAGCTGGTATAATTGTTGGTGGTCTAACCGTTATATTGTGGGATATTATCGGAACACCACTGGGACTTTATGAAATTGTGCCTGGATTTATCCTTTCATTTATAGCTATTATAATCTTTAGCTTAATTGATAAAGAACCTTCTGAAGAGATCCTTGATGAATTTGATAAGTCAGTTAGGTTATCAAAACCGGGTGCAGAGTTAGAAGATTAATTAAAAAACATAAAGAATATTCTGAGAATGAGATAGATATTTGTAAGGTATGAAATTGTCATCTCTACCAAGAACTAAATAATTAATTAACTAATGGCTATAAATTAAAAGCTGCGGCACATATTTCTGCTTTTTTGTATTTAATCGGAACAAAAGATGGATGAATCACAATTGGATAAGGTGTCCCGAGCAAAACTCCAATAATGGGCATTTTGCCTAGAAAACTCATAAACTGAGACAGAGCATAGCCTGCCTCAATATCAGGGGTGAGAAATATATCAACTTCTCCAGGAACATGAGATTCTATTCCTTTTCTTTTAGCCGCTTCACTAGACAGGGCAGTATCAATATCGAGTGGTCCTTCTATATCTCCATTAAGCTGTTTTCTGTCCGCCATTTTGGAAAGTGCAGCACCTTCTATTGTTGAAAGTATTGCGGGGTTCACACTTTCTATTGCCGAGAGAGCCGCTACCTTTGGGCTATCAAGGCCAAGATTTTTTGCAAAGGCTAAAACTTCATCAAGAATATTAATTTTTTTCTTTAAGTCTGGATTTTCATTAACATACGAATCAGTAACCATGAGAAGCTTCTTAAGCTTTTTACTTTCTAAGATCGAAACATAGCTTGTTTTTTCTGTGATCAGCCCTTCCTTTTGCATCAATGTCCAGAATAGCTCCAGGGAAATATCTCCCTGCACTAATATGTCTCCTTCTCTATTATTCATTTTGATAAAAGCATTTTTTACCGCTTCTTCTGAATCGACATCTTTTTGGCAATCAATATTAAAACCATCTTTATCCATTTCAGCAAAAACTTTATCTAGTTTTTCACCTGGCTCGGGGGCAGCTATAATTCTTTTTCTTGGGGCAGATTTGATCATCTCAGAAAAGCTACTTATTGCTCTCAATATACTTCACTCCTTTTACTTGATTCCTGCTGACGGTGGAGCCGATTAGAAATCACTGCTCCAAAACCAAGCTGCCTGTATATTTTTTCGGCATTATCAGAGCGAGAAGGCACTATAACAGGCCCTTTAGAAGAAATTACTGCAGAATATCTTTCAATATCCAAAAGAAAATCAAGCTTAACTGTTATATTTCCAGTTTCTAAATTTGGTACTAAAATGATATCCGGAAAACTATCTTGTGAAGTAGTATCTAAGAAGGGTTGCAAATTTTTACCATGTTTAAATCGACAAGGAACCTGTTCTCTATCGAAAACTTCTTTAATTTTTTCGATATCATTCATCGAGCTAACCTCTTTATTTATTTCCCTGGCAGCGCTTAATGCAAGAACTTTTAAATCTTTATAACCTAGTGACTTCATAAAATTTACAGCTTTTTTTAATACTTCTGTTTTTGCCTGCCAATCAGGATAAATATTTACCCCTGTATCTGTTAACAATACAAGCTGTTCTGGATTTTTTAAATCCCAGACAGAATAAACTGCAATCCGATTATTTAATTGAAGCTCTTTTTCTTTTCTGATTATTGCTTTATAAATGTACGCTGTAGGAATTTGCCCTTTACAAGCCAGGGAAACTTCACCTTTATAATAAAGTTCTATACCTTTTCTTGCTATTTCCATTCTTTCTTCTATTTCATGAATTTTAAATTTACTAATATCAAAGTTTATTTTTTGGGCAGCTAATTGTATTTTGTCTTTGTTACCAATAAAAACCGGTTCGATAATTTTATTCAAAACTGCTCTTTTCACCCCTGTCACTACCTCTTCATTTTCAGGAGCCAACAAGGCCGTCTTTAAAGGGGGAAGTTCTGAAGCTTCCTCTAGAAAATCTTCAAAGCTGACCAACTTTCTCATAATCAAGTCTCCCCTCATTTATTATTCTGATATAATTTACATAAACATTTAAAATATTTTAAATCAATATATATTAAAATTATTAATTTATTTACATTTCTATGCACTGGTATAAACATCTTTTATCCCTCAAAACCTTTTTTATAATACTATTGAGTTTTCTTGATTTACTGAGTCTACTTTTATAGAATTTATTATAAAGTATTTTTATTTTCTCAGGGGGAATTTAAAATGTCTGCTAATCTTACACCCCAGTATAAAGAAGCTGAAGAAAAATACCGAAAGGCAAGTACACCTGAAGATAAAATGGAAGCCCTTCAAAAGATGTTAAAAGAGATCCCCAAGCACAAGGGCACAGAAAAACTTCAAGCTGATATAAAAAAGAGGATATCTCGCCTCCGGGAAGATGAAGAAAAGAAAAAGAAGTCCTCTAAAAGTACTTATAATCCTTTTAAAATTGATAAACAAGGGGCCGGGCAGGTTGTTTTAGTTGGATATCCTAATACTGGAAAGTCATCTCTTATCACATCTTTGACCCGAGCGAAAGCTGAGATTGCCGACTATCCATATACTACCTCTCTTCCTATTGCCGGTATGATGCCCTACGAAGATACATGGGTTCAATTGGTAGATACACCACCTATCATGCTAGGAAGTACTCCTTCAGAACTAGTTAATACAATTAGAAGTGCCGATGCGATTTTAATCGTAATTGATGCCTCTTCAGACGATTGCCTAGAACAAATAGATGGATCCCTGGAGTTACTTCTAGACAAAAGTATTATTGATTTATCCAAGGAAGGTGAAATAGTTGCTCCTATTCCTTTCCTTGTGCTAGCTATGAAAACAGACCTTGAACAAGCTAAGGAAAACTTAGAGCTATTAAGGGACTACAAGCCTGACTTAAGAATTCTTGAAGCTTCTGCTAGCGGGGAAGGGCTTGAGGAACTAAAAGAAGAGCTTTTCAGGATTCTGCAAGTCATCAGGGTTTATGGTAAGCCTGCCGGCAAACCAGCCGATAGGGATAACCCCTTCATACTGAGAAAAGGAAGCACCGTTTTGGATTTTGCTGAAGCAATACACAAGGATATTCCTCAAAAATTAAAAAGTGCTCTGGTCTGGGGTTCTGCCCGGTTCGATGGACAGGCAGTGGCTAAGGACCATGTCTTAGAGGATCGAGATATAGTAGAACTGCAGTCGTAATATTGTGTCAGTTTTTAACCTTTTTGCCGAATAAAAGACATTTAAAAGACCCTTCTTTAAGTGAATATAGTACAAAATCTAGTTTTCTATTTTATTTGGTGAAGTCCATGTTTGATGTGACTTTAAAGCATCATGAAGAGAAAGTGGTAATCAAGCCCTACAATAATATTGTTGTTATAATTCTGAAGAGTTTAAAGAAGCAATATTAGAGTGGTCACTCCAATTAACTTTCTAAAACCATATTGCCAAACTACTTCAAAACATTATATAATATTTAAAGTGACTTTGAGCATCCGGCCTTATGTATTAAAGGCAGAAAATTGTGAGCAATGTCACTTATGCGGCTAGTTACTATGAAAATGATAGGGGGTGTATTTTATAGGAAGTTGGACAGAAAAAACAGAAAGGAAGATGAGGCATAGGTGAACATAGTAAAATCTAGAAAAGTAATGTTTGCTTTAAAAATCATAGTTATAACCATAATTTTTAGTTTTTCATCAGTGCTTTCGGCACCGTCTTCTATTGAGACTTTAGAAGATGGCAGCAATGAAACCATCAATAAAAGTTTTCCTTCTTTAACCCCTTACATAATGGGCTCTTTAGGGTACCGTTATTCTTTTATCCCCTATTCATTTATAAGTTCGTTAGTTCCTTCCCAGTTAAATCATTTCTTCAATTATTATCATAGCTGTTCCTCTTTGAAAATTCCTGTCGGTACTGTAATATCTGAAGAAAAACCAAGGTCTATTAGGAACAAAAGAACTGCCAGGAAACATAACCCTTACATTGCCAAAATAACAGAAGTAAAAGATAAAAATTCACTAAAGAATGCTTTAAATGACATTGATGTCAAGATTATAAGCTTTAAAGAAGATATAGGCAATGATGACTTTACAGTATCTGTTAGTTCTCAGACTGTTGAAGGAAATGGCAAAATACTTAACGGTGATTTTACAATAGAAGCAGATGACATCACCATAAAAAACTTAAACGTTTTAGGCAACTTAAGGGATAATGGCACCGGCAACACGATGGAAAATATTAGTGTTAATTCCAATAGTCCAGGCGGTAATGTAATCTTAGCCGGAAATAACGGTACAGTTAAGGACACCGTTATTCAAAATGACCTAACTTTACAGGGAAGTAATAACAAAATTAACAATTCAAGCGTTGGGAGAAATGTGATAATAACTGGAAATGGTAACGACTATAGAAGTGATAATGTCATAGGCACATTTTTGTATTCAGTAAATGGACAGACCTTCCCGGAACAAACAGGCTTAATAGTCAAAGGTCCTGGATTATTTGAAGAAAGCGAGCTAGTAACAATTAAAGCAAAACCCAAAGAAGGCTTTGAGTTTTCAAAGTGGAATTCTGACGGTGTCTTTTTTAGTGATAATTTTTCACTAGCTTCGACTTTTGAAATGCCAGATAAGCCTGTAACAATAACGGCAATTTTCCAAGAAACAGTTCAAGAGACAGAAGAAGAAGTTGAAGAAGAAGAAAAAGAGGAATACGTGCCAATCACTTTAAGCATTAGTGGAAAAGTTGTAGATCAGAAAACAAGCAATGGCATTCAAGGTGCCCTCATCTACATTGAAAATGCTAATGGGTCTAATATCGAAACAATAACAAAGGAAGATGGAACTTATTATGTATCAGGGTTAAACCCTGGTACTTACACGATAAAAGCTGTTGCAGAGGATTATAGCAAATTTTTTGAAACTCATGAAAACCTTGACAAAGATATTTATGTAGAGATAGATTTAGAAAAAGTTATTAATCATCAGTATTATGATCTGGTTCTAACAATTAACGGACAAGGCCAAGCCAACCTAGAAGCGGGAATATTACATACCTATAAAAATGGTGAAGAGATAGCGCTTTTGGCTACCCCTCTAAAAGGTTGGAAGTTTGACGGCTGGCAGGGTGATTTGGAAAGTGATGAGTTAGAAGTAATAGTTACAATGGATGAAACTAAACACATAACAGCAAACTTCGTTAGACAGGAATACACTGTTGTCTTTAAAGATTATGATAATACAGAACTCAAAGCAAAAAAGGTAAAACATGGAGATAATGCTATTCCACCACCTCTACCTAATCGAAAAGGGTATGTGTTTTATAGGTGGGAACCTTCTGACTTAACTAACATTACCCAAGATATGATAATCACCGCCGAGTATAAAGAAGTAATTGTGAAAAATATAGTAATTTCCTCTCCTCCAAACAAAACTGTCTACATTGAAGGAGAAAATCTTCAGTTAGATGGCCTAACAGTAATTTTAAACAAGACTGATGACAGTACAGAGGTGGTTGAGTTTTGGGAGTTTGACACAAAAGGTATAGCAACGGATTTGGCTGATGGCACACCACTTATTAGGGGAATAAAAGAATTAATCATCACCCACCCAGAAAGTGACAGAACCACAGCTCAGGATATTGTTGTAATTCCCGTCCATAAGGTGAACTTTGATACTGAAGGTGAAGGAGGTTTAATAGAAGCTAGCATAAACGGTACAACAATTAATTCTGGCGATGTTATAGCAGAAGGCAGCACTATTATTTTCACTGCATCTCCTGATGCCGGACTTCAAGCCGCCCACTGGACTATAAATGATGAAGTAAGCGATGAAATAGGGGATGTTTTAACCATTAAAGAGCTCGACTCAGACCTGATTGTAAAAGTTGGCTTTGATGTAGAATTAATCCCCATCGCCACCGCAGATGAGCTAAAACAAATTGAAAGCTACAGTGAAAACACTTTCGGCTATGGCACAAGCTATCAACGCCAGTACAGGGGAGGATATCACAAAAACTATTTCCTGGTAAACGATATCGACCTAAACCAAATAAATTTTGAACCCATTGGATATGAAAGTGGGAATGGTTTTACAGAGTTTAGCGGGACCTTTGATGGAAGAGGATACAAAATTCATAATGGCACAATTGATTTTCCGAAGGATAATTATATAGGTTTATTTGCCTCAACATCCGCAGATGCAGTAATTGAAAATATTGGATTAGAAAACATCGACATAAAGGGCTGGCAGTACGTAGGAAGCCTAGCTGGACAAAACACTGGATCAGTCAAACACAGCTATAGTGCAAACTATGTAGAAACCACTTATACAAGTAATCGTGATCCTGGTTACATAGGAGGGCTAGTTGGCGCAAACGACGGAGTTATTAAAAAAAGTTACAACACTGGTGCTGTGACAGGTCATATTAGACATGTGGGAGGACTAGTTGGTGACAATAACGGTACTATCAAAGAATGTTATAACACCGGGGCATTAACAGGTGATACCTTTCTTGGAGGCCTATCAGGACGTAACGAGGGTAGAATAGAAGATAGCTACAACACAGGTTCTGTAACTGGAGGTGGTGCTTGGACTATTGCTGCCGGAGGACTTGTAGGGGATAACAGTAATTTCGTTGTCAAAAATAGTTATAGTACAGGTCGTGTGATAGGTCCCGGCGGTCTAATTGGAGGTAGCGGCGATGATCCAACAATCATAAACAGCTACTGGGACAAAGGTACTTCAGGTAAGATAGACGGCACTAACGGAGAGGGCAAAGAAACTTCGGAAATGCTAAAACAGGAAACATTTATAGGGTGGGGCTTTAGTGATATATGGGGTATCAAAGAAGGCAAGACATATCCATACCTAAAGAACAACCCACAAAATCCACTGCCAAAACCACCTCCAAGTTAAAAGCAATATCTAGTAATATTAACTAACGAGGGGCTGTACTAAAATATCTTTCTTAGGTCAGCCCCTAATACTACTATATGAGGATACACTACTTTTTTGAAATAAATGCTATTAGATCAAATCAAAAGCAATATACTTATGCTTTCAGTACGTAGCAGATCTAATTTCATTCGGTACTGCTGCTTCAGCAGCTAGCTCTGACATCAATTCCTTGACGGTAGTCATCTTATTTATCCTATAAGCATTACTACCAGCAAATATCAAACCATCATCTACGTTGCCTTGAACTGAATCTATCAACGCATTTGATATACAGTAATCAGCTTCTTTTGGTTTACAAGCTTTCAAGCAATTGTAACAGTTTTTTATTGGTACTTTTTCTGTTTCTAGTTTTTTAATAAAATTATTATTAATCGCTCTTCCTGGCAGACCTACAGGACTTTTTATCAGCTGTATACTGTTTTGGACGGAATTTATATATGCTTCTTTGAACTTTAAGTTAGCATCACACTCTTCTGTCGCAACGAATCTTGTACCCATCTGTACTCCACTTGCCCCCATCTCAATAGCTCTAGAAATGTCATGCCCAGTAAAAACCCCGCCAGCTGCAATTACTGGAATAGATTTGTTATACTTTTTGGCATATGGTTTTAGCACTTCAATAACTTCCATAACTATTTTGTCCAGGCTTGGCATATGATTTTGTTGTAATTGATCCACATGAAATCCCAAATGTCCTCCTGCTTTAGGACCTTCAACAACAACCATGTCCGGTGTATAATCGTACTTTTTGTCCCAAATTTTGGCTATTAAAGAAGCTGCCTTACCAGATGAGACTATAGGGGATATTTTGGTTTTCGACCCCTTTACCATTTCAGGTAAATTTTTTGGTAACCCCGCACCTGAAAAGATTAAATCTATTTTCTCCTCAACAGCTGCTTTTGCCATTTCTTTGTAATTACTTATGACAGTCATCAAGTTTACACCTAGAAGTCCGTCATGACTCAATTGTTTTGCCTTTTTTATATGATTTTTTAATGCCCTAACATTGGCACTTTCAGTATTTTCTTTAAAATCTGGCTCATCAAAGCCTATCTGGACCCCTGATATAACCCCTACTCCTCCTTCATTTGCTACTGCTGCTGCCAAATTTGATAACGAAACCCCAATCCCCATCGCCCCTTGAATTATTGGTACTTTAGCCTGTAGTTCTCCAATGTTTAGCGAAGGTAATTCCATAAATAATCTACTCCTTTTTTGTACTTAAAAATAAGACTGTGCTCATCCTATTCTACACCCTTTTGGCACAAATGTATAGCCAGGATTATATACAATCCCTGTTGTAGTCTCTATACTCCCTCAATGCATGGCGCAGAATATTAAAAATAGACCTAGATAAATCAGGCCTATTTTTATAAAAATTTCAAAAGCTATTATAGAATCTATTGTTGTTATGAATGTTTGCTTATCCCCAAATTACATTAACTAATGTTATAAGCACCGCAACACTTGATATAATTACAGCAAACCATTCCTGCTTGATTGATGTTTCTGCTCTACTAGAACTTATTTGTTTTTCTTTTTCTTCTTCTCGTATTTCAATTGCTTTTAATCTCTCGAATAATTCCATCATATCTTTTCTAATCTCATTATGCTTTTTTACTAACTCTTTAGTATTTTCCAATTCGGTACGTAATTCTATTATATTATTCTCTAATTTCTTTAGTTCATCTGGTGTTTTTGCCATGACACTTCACCTCCACCTTCACGGTTAAATTAATCTATGTTACCAGATGACTTTTCGACATATTTTAACCCCTTTTAGTGACAAACCTTTAAAACCACAAAAAAATACCGAGGCATATCCCCCGGTATTTTGAAATTATTTTTTCTCATAAAATCATTTCATTATCTTACATATGTTATTTGTATACTCTACTGGATCTTCTACAGGTAATCCCTCTATTAGACAGGCTTGATTGTATAATAGATCGGTATAAAGCTTAAATTTATCTTCATCCTGTTCATAAGCTTCTTTTAGAGAATCAAAAACTTCATGATTAACATTGATCTCTAAGACCTTTTCTGCCTCTACGTTTTGGTTATTAGGCATGGACTTTAGTATTTTTTCCATCTCGATTGATATTTCACCTTCGTTTGCTAAACAAACCGGATGGTTTTTTAGTCGTTCAGATGCTCTTACAGCTTTTATTTTATCTGATAGGATTTCGTTCATTTTATCAAACATTTCTTTATGTTCTTTTTCGGTTTCTTCTTTAGATTCTTCTTCCTCTGAATCTATACCAAGATCTTTACTTGAAACCGACTTAAATTCTTTGTCCTGGTATGTGCCCATCATCTTAATAGCAAACTCGTCTACATCTTCAGTTAGATAGAGTATTTCATAACCTTTATCTTTTACAAATTCAGTTTGTGGAAGTTTATCTATCCTATCTACGGATTCTCCTGTAGCATAGTAGATATACTCCTGATCTTCACTCATTCTCGACAAATACTCATCAAGGGAAACCATTTTATTCTCTTTTGAGGAATAAAATAAAAGTAAATCCTCTAAGTCTTCTTTGTTTTGTCCAAAATCACTTTGTATTCCAAATTTTAGTTGTCTTCCAAAGGAACTAAAAAACGTTTCGTATTTTTCTCGGTCATTATCCATCAGTGTTTTTAATTCTTTTTTAATTTTGTTTTTGATATTCTTTGCAATTAATTGAAGTTGGCGATCTTGCTGTAACATTTCTCTTGAAATATTTAGAGACACATCCTCTGAATCCACTACACCTTTTACAAAGCTAAAATAATCAGGCAAAAGTTCAGGGCATTTGTTCATGATCAAAACACCGTTAGAGTAAAGCTCTAGCCCCTTTTCATATTCTGTGGTATAAAAATCAAATGGAGGCTTTTCTGGGATGAATAAGACAGCCTTAAAGCTCACTGTTCCTTCAGCGTTAATATGAATGTGCTTTATAGGGTTATCAAATCCGTAGTGCCTTTCTCTATAAAAGTTATTGTAATCTTCCTCTGTCAGCTCGTTCTTATTCCTATCCCAGATAGGAACCATGCTGTTAACTGTTTCTTCCTCTATATACTCTTCATATTCCTCTTCGTTTTCCTCTTTAGGTTTGGTTTTTGGCATATCCATTTTGATAGGGTATCTAATAAAATCAGAATACTTCTTAACAATAGATTTTATCCTGTGTTCATCAAGGAATTGATCATAATCATTATCTTCACTACTTTCTTTAAGTTTTAAGATAACATCTGTACCAACTGAATCCTTTTCACAGGGGGTAATGGTATAACCTTCAACACCAGTAGATTCCCATTTATAAGCTTCATCACTTCCATAGGCCTTACTTATAATAGTAACTGCATCAGCTACCATAAATGCAGAATAAAATCCAACTCCAAACTGACCGATTATATCATGCCCGTCTTTTACTTCTATATCCTGCTTAAAGTCAAGAGAACCACTCCTAGCAATAACCCCCAGATTATCTTCTAGTTCTTCTTTTGTCATACCAATTCCTGTATCAGAGACTTTAAGAAGTCTATTCTCTTTATCCGAAGTTATCTTAATGTAATAATCGTCTTTGTTAAAAGTTACCGTATCATCTGCCAAAGACTTATAATATAACTTGTCAATTGCATCACTAGAGTTAGAAATTAACTCTCTCAGAAAAATCTCTTTATTTGAATAAATCGAGTTAATCACTATATCCAATAGCCTTTTCGTCTCCGCCTGAAATTCTTTTGTAGCCAAGATAGCTTCCCCCTTCCTTCCTTATACTTGTAAATATTAATGGGTCCCCATAAATATATATCAAATTTTCAGCTTGATTTCAATTTTTTAAATCAAATTCTTAACAATTTCACCTTCTTTAATAACCACCTGAACATTATTCTCATCTGCTAGTAACTGAATATCTTTTACTGGATTTCCCTTAACAACTATGATATCTGCCCTTTTCCCTTCTTTGATTGTTCCTATTTCGTCAAGTAACCCACAGGCATCAGCAGAATACTTTGTATTAGCAGTTAACGCCTCAGCGCTAGTCATAAGCCCTAACCTTACAAAAAGACGCGCTTCAATGTTATTATTTTTGTGATAGTTATAAGGTGTACCAGCATCAGAACCGCAGGCCACTTTTACGCCTTTTTCTATAGCTCTTTGCAAAGCCTCAATGCGTGTTTGTCTTCTTTTTTTAATCATCTTTAACATATGAGGAGCAATTCCACCCGCCGAGCCATATTTATCCATATAATACCCCGGTGACAATGTCGGTATTAAATATACATCTTCACTTAACATTAAGTCATGGGCTTCTTCATCAGCAAAGGTACCGTGCTCTATTGTATTAACTCCAGCCTTAACCGCATTTTTAATACCTTCAGCAGCATGGGCGTGGGCTGCAACACGTTTATTTAATTTTCTAGCCTCTTTAACAACAGCTCTTATCTCATCTTCGTCAGCCTGAACAGCACCAGGTACACTACCTGGATTCATTATCGCTCCGGTAGCCATCACTTTTATTAATTCGGCACCTTTTTTGAGTTGTATTCTTGCAGCATGTCTAAAACCTTCAGGGCCATCAACTTCTTCATATAGGCCTTCAAAATATTCTGCTCCAGCAGTTGTAATAGATATTATTTTGCCAGCAGTAATAATTTTGGGCCCTAGGATATACCTCTTTTTAATCGCATCTTTAATACTTAAATCTATCCAGTTTACGCTGCCGGCATTTCTAACAGTAGTATATCCAGCCATCAAAGTTTTTTCCATATCGGAGGCGGCTTTAACAGTTCGAAGTTTATCATCCACCAAATTTTCTTCATATGTATTTGGCAAACCTTCTAAACCTACATGAACATGACAGTCAATAAGTCCGGGCATTATTACATTTTTGTCATCCAAAAATATAAAGTTTCCATGTGGGTATACTTTCTTCAGCCCTTCTATATCAATTTTCTTTTTAATGATTTTAAATATTTTATTGTTTCTAGTTATTATTATCTCATTATCTTTTATCAGTCCATCTTCACCATCAAAAATTTTCCCTCCCACCAAAATATTCATCATCATTAATAACCTACCTCCGATATTAAGTTTTTTAAAAAGTAGACCTTTTTAACGAGGGAAGCTCTTTGATTCTCCTATAATACCTCTTTAACTCTTTAAAGATATGATAGAGAGACGCCCTGTTTTCAAACTCTTCCCTTGTCGTAGGCAGATCCATTTTCTCATATTCTCTCTCTAAGTTTTTAATAGTTTTATCAACAACTTCGTATGGATTTTTTCTGTTGTAAATTGCGTTCTTTTGCATCCTTTTTAATACTTTTGTAAGCTTTGCTATCTGTATTGATTGAGGCACTTCGCTAGTCATCCTAACCGTAAGCCTATAAATCTCTTCCATGTAATCAATAAAAGATTTAAATGTTCTAAATTGAGCCCTATATATATCCGACAAAGTATCCTCAGAAAAATGAAATCTTTGCTCTTCTCTAAATGATTTAGCTAGCTGTAAACCTTCAGAGGCTTCACTTCTTAGGTTAGAAAGTTCATCCAAAAAATTCGAGTCTATCTCATATGTTGGATGTATTATCTTTTCGGATAACTCCTCGAGTTTGTCCCTTAATTCGCCGTCAATTAGCTTGACTTTTTCTTTAATCTCTTGTTTATGATCAGGGGTGAAAAAATAATTTACTCCTAATGCAGAGACCGAACCTATCAAAGCCAAAGATACCTGCTCAATAATTATATGAACTTCAAAACTATCTGCCTGAGGCATAATCATAAAAACAGCTATAACAAAAGTGATTGTTATTTGGGACTGAATATTAAGTTTTAAACACAATAGTATAACTATCAGTGTAACAAGACCAAAGGTCAAAGCATGGTTCCCTAATAACACTGCTAGGCCTGTCCCAACTAGTGCCCCTAGCAGGACACTACCCACCTTACCAATGCTTTGCATCAAAGAGAGATAAAAAGTTTTCTGAACCGTAAATAGCGCTACTATAGCAGCTAAGTTTACTTCTTTGTATCCCACAAGATGTTGGGCTACAAAAACTGCTATAGTAACGGCAACAGCTGTCTTTAATATCCGTCCACCTAAATTAAATTCCTGAAGCAATTATCTAATAACCTGCCTTTCTAGCTAATTTATTAATTTTCTTCCACTGTCATTTTAATAATTTTATCTCCTTTTGATATCTTATCTATTACCTCGTCTCCTTCTATCACTTTACCAAAGACAGTATGTTTCCCATCCAAATGAGGCTGAGAGGCATGGCAGATAAAAAACTGACTCCCTCCTGTATCTTTACCGGCATGAGCCATGGAAAGACTCCCTCTTTCATGTTTATTGGGGTTATTTTCAGTTTCACATTTAATTGTATATCCTGGTCCGCCCGTTCCTGTTCCTTTAGGACAGCCACCTTGATTTACAAAGCCTGGAATGACCCGGTGAAATGTAAGTCCATCATAGAAGTTTTCTTTAATCAATTTAACAAAATTTTCTACTGTTCCTGGTGCATTCTGTTCGTATAATTCCACTACCATTGTTCCTTTCTCTGTTTCAATAGTCGCTTTTTTCAATATTTTTCCTCCTCATTTTGTGATCTTTTCTATATTTTTATTTAATTCTACATACGATTGTGAACTCCTTTTGGCTAGCAACCGCTTAATGCCCTTTTTTGGATGTTTCATCCTCTTTTCCAGGTGGTACTTCTTTTTGACCTGGAGGAATATCTTCTTGGCCCTTCTCTGGAGAATCTTCTTCCTGCAGATCCTCATCTAGACCCGGAGGCTTTTCTTGTCCGGGCACTTTATCTCTGGGGTGATCTTTTTCCCTAGTATCACCATCTTCTTTCTCGAGGAGTTCATCGTCATCTTGCTCAGATATTTCATCATCTTTCTCAGGTCTTTCATCCTCTCTTCCAGGAGGTACCTCTTTTTGACCAGGAGGAACATGTTCCTGATTTTTCTCCGAAGGATCTACTTCCCATGGGTCTTCCTCTAGCC
Organism: Natranaerofaba carboxydovora; assembly: GCF_022539405.1. Taxonomy (NCBI): domain Bacteria; kingdom Bacillati; phylum Bacillota; class Clostridia; order Natranaerobiales; family Natranaerofabaceae; genus Natranaerofaba; species Natranaerofaba carboxydovora. The sequence continues at coordinate 29,244 of NZ_CP054394.1, read as the reverse complement.
CTGGCGCATCTTTTTGTCCAGGAGGCTCTTCTTGACCTGGCTCAAATTCCCTACCCGAAGAATCGCGATCATCATCAGGCCTTTCTCCTGGGTGCTCATCTCTTTGGCCAGGAGGTTTTTCTCCACGACCAGGATGGTCATCTCTTAGACCAGGAGGTTCGTCTCTTAGACCCGGGGGTTTTTCTCTTTGCCCCGGTGGCACCTCAGGTGGTCCTTCACCTTCAGGCCCTTTTGATTCATCAAATTCATCAAAAACTCTCCTAGCAGGCAAATCTCTTTTGGCAATTTCATCTATTAACTCCCTGTTTTCAAGGTTTCTAAGCTCTTCTTTAGATGCTCCCACTTCCTTAGAAGCTTTTTTTTGTAAAACATAATTGTTAATACTTCTTTCTTGTCCTTTGGCCTCTACCCTATCATCTAAAGTAGCTTGCTGCACTCCCACTCTGCCGAATATTTCCAAATCTTGCAGGTGGCTAGTTAGCTCTTCTTTTACTATCCTTGAAGTTAATTCAGCCAAAGCAACAGAATCTATATTTTCACTATCATTATTAGCACCTACAAGAGTTATTAAAAATAAATTCTCATCCCCGGGATGTATATAACCTTTATCTTTTGCCTTATTAACTAAAGCCTTTAATACAGTAAAAGTATTTTTGTTATCTAGTTCATCTAGCGAAATATCTCTTGTTAGTTCTTCAGCTTCCGTATCATAAGAAATTATATCAACCACCTGGTTTTCAGAGTCTATAGCGAGTTCGATGCTAGGGTTTATATCGATAGCAAGATAAGCCGCTGCCTCCCCGGTAGGGCTGGTAGGAGCTACTGTTGAATAGACAATGCCAACTATCATAATTAAGATAACTGCAGCAGCACTAATAGCTCTAGTATGCCCAAGTAGTGAAGTTTTTTTCTTGTTGTCTACTTCAGCGGGATCTATCCAGATCTCTTCTCCAACCTCAGTCCCTTCATTTGGAAGAGATAGTGTCAAAAATCTTCTGTCCTCTGTAGCAACTTTTACATAATCTCCTTCTATTCTCATCACCACTGCCTTTATTTTATTTTTATTCACCTTGACCATCTCCTTTCGAGGCCGCACTTTCGCCTCGGCTATAAAAGGATCTTATATTATGTTCATTATTATCTTTTCCAATCAAAGGCAATGTAAAAAGTGAGCGAAGGTAACTAAAGCGTTCATCCATCATTATTAACATTATCCCTAATATATATTGACGTCCTCTCTTTAATACCTTCTTACTTATCCCTGTAGCAAGAACCACTTCTTTTAATGGCAGCTTTTTTTTCTTTTTTACATATCCAGAAAGATCTGACTGCGAAGCTATGTACTGGGCTATTTCAACAAGTTTATTCCTAGTTTTTTCGTGTTTTGGAGCACTTTTTTCTAGCATTTCCAACGAAAGACCAAACTTATTAAGTTCTTTTTCAAATTCTTCCATTTCTTCTTTTCTATTTTCTACGGCTTTCTTTTCTCGATATCTTTCTAGAGAAACTTTTGCTTCCAAGTAGCTAGTATCTTGTGAGTGTTGCTTAGAATTTGTAGAATTATCTATACCTTCTTCATTATTATTTTCTAGAGACAAATTGTTGTGTCTTGACTCCTTGCGGTAAAAATCTATCAAACGGTTTTTCATCACCATCCGAACATAGTTTTCAAATTTTTTCTCAGAATTAAGATCATAACTGTCTATGGCTTCATTAAATGCAAGCATTGCAATACTCAACTCATCATCATTTTCCCATTCTAGTTTTCGCTTGCAATAATTAGAGGCAGCTTGTTTAATAAACGATGTATAGCTTTCAATTAACTTTTCTCTAGCTTCTTCGTTTCCTGTTTTGGCAGTTTTTAATAGATCTAGCTGCCAGCTCTCCATATATTTCACCCTCTTAAATATAAATTCGAAAAATACTTTGATTTTTGGGGGCTCAATTAAATATTAAAAGAAAAAAATCGGTGCTGTGATGACAACACCGTTAATTTCATCAATTGTTTTGAGTGAGGATGTGTTCTAAAAATCAATCTTTCCCCATAGCCTTATCCAACTCTTCATTAAAAATTTTACCCGATATGTGCATTATAGTATCAATATTACCTTCTTTCTTTTTTTCAAATTCCATAGAAGCAAGACATGGGTAATGAATGCTCATAAGGCCAGCTTTTGGAGTCACTTCATCAACGCTCATTCCTTTTATCTTCTTTACTGTATAATGAGTTGCTCCACAGGGGGCTCCCCTTAGTACTTCAACCTTTTTTATTTTGTTTTCTTCATCCAAGGTCACATCAAATTTGGGCCTGCCAAAATATCTAGAAAACTCTTCTATTATTTCGCTCTCATATTCATAATAACTATCTTCAAATCCACAACTTCCTTCATTTATTGAACAAAGAGGCTTTGGAAACACTATGGCAACCCCTTTTTTGCCAAGTTGTTTCTCTAGTTGGTTACGAAGTCCTGGTGGTATCCAGGAAGAATCATCAATTGAAGCTATCACTCCCTTAGCCCCGCTCATATCTACAATTTCAGGCAAAAGCTGAGGCGCCTGGCTGTTTTCTGCCATATGTAAAATTAAATCTACCTGTGGTAGTTCTTGTGGCAAGTATTCTTCAGGGTAATCAACCACTGGCTCAGCTATATCCGGTGGTGTAAAGCTTGTTACCCACCAATCTTCTGGCATATTATTTTCAATGTTATTTATTATTCTCTCTCCATAAGCCCCTTCAAAAATAGCTAATATCTTCACTATTCCTCCCCCTTTGTTTATATAATTTCGTCAATAGTAAACACTACATTAACTTAAATAGTTTCTAATTTAATTATACTTTTTAATTCTACATTTTCTTCTCTTACCCTTCCAATCATTACATCGTCCAGATTACCTATATAAAAATTTACTTTTAACTTCTTTTAAAACTCGACAATAAACGACAGCATTTTGTATTTCATTTAGATAAAATTAGAAATATATGATAATTAGTATTTATAACAATATTATATAAATTGGACTGTAGAAAGACTTAACTAGATAAAGGGGGGATATTTTGAAAAAGTTAAGTGTTAAAGATTTTGTTTCAGGTATGAAATTAGAAACAGATGTCTATAACAAAAATGGAGCAATAATACTCCCAAAAGAAACTGAGTTAACACCCAAACATATTGAATTATTGCAATCCTGGGGTATTGTTTATGCAAAAGAAAAAGTAAAGAAGGACAAAAATTTTTTCATGGACCAAAAAGAATTAAGAAAAAAATTTTCTGCCTCAAAGGATCTAATTTCTAATTTCATGAAAAAGATAAAATACTCTGATGATTTGGAAATAGGTAAAATAGAAAATATAACCGAAGAATTACTTACATATACACTATCAACAAGAAATCATGCTAGCTTAATCAATGAAATGAAATCTAAAGATTCCTACACATTTCAGCATAGCATGAATGTAGCGGTTTATTCATCCTTAATTGGTAAATGGTTAAACTACGACCTTGATACTATTAAAGAATTGAGTATGGCTGCCCTCTTACATGATATCGGAAAAATGAAAGTGCCTGAAACAATTTTGAATAAACCAACCAAGCTAAGTGACGAAGAATTCGAACAGATAAAAAAACATCCTGAGTATGGTTACGAAATTATTTTTAATACTAAAGGATTAGGGAAAAATATAGCTTTTGCTATCCTTCAACACCATGAAAGGACCGATGGAAGTGGTTATCCTTTAGGATTAAAAGAAGACAAAATAACTGATTTCGCTAAAATCATAGCTGTTGCAGATACTTTTGATGCTATGACTTCTGAACGTAGTTACGACCAACGGTACTCACCCTTCGATGCTTTAAATGAAATAAAAGCTGGTGCTTTTAAAAATTTAGATCCCAAAATATCTCTGTTATTTATTGACAATATTTTATCGTTTTTTGTGGGTTCTAATGTTGTTTTAAATACGGGGGAAAAAGGTGAAATAGTTTATTTTTACAAAGAGGATTTACATAACCCTGTGATAAGAACCGATCATGAGATAATAGATTTATCTAAAGAAGATAATAAAGAATTGGCAGACGTCTTAATATTTTAATTTCTTTAACTAGTTGCTCCTTAAAAAGGAGCTTTTTTTATGTAGAAATGAATTTTTGGTGTTTCTTTTTATGAAAAAGAGTTAAAATATAAGTAGAAAATAAGTAGAAATATTTTTAAAGGATGTTGAATCTATGAAGGATAAAACAGTAGTTATAATTGGCGGTGGCCCTGCTGGCATGATGGCAGCTATTACAGCAGGAGAACATTGTAATAACGTGATTTTAGTAGAGAAAAATTCTCGGCTGGGTAAAAAATTAAAAATAACAGGTGGAGGCAGATGTAACCTAACAAATGACAAAGAACCAGCTGAAATTATAGACAAGGTTATTACAAATAATAAGTTTTTATATAAAAGCTTAGAGGCTTTTACAAGCCAAGACTTGATTAAGTTTATGGAGGATAATGGCTGCCCTGTTATAATTGAAGATGATGGTTGTGTCTTTCCCAAAAGCAATAATTCTAGCGACGTTATAAATATTTTTTATAATTTGCTTAAAAAAAACAATGTTAAGCTTTATCTTGGAAAGAGTACAGAAGAGATTTTGATAAAAAATAATAAGATCGAAAGTGTTAAAATTAACGAGAATAACATTATAGCCTGTGATAGTGTGATTTTGGCTACTGGAGGTGTCTCATATCCCGGCACCGGTAGTACAGGTTTTGGACATAAGATAGCAAATAATTTGGGCCATACCATCACCCCATTAAAACCTGCCCTGGTGCCAATTGAGATAAAAGAAAAATGGATAACAAAATTATCCGGCATGTCTTTTGAAAATGTTGCGGTTAAGACCAAAATCGCAAATAAGCTAAAAACAATACAGGGGGACCTTTTGATAACTCATTTCGGAATCTCTGGACCAGCAGTGTTAAAACTAAGCTCTTATTTAAACAAGTTAGATCCATCAAGCACAAAGTCTCGCAAGCAAAAATTAATTGGTCATTCAATAAGTATCGACTTTGTGCCAAATATACCTCATGAAGAATTAAAAGAAATCTTCACTTCTTCAAAATATAGTAACAAACAAGTCTCTACCCTCCTAACCGATTATCTACCCAAAAATTTTGTAAAGGAACTACTAGAAAACCTAGAAGTCGATAATAATACTAGTTTAAACCAGCTAACCAAAAAGGAAAGAGGGAAAATAATCAACTCACTAAAAGATTTCAACATCACAGTCAAAAGTCTAAGAGATATTAAAGAAGCGACTGTCACCTCAGGTGGTATCAATACTAAAGAAGTAAACCCCAAAACCATGGAATCAAAGTTAATTAAAGGGCTTTATTTTGCCGGTGAAATTTTGGATGTGGATGCCTTAACTGGAGGGTATAACTTACAAATAGCTTTTTCCACCGGATATGTTGCAGGCATTAATAGCGTATCTTAGAGGAATTCATAGAGGAATTCAGATTGTTAAATTAGCAGGTTTTTACCTCAGTGTATTGAAATTACACTTCAGGCTTATTAAATAAAACATGAAAAATTTGGGGAGAGGGGAGAATAGTTATGGGTCATTTAGGTACTAATAAAGAAGCAGTATATAAAGCACTAGCCAAAAAAATAGACAGTCATCCACCGGGAGCACCTAATAATGAAACTTTGTTACATATCTTAAAATGCCTTTACACCGAAGAGGAAGCTAGCTTAGGTGCTAAATTCCCTAGATTCATTAGCTCTTTTAACAGCCTACAGAAAAAAACTTCTCTAAGTCAAAGCGAGTTAAAAAAGCACCTTAACAACATGATTAATAAGGGGCTAGTCACAGATCTAAATGCTGAAGGTAAGGATGATCAGTATTACATGTTAACTCCAATGGTTGTAGGTTTTTTTGAATACACTTTTATGAGAACCACTTCTAACCTTCCTCTTAAGGATTTGTCAGAGCTATTCGAAGAGTATCTAACTAACAAAGAAGTAGTCCAAGAAATTTTTGGCGGGGAAACAAAATTCTTCAGGGCTTCTACTCATCAAAAGCATATTCCTTTGGAGATAGAGACTGAAGTTTTTGACTATGAAAAAGCTGCTGATTTAATAAAAGATGCTGGCAAGGGAGCAATAACTACATGCAGTTGTCGTCACAAAGCTTGGCACTTAGGGAAAAATTGTGATGCTCCAATGGATGTTTGTACTTCTCTTGGAAGTGCTGCAGAATGGGTTGTTGAAAAAGGCTTTGGCCGTCCTGCAGGGACTGATGAGCTCTTAAGGATCTTAGACGAAACACAAGAAAAAGGACTTGTTCATCTAGTTGATAATGTAGAAAAAAATCCTTTTTATTTATGCCACTGCTGCGGCTGCTGCTGCGGAGTATTACGTGCAATTAACGAACACGAAGTGCATTCTGTTATTCCGAGTAATTTCATTCCTCATATTGACAGCCAAAATTGTAATGGCTGTGGGAATTGTAGTAAAAAATGTCATATAAACGCTGTAGAGATTATCGAACAATCACAAGCAAATAAAAATGGCAAAACAGCCAAAATAATTGAAGACTTATGTATCGGATGTGGAGCTTGTATTGATGGATGTAATAAAAACGCTATCCTTCTAGTTAGACGAGACAAAATTTATACTCCACCAAAAAATAAAAAAGACCAAACTATTAAAATGGCCAAAGAAAAAGGAAAAACTCTTTAAGGGCTTTTAGTTTTCATTAGAAGAAAGGAAGATGACATGCAAGACAAAAAACCCCAAACTGCAAAAGAACTATACAATAACCGAATAAAACACCAATCAAAAACCGCACAAGAATACCTTAAAAAAGCTAACAAAACATCAAACTTAAGACTATTAACAGCACTAATAGGTATAGCAGGAGCAATATATTTATATATGTCTGCTAATATTTTTGCTAGCATAGCTATCCTAGCAATATTCTTGATAATTTTTGTTATACTTGTGGCAAAGCATCGACAGTTTCAAGATAAGAGAACCCACGCCCTTATCCTAAGTCAAATAAACGAGGAAGCCATACTTAGATCAAATGGAAACTGGGACTCTTTTGAAGATAAAGGAAGCGAATTCATAGATGAAGAACACCCATATACTCATGACTTAGATATCTTTGGTCAAGGATCACTATTTCAATGGATAAATACCACAACAACTTTCAACGGACGTAAAAAACTAAAAGAGCTCCTAAAAAAACCTTGCGAGAAAATAGAAGATATTCATAACCGTCAAGAAGCTATAGAAGAACTCTCTAAAAAGCTCAAGTGGCGACAAGAATTAATGACTGAAGGTAGGAAAATAAATGATAAAGATAACAAGAAAACAAGCTTACAAAATAAAAACACCGAAAAACTTTTTTCATGGGCCAAAAATCAAAATAAAATATATCTTTACCCTTTTGTAAATTTAGCAGTAAAGGTTTTACCTTTGATTACTATAGCGCTTTTATTATCGGCTTTCTTCACGGATATGTCTTACTTTTTTCCTGCTGTAATGATAGCTTTACATATAGGTATCCTGGTGTATGACTATTCAAGGCGCATAAATGATTTTATGGCTATCACAGCATATATCGACATCCTTAAAGGATACAAAAAAATGCTAGGTTTAGTAGAATCAGAAAACTTTAAGTCAAAGCCGCTTAAAAAACTACAATTTACTTTAAATAGTCTAACAAATACAAATCATAATAAAAAGATAAATGCTTCACAGCAAATTAATCAACTAGAAAAAATAGTTGATGCAATATCTCATCGTTTTAATCAGCTATATTTAGTTTTTAATATCCTATTTCTTTTGGATTACAGATGGCAAATTGCTTTAGAAAAGTGGAAAAAACAATCCGGAAAAGATATAGAATTATGGTTTAATATCCTTGGGGAAATCGAGGCCTTATCAAGCTTAAGTAATATCAATTTTGATAATCCTGACTGGGTGATGCCTGAAATTACAGGAGAGCCAAAGTTTTTTGAAGCAGAAGATCTTGGACATCCGCTTATTACTGAAAATAGGGTTTGCAACAATCTTGAGCTCAAAAAACCTGTTAACACCTTATTAATTACCGGCTCTAATATGTCAGGAAAAAGCACGTTACTTAGAACAGCAGGAATTAATCTCGTAATGGCTTATATAGGAGCACCAATCTGTGCCAAATCTTTCAAAGCATCGTTGATGAATGTTTATACCTGTATGCGAATTAGTGATAACTTAGAAAAAAATATTTCATCTTTTTATGCTGAGCTATTAAGGATCAAAAGTATTATAAAGCTAGCAGAACAAGAACCAGTTTTTTATCTATTAGATGAAATATTTAAAGGTACTAACTCATGGGATCGACACACCGGGGCTAAAGCAGTAATAAAAAAACTTCAAAGAGAAGATGCCATAGGCCTTGTCTCCACCCATGACTTAGAGCTTGGAAATTTAGAAAAAGAACAATCAGAACTCAAAAATTATCACTTTAGAGAATACTACCAAAACGATGAAATAAAATTTGATTATATTCTTCGAAAAGGACTGTCACCTACTACCAATGCAGCATATTTAATGAAATTAGCGGGAATCGAACCAGAAACAAATTCAAATTAATGTCAAAGTTGATTTTACTATCTAGTTTATTTCCTATTTTGTTTCACTTGACATTCTATCCAGGTTCTGATAGTATTTAACAAAAGTAAATAGCGCTTAAAAACAGGTGGTCCATTTTTGGACTTAATAGGGAAACCGGTGAAATTCCGGTGCGGTCCCGCCACTGTAAGAGGGAGCAAGCTTGCAATATGCCACTGGGTACTAAATAAACAACCCCGGGAAGGCGCAAGGTTTTGCTGTGATCTCAAGCCAGGACACCTGCCTGTTTTAAGGTTCACTACCGCTCTACGAGGTATAGAGAAGGTGATATATTGTATACCAAAAAATTATCCCCGACTATGCCGGGGATTTAATTTTTATACACTCCTGTATTCAGGAATATTATCATTGTCATTTATTTTAACTGCTGTATACAAACTCACCCCCTGCCTTGTACCAGGGGGTTAATTTGTATACAAGGTTACCACCATCCCGGCAAAACGCCGGGTTCTTTTTTTTAATATTTAAATTTTGATATCTCTTGTTGCATTCCTTCAGCAAGATTCGCCAACTGTTCACTAGCCCTTGATATCTCTTCCATCGAAGCAGTTTGTTCTTCTACCGAAGAAGAAATTTCTTCTGTACTTGAAGAGTTCTCTTCTGCAACAGACGCTAAATCCTGCAATCCATCAATTATTTCTTTTTTCTTCTCTTGCATGTGTTGTCCCGTTTCAGTTAAAACCTTTGCAATCTCTTTTACATTTTGTATACTATTAGCTATATCATTGAATTTAGATCTTGTATTTTCTACACCTTGGTTCTGTTCTGTAACTATTCCCTGAACTTCTTTCATAGTATTTACTGCATGATTGGATTTTTCATTTAAATCATGTACAATATCCGAAATTTTTTCAGAATTTTCATTAGCATTCTCAGCCAGTTTACGTATTTCGTCTGCCACTACAGCAAAACCTGCTCCTGTCTCTCCTGCTCTAGCGGCTTCTATACTTGCATTAAGAGCCAGCAAGTTTGTCTGTTCAGCAATGTCTTTTATAGTATCCACAGCTTGGCCTATATTATCTGCACTTTCTTTCGTTGCTATAACTGTATTATAAATTGACTCAGAAGCCTTATTGCTCTCTGCTGTCTTTTTAGACAAATTCTCAACTACTTTAAGCCCTTCTTCTTTTAATTCATCTGTCTCATCAGCCTTGGTATTTAATTCTTTTACATATTGCTGTTCATTGTTTATCATATTTCCAAATTCTTCAGTGCTAATAGAAGTTTGCTCTGTTCTCTCTGCTTGATTGCTAGCCCCTTCAGCAATTTGTTCTACCGCTTTAGAAACTTCATCAGCAGCATTTTTGTTTTCCTCTGTATTTGCACTAAGCTCTTGTGAAGATGCAGCTACCTGTTCTGATTTGTCATTAATATTGTCTATTAATTTAACCACATTTTTCTGCATCTTTATCATAGAGCTTGCAATAGAACCAACTTCATCTTTTTTATTTGATAATCCCGAAAGTTCTTCACTATTCAGAGAAAAATCATAATCTGCCATTTGATTTAGCATACTATCTAGTTTGCTAATTGGAGAAATCATCTTTCTGCCTCCATACAAGCTTATACCTGTTGCCACAATTATTAATATAGCTGTAAAGACAATAACTGCGTTTCTCATAGTATAAATTGGGGCCAAAAACTCTACATCTTCCATGCCCACAGCAACATACCAGCCATTATCCATCCTAGAGACACCTTGATATCTAGTAATTCCTTCATAATCATAGCTAACCACACCATCTTCACCGTCTAATTCTTCGATTGCCCTTCCAAAATCTTGAGTAGATTCATCTTCAAAAATATTAACTTCCTCCATTACAAGCTCCATATCTGGATGTGCAAAAAAAGTTCCATCTTCACCAAAAATATAAGAATACCCTGTTTCACCGTAACCTAAACCATCTGTAACTTCTTGAATTGTTTCCGCAAGATCTCTAGCGATCATAATACCCACTATTTCTTCGGCTTCATCATATATAGGAACTGCATGCATCAAGACAGGTGCATCGATCACCCTACTAATAATTACATTTGAACTATTTGGTTCACCTTCTAAAGCAGTTTGAACATAATCTCTATCTCCTAACTCAGCATCAGCTTCTTCGTCCTCTATGTACTGCGTATAGCCAGTTTCGTCAGGTTCAACTATTCCAATGTCAAGAAAGCCAAGCCTTTCTGCCTCTCCCTGAAGGGCTTCTCTCTGCTCCTCAATATCCATGTCCTCTAGACCTTCCATTCTGCTAAGCTCATTTAGAACATTAACTCTATTATCAAGCCACTCGTCAAGCCTTTCAGAAGCTATGTATGCCGATCTATACAAAGTATTTTCTGAAGCTTCTGTTACAGTATTACTACTTGTAATATAACTATAAATAGCTATAGAAACACAGGCTACTAAAAGTAATACAACTACTAATATTGAATACTTCCTCCCTATACTCATAAATAAACTCCTCCTTATTAATTATTAAAACTTATCTTTATTTTGTTAACCTACTGAACATTATTAATTTTTGATCTAAAAATAAATAGGCTTTTCTAACAATTAGTAGAAAAGCACTTTATTCTCAACGTTTAGGAGTAAAAAATTACTAATTTTCTATTGTTAATTTGAGGGACAATTTATTCTTTAAATTACTTTAAGCTTGTCCTTTAAATAAATGTTTGAACAAGCTTCAAACCTCTCTTATTGAAATTATACTTTCATATAGTACCATGTAAAATATATTTTTAATACCGACTATAGTCTTATTTTGTCGAATTAAATAAAAAGGACGGCCTAAAAGTGAAGTTTATCACTTTTAGGCCGTCCGATCAAAGCCAGCCTTTGTTAATATGCAAAAACATGTTTTCCAATACTTGTTACAGGATCTCTTGTAAAAATCCACTGTGATGTCGCTGTCACAGGATTATAGTAAAATGGCGCACCATTGCTAGGATCCCATCCTTTTATGGCATCTTCTACTGCATCATGAGCAGTTTGATCTGGGCTTAACCAAAACTGTCCGTCATGAACTGCAGTAAAAGCCCAGGGCTCAAAAATTACTCCTTCAACATCATTTGGCCACCGATCATCTAGCACTCTATTAATAACCACTGCTGCTACGGCCACTTGTCCTTCATAAGGCTCTCCCCTTGCTTCACTGTAAACTGCTTTGGCCATAAGATCTCTTTCATAATCTGATACTTCTAGTCGCCTATAATCGTCTGAAGCACCTACTCCCCCACTCATAATAGGTAATACAAGAATAACTAACGCTAATGTAAGTATTCCTAAAGCTTTAGTAACTTTAAATAAGTGAATTTTTCTGTTTGATTGTAACAAATCAAAGCCTCCTTTTAACCGATTAGTTTACATAATCTCAACATCGTGGATTATAGCAGTTAGTACTATATTGCACAAACTTTTTATATTAGCATGAGCAAACTAGAGACTTAGCGTTAGTTGTTTTCTTCTATTATCTTCATTTTGTTAACATAATGTTAAGAGATGGGCAAAGCTGTAATCATTTAATTAATTCTTACAAGTCAAACAATTATTTTTCCACTCCATAAAAAACTGATATAATGGTTTGGACGTATTATCTTACAAATTCTTTAACAATAGGTGATAAAAAATGGGAGAATTTTTAGCAATCATTGCAGCTTTTTTATTTGCGGTAAGTAATATATTCGCTAATCAGGGCATGATTAAAAGTGATTACAGCAGATATGAAGGATTATTTGTCAGTGTAGTAGTTAATAATATATTAAACTTAGCTATTCTACCTTTCTATATTTTGTTTATGTCAGTTCCATCTTATAATTTTCATGGCATAATGGCATATATAATCGCGGGTTTTCTAACCTCATTTTTAGGAAGATACCTTCTTTTTGAGTGTATAGAAAGGATTAAGGCCTCTAGAGCAACAGTTCTAAAGATAACCGCTCCAGTATTTACTGTAATCTTAGGCGTCACGGTTCTTAACGAAAACCTTAGTCCGTTTGAACTTTTAGGCATCGCTGTAGTGTTAATCGGGGTTTTAGTTGTTTCACAGGATACACAGAGGTTTATGAACAAAAATAAATCCAGTGAGCAGAACGATAATAATAAAGAAAAAGTTAAATTAAATAGTGTTAATTATAGCAAGGCTAAGATCGGAATAATTTTAGGGATTCTTGCAGGGTTGTCCCTTGGTTCCGGTAATGTTTTTCGAAAATTAGGAACCGACTTTTATGGCAGTCCTTTTCTAGGTGTGGTAATCGGCAGTGCTGTTTCATTAATCACTCTTGTTATATTTTCATTTTTGTCAAAAAAATAAATATCAGATTTGGATACACTCTTAGCCCAAAAACCATAAGCTGGGCTTATGTCAAAGTTGGGGTATGGAGCAGTCTTGCATTATATACCATCTTTGCAGCACTAAACCTTGCCCCTGTATCAATAGTAAACTCATTAGCTTCAATGGAACCCCTTGGTGCAATTATCTTTAGTGCAGTCATGCTAAAAAAACATGACATAATCACCCCACGTTTATTAATAGGTGGCTTAGTAGTAATGGCAGGAAGTGTATTAATCTTTTTATTTTAAACATTTTAAACCTATAATTGTTTACCGCTTCGTGTTTCTTTTTGGATAAAATCTGCAACCCAGTAAGCTAAGGCACCTACAGTTTCGCCAGGATTATAAGCACCTATTACTGGCATTGAAGAGCTTCCCACTACAAATAGGTTAGGGACTTCATGTGACTGGCAGTATCGGTTAACAACTGAATTGTTTGGGTCTTCACCCATTCTAGTAGAACCTCCTGCATGACTTGATAGCACCCATGGCTCCTGCATCTCTTCTCCCCATATTTTTTTTGCTCCTGCTGCACTAAGAATTTCATAAGCTCTATTTTGTAAAAAACTAAACTGTTCTTTAGCCTGAGGATGCCAATCAAAAGTAACCCTTGGAACAGGTAAACCCAGGCTATCTTTTATTTTTGGATCTAAATCAATAAAGCTATTTAACTGAGGTGGTTCAGTTGTGTAAAACCTTATCGTATAGTGGTGCGTATATGCTTCACTTATAAATTTTTTGTACTTCTCTCCCCAAGAAGGAATCCCTTCAGGAGTAGGGGCCTGGGTAAACTCTATTGGCTGGCCGGCAAGGCCATAAGGTTCTGCCCCTGTCATATTTCCTCCCATGATAAAGTTTTGATCCCAATCCCTGGGATCAAAATTATTGTCAGCAAAAGCATTAACAGCATATCTAGGTGTAGGGCCCAGAAAAGCATTCATAGGTTCATCAAAAAGTCCAATTATTTGATTAATTGCCCTATGAACAAAATATCTACCTACCTGCCCATTATTATTTCCTATCCCATTTGGGAAACTAAATGACTTTGACATGAGAAGTAATCTGGTCGATTGAAGGTACTGAGATGCAACTATGACTATATCTCCACTAACATAACGATTACACCCTTCACTATCTATATAATTAACACCTGAAGCACGGTTTGTATTATCAACAGTTATCTTTGTCGCAGTACTATTTGTGCGAAGTTCAAAGTTAGGGTTAGCCATAACTTTTCTGATTTCAGTAAGCCCAACATCTCCTTTAGCTTCAACAACACAACCAAAGCTCTGACAAAAGCCACAGTATCCACACGCGTGCCTGCCATCATAATCAACTGAATTTATAGCTGCAGGCACTGGAAAAGGTTGATAACCCATAGAACTTGCTGTATCTACAAAGTGTCTAGTAGCATACCCCGGAACAGTTGGAGGCATTGGATAAGATCTGTCTCTAGGTGGATGATAAGGGTCTTTAGTATGATCACCACTAACCCCTATTCTTTCTTCAAAAAGTTGATAATATGGTTCAAGATCTTCATATGATATTGGCCAATCAATCATAGCCCCGTTTTCTACCTGACCAAAAACTGTTTTTGCCTTGAAAGTTTCCGGCTGAAATCTCCAGGAATTAGCTCCCCAGTGAAGATGGTCTCCACCTGGTCCCCAACCTCCTAAACCTTCAATAATTCTTTCTCTTTCAATCGATTTATTAGGACGCCAGGTATACTGAGGTTCATTCTGAGGTCCCCATAACACTTTATTTCGGATAGGAAACCTCAATTCATCCATAGAGTACTGTGCAGAAGATATATTTGGCCCTCTTTCTAAGGCTATGACTTTCAACCCAGATTCAGCAAGTTCTCTAGCCAAAATCCCACCTGCACATCCAAACCCAACAATAATTACATTAGCATCTTTTTTATTAACGCTCATTTTCTCTTAACCTCTCCTTATCTTCTAGACTAACAAATTTAGAAGCTTTCCACCCACTACTAAGATGCGTGATCGGATGAAAGCGTGCCCCTGGAAATCCTATCAATTTCCAACCTATTTTATCCTTGTTACCTCCATATATCGGATCGGCAAACATCCCTTCCATTGTATGCTGTCTTAATTGCTCAAAAAAATTAGTTTCTTCGATCGTCTCTAGTATAACCATACGATTTTTTACAGTAAGATTAGCAAACAAAGTCTCATAATAACTCCAGGAAAGCCTATTTAAATCTCTAAGTCCTTCTTCATAAGTTTTTAAACTTTCTTCATCTGAGCTTTTTAGTAACCCCTCAATATAGTTATTAACATTGGCTTTAACTGCACCAGGAAACACAGTATCAATAGCAGCTTTTAACGTCTTAATATCAAGAGAAGAATAGGAAGTTGTTCTTCTCTTCATCCAATTTGATTTTTTACTTTTAAATTCGTATTTAGAATATGCACCCAATTTATCTACCCCTTTCATTAATCTCTTTCTAATTAGTTTATTTAACCTTCTTAAACGTAGTTCTTAAAAAAAGAAATCACTGACATGACAAACATATTCTCATATACTTAAAGGTAGAAAGATAAACAGTATTGAATTTATCAATATGCCAAATCTATCGGGAGTGATATAATTGGGAAATATAGAAGGAAGAATCGGTGGGACTTTTATGGGATTTTCTTTAAGTGCAGAGATTGACTCTAGTAGAAATATATTTGGCAGGCTTGGCGGAAAGCTTTCTGGTAATGATATTAACCTAACTCTATCTCCTGATGGTGAAAAGTTAACAGGTAGAATCGGCGGTAACGTTATTGGAAACGACTTAAAAGCAGACATAAAAGAAGATGAAAGCAGCAGTTATAATGTCACAGGGCGACTTGGTGGAGACACTATAGGTAATGACATCAAGCTAGAAGGAAAAAACGAAATAACAGGCCGTGTAGGTGGGAAAAGAGTAGGCTTTGATGTCAATCTATCTATCTCACAAGAACTATCCCCAGGAAAAGAAAGTATAACCGGCCGCCTAGGAGGCAAAATCATAGGAGTTAATGTCAACCTAACTCTTGATGATTTTCCACCTATAGTAGGAGCTATACTTTCTACTGTTACTTATCAAACTTTAAAAGATTATCAGCATGCTAGCACTAGCTCAAACTAATTTTTATAAAGGAGTGTTAGGGTGACAAATTTATTAAGTAATTTATTAGAGGATACAAATAACGAAAAAGACCTTCTAGTAGGTGTATGTTCAATAGATAACCCTCTTTTAGATAGTTTTCAGGATAATATAAACAAAATATTACCTTCCGCAAGATCACTTATAGTGGTTATAGCTTCTCACAGCAAGGGGGCCCTTATTTCGGATAATAATCAGGTTAAACAGTACGATACCATTTATACCTATGAAAGAGTAAGAGATATTTCGATGAAGCTAACAAGAGAATTGGAATTTGAGGACTACAATGCCGCTGCTGTCCCGGCTTTTATCCCTTTAGACGTGATGAGCGAAAGAAAGGGAATGAAAGGAGAAATCTGCTGGAGAACAGCGTCAGTAGCTTCAGGACTTGGAAAAATCGGTAAAAACAATCTGTTAATAACAGAACCTTTTGGCCCTAGAATAAGAATAGGAGGACTACTTACAGAACATCCCCCCATCAATACTAAAAGTGAAAATAGAGAATTGTTAACACATCCAAAATGTAATTCTTGCACTAATTGCCAGAAAAATTGTCCAAAAGAAGCTTTAAGCGATTATTCTACCAACAAAAAATTATGTGGAGATTATATCTTTGCTTATGGACTTAGAAAATATTCTGACCAAATGGAAAATATTATAAATTCTAATCCAGACAAAAGAAAGAATCTTCTTAGAGATGGTACTACAAGAGAACTCTGGCAAAATTTCATGACTGGCTGTTATTATTATTGCTGGAACTGTCAGATTAGCTGCCCTGACTAAGTATTAGAACCTGTTAATTCTCCAAGTTTGGCTGTTTCTACTAAATGGTCAATGGTAACATCTTTGTCAGTTCTATCATCTATTTGAATATTCGTTACTACTCTATCACTTCTTTCAAGAGTCTTTTTATGAAGAGTTTTTGATATCTCCATCAAGGTATCCACATCACCCTCTATCACAGTAGCAGTAGGTGTGATAGTGTACTTAAAACCATTTCTATCAACTTCTCTAACTGCATCTTGTATGTAACTGCTAATACTTGGAGAATCAGTTCCAAGGGGTAAAATGCTAATTTCTAGTACTGCCATTTTATTAAACCTCCTCATATTGTTTTTTTTTATTATTTAATAAAGACTTTAAGATTATTCTGCAATACTTCAATACTTTTATTTTTAGTTTATTTTAATATTGCCCAAAAAGCTCTCTGTGTTCGTGGAGTATTAAGTTTGCCGCTTGATGTTATCTTATTTACAACTAAAGACCCTGAGACAGATGAAGTCATAAAATAAACCATAACCATTGGTTTGCTATTAATACTGTTAAATACAAGATCTTTTTTATTTTTAATATTGCCGAAGACATTTACATTTATTTTATTTAGCAGGTTATAATACAAAAAACCGGGAAACTTATAGTCCCCCGGCAAAAATAACAACAATAATTTTTATACCTTAACCTTGGTTTTCTGTTTTTTCAACTTGAACACTACCGCCCGCGTTTTGAATTGCATCCATTATTTCGTTAATATTTAATCCAGTCAGTTCGCCAAGAAAGGGTATACTTATAATCAGGCAAATCCCATCGGGAGAGCTTATTCTAAGTGGTCCAAGATCTATTTCAGCTCCCGCAGGAATATAAATGCGAATTAAAGTACCTGGTTCCCTTGGACAATCATTTTGGGGTGGATCGGGGTGATGGTTGTGTTCAATATTAGAATTAGGCTTTTTCCAATATGACATGACAATTCCTCCTCTTTAAGTTTCTTTATATTATGAAAGCTTATTACTTAGCGGTACTTCACATAAGCATTTTGAGATATGTTAAACGGATTTAGATAATTTCAGAGATTTATAAATAATTTAAGGGGTGATTTTCATGGATGGCATTGACTTGATGGTTAAAGAACACGAATATATCAAGGAAGGGATAGAACTTACTAGAAAGGCGTGTTTAAAAATAGTTGATGAAAATTTTGTTGACACCAGTTTTTTTAACAATGCCTTAATATTTTTTAGAAATTATGCAGACAAACACCACCATGGCAAAGAAGAGGAGATTCTGTTTGATTATCTAAAAGAAGCTGGTGGAGATTTAGAAAAGAATTTGATAAATGCAATGGAAATAGAACATAACTGGGGAAGGTTGCTTCTACAGGATTTAGAAAAGGCCCTTGATGAATATAACAAAGGAAATAAAGCTGCTAAGCTAGACATTATAGGTAATGCAGTAGGATATACAAACTTATTAGTGCGTCATATTGATAAAGAAGATAATGCTTTATTTAAACATTCTAAAAATACATTAGGACCAAATAAGTTGGAAGAATTTAATAATCAGGTTGATAAATTTGAAAACAGTTCTGAAAATCAAGCAAATAGAGATAAATACATCAAACTCCTTGAGAATCTAAAGCAAAAAATATAAATTAAAAACGCACTAACAGCATAATTATTCACCTTTTATTATCCTCTAATTATATTCTCCATAACGGAGAATTTTTTTATTGACTTATTATAAGACCTGGTGTATTCTAAGTGTAATAAGTGTATTAGTATAAATAATACAGTCAGGAGGTTAACATGATCCAACTTGACTTAACAGACGGTCGCCCACTATACGAACAGATCAAAGAAAAGCTAAAGTTTTTGATCATACGCGGCGCCTTAAAACCCGACGAGAGGATACCTTCTGTCCGTGAGCTTGCCGGGATGCTTACTATAAATCCCAACACAATACAAAAAGCTTATAAAGATTTAGAAACAGAAGGGTTTATCTACTCAATCCGCGGCAAGGGTAGTTTTGTAACTCCCTTAAATGAAACTTCAAACCTCGCAAGAAAGAATGAGCTTTTAACAGAATTCAAAAAAACTGCGCTAGAACTAATATACTTAAACGTACCAAAAGAGGAGCTACATCAATATATTGAAGAGGTCTATCAACAAAGGGGGGCATTAGATGATTGAAGTTACAAACTTAACTAAAAATTTTGGAGATTTTAATGCACTTGATAATCTAAGTATTACAGTTAAAAAGTCATCTGTCTACGGTCTTTTAGGGCCTAACGGATCCGGGAAGACCACCCTTATAAAACATCTTGTAGGGGTATATCGCCAGGATAAAGGGGAAGTAAAAATAGCAGGAGAACCTGTCTTTGAAAATCCTAAAATTAAATCGTCCTTAATATATATTCCAGACGACTTATACTTTTTCTCTCAGTACAGTATCAAAGAAGCAGCATATTATTATAAGAGCATCTATCCTTGCTGGAATGAAAATAGATTTCAAAGGTTAAGGGATTATTTCCCCATAGATATCAAGAAGAGAATCACCAAGCTATCAAAAGGCATGCAAAAACAGGTAGCTTTTTGGTTAGGTATATCCACTATGCCCGCCGTAATGATATTAGACGAGCCCGTCGACGGCCTTGATCCTGTCATGCGAAAAAAAGTATGGAACCTAATGCTGCAGGATGTTGCCGAAAGAAACACCACAATCCTTGTATCTTCACATAATTTGCGAGAGCTTGAAGATGTCTGCGATCATATCGGGATTATTCACAATGGAAAGATTGTAGTTCAAAGAGAATTAGACAACCTTAAATCCGACATCCACAAAATCCAGGTAGCTTATAAAGGTGAAGTACCCGAAATATTTTTAGACGGATTTGAGGTATTACACAATTCCAAAAACGGCAGCGTTACTATGCTTATTGTAAGGGGAAACAAAGAAGATGTCCTCTCTAACTTAAATAGCACCAATCCCATCGTCCTTGATGTCCTCCCCCTTACCCTTGAAGAAATCTTCATCTATGAGTTAGGAGGAATGGGTTATGAAGCACAAAACGTCATTATATAATTCGTTTAATAAAGGGCTTATAACAAGTAATCTAAAACGTTTTTGGTGGGTCAGTGCACTATATACTATACTACTGTTTTTCGCACTTCCCTTAAGACTTATAATGCAGTTAGATGTTATACATGAAGAATGGGTAAGAAGAAATATTCAAGGCTCCCTAGATCTAACCTTATCCCAAAACCAAATTCAAATTCTACTTATTTTTATAGTGCCTGTGATTGTTGGTGTATTAGTTTTTCGCTATTTACAGCAGGGCTATGCTGCTTCAATGATTCATAGTCTACCTTTTACAAGAAAGGACATTTTTTTCAACCAGGCTTTCTCTGGCCTTGTATTAATAGCATTTCCCATAATTTTTAATGGAATCTTTTTGCTTATCTTTCAGGCAACTACAAGCCTGGGTGAAATTTACTCAAGCTCAGATGTATTTAGCTGGGCAGGGTATAGTCTACTCTTTCTACTTTTAATGTATAACTTTTCAGTCTTTATAGGAATGTTTACAGGAAATTCAATCGCTCAACTAGCTTTTAATTATATATTACACCTGCTTCCTTTGGGTGTTTTCATTCTATTTCAGGCTAATATAACCCATATACTTCACGGCTATAGTCGAAGTTCACTAAATGAACCTTCTTTTTTAGAAAATATACCATTTGCCGCCATTACTAGTAGTAAAGACCTGAATGAATTAATTATTTGGTATTTGATTTTTACAACAATTTTCTTTATAGGTTCATATTACAGCTATAAATTCAGAAATATTGAAGTGGCAGGAGATGTCATATCTTTTCAGGTTGTAAAACCAATTTTCAAATACGGTGTAACCTTATGCTCAATGCTTCTTGGCGGGGCTTATTTTACAAGCATTTCCACAGGAGGTTTCATAACCGTATTCTTTGGCTATATATTTAGTTCATTACTTGGTTATTTCATAGCGGAGATGTTAATCCAAAAATCTTATAAAGTATCAAGTGCTTACAAAGGTTATTTGGTCTATATTGTGATAGTTTTATTAGCATTTACTGGTATTCAAGCTGACGTAATTGGTTTTGTAGGTAGAGTGCCAGAGCCAGAAGAAGTAAAGTCAGTTTATTTTGGTCATGGCCTACATCACTTTCAAGATGTAAAAAAAGAGCAGTCAAAGGATTTTCAAAACTTATATAAAGAAAAAGAAAATATTGATAATATCATTAACCTCCATAAGGAATTGATAGAAGAAGGAAAAACCGATTCAGGAGGTTACAGGCATATTATCTACACCTTAGAGGATGGAAGTCATCTAATCAGGGAATATAGAATAGACGACCAAAGGCATGCTTCATTACTAAAACCAATTTACGAGTCCATGGAATACAAAATAAACAGGTATCCAATGTTAGAACAAGACCCTGCCCACATAAACAGAATTGAACTTAGAGATACAAGGGCCCCTGATGAGAAAACTTTATTTTTGGATGATGAAGAAACAGAAGAATTTGCAACCCTTTTACAAGAAGAAATAAAAGGACTATCTTATGAAGACCTGATAGATAGTGGTAGAGAATATATTTATGCCACAATTACAAAACCAGATGGGACCCCAACTCGGCTCAGCCTAAAAGAAAGTTATAATTCTATCTTTAAGTGGCTAGAAGAAAATAATTATTACGAAAGATTCGTCGTCTCACCCGATGATATAAACTATGTGGTTTTAGAAAATACACGCAGATCTCCAGACCTAGAACAAAAACAGGTAGAAATAAGAGACCCTCAAGTGATTGAAGAAATTCTTTCACTTCTTCGCCATCAAGATGAGAAGTCAGACGGCGAATACGTATTTGTAGGACTTTATCAAGATGAGAGGCATCCATATTTTCAGGATAGACTTCTTATCGATGATAACATTTCATCTGAACTAGAAGATAATTTGAACCAATTAGGGTTATAAATTTAAAATTAGAGATCTCCCTACAAAAGTCGCAGCCTTTATCAAACTGTGACTTTTTTTATTTACACTAGTGTCAAGACACTTGACATTACAGAATGGCAGTGAGATAATCTTTTTTAATTGATAATTACTTATTTAAGTTGAGGTGAAGTTACGTGATAGAAGTAGGATTAATTGGTGCAGGTTCTATTGGACAAACATTATCGGATGCAATTATAAACGGGGGAATTTCGGGGTTAAATTTAAAAATCATTGGAGACCACAACTTAGAAGGAGCCAAAAAACTTGCAGACAAGCATAGCTGTTCTGCAACCTCAGAAATTTATAACTTTACAAAAATACCCCTTGATCTAGTAGTAGAAGCAGCTTCACAAAATGCTGTCTATAAATATTCTGAAATTATCCTAAATAACAATATTGACCTACTCATTATGAGCGTTGGAGCTTTAACTGATGATAAGCTCTACTCTAACCTAAAAGACATAAGCAATAAAAATAACTCTAAGATCTATATCCCTTCCGGGGCTATTGGAGGGATAGACCTTATAAAAACAGCAAAGTTAACAGGTCTAAACTCTGTTAAACTTACAACAAGAAAACCACCAAAAAGCTTAGATGTTGAATCTTCAGCAAAAGAAGCAAAGGAAAAAGTAGTGTTCAATGGAAGTGCTAGAGAAGCAGTTAAGGCTTATCCGGCAAATGTTAATGTAGCAGCTATTTTGTCCCTTGCCGGCCTAGGACCTGACAAAACAAAGGTAAAAGTAATCTGTGACCCAAATGTAAAAAACAACATTCATGAAGTAGATATCTCAGGCCAGTTCGGGAGTTGTACATTAAAAATATCCAATCTCCCAAGCCCACAGAATAATAAGACAAGCCATTTAGCTTGTCTTAGCGTAATATCTGCTCTTGATAATTTGTCAAGTAATATAATCATTGGAAACTAATTCTGTCATCCAAGGATTTGTACATCGAGTTAACGGTATCAAGAGTATACAAAAACTGGGCCGGCTTTTCAAAATGCCACACTTTATAATCCTGCCCATTAAGAGCTTTAGAAAGTTCTGTAGAATTAATAATTGAGCCACCATAAAGCCAGTTTGCCATATCTAGTACAGCAATTTTGTGCATATCATTAGTCGCAGAACCACATGCATCCTTAACCAAAGTAATTTGATAATCTCTCCAGATTGCATCCCACACAGTTGTCTCTAAACAGGCCTCTGTCCAAATGCCAAATACTATAAGATGGTTTATACCCAAGTTACTTAAAATAATATCTAGTTTGGTACCATACCAGGCAGAAAATTTCTGTTTTGTAAAAATAACATCGTCTATTTCAGGCTTAACTTCATCACATATTTCTGTTTCCTTGTCTCCACGTACACTGTGAAGGGGACGTCCAGTGCTATCTACAGGCTCGTATTTCATCTTATCCATTCCATTTGGATCTAACTCATAGGCTGCATAAATGATAGGAATGTCAGCCTCTCTGCAAGCATCTATACAAGTCTCTGCATTTTTTAGCACTGTATCATAATCTTCAACAGCCCAAGAATCTTTATCAGAACTAACTGATTTTTGCAGATCAATAACCAAAACCGCACTATCTTTTTTATTAAAATAGAGTGACATAACAGGATTCCTCCAATTAGATTCTATTATTTCAACAGCTTTAACTAATACCCTTAATAGTCTTCTACCTTCCGCCACTTTAACCCTTTAACTAATATTCTTATTTAACTACTTATATTTGATGGTTTAAGAATTTAATCAATAACAAAATCTCAGAAATAACTAAAGGGTCCGGCAAAGACCTACTCTCCCGGGAGCTCTCGCTCCCAGTACCATAGGCGCAGGAGGGCTTAACTTCTGTGTTCGAAATGGGAACAGGTGTGTCTCCTCCGCTATTTTCACCGGACCCTTAGATTCAAAGGTCATATCAATATTACATTGTCTTGTTTTTGGCTTTTTTTCAGGCTGTATCTAGTTCAATTTAAAATCTTTAGGGTTTTTTGCTAATACATCTTGGCGAAGGTATGAGCCTTAGATGTATCAATAAAAGCCGCTTGATTTTTAAATTGAACTAGATACAGCCACATTTATTCTCTGAAAGCTGCACATAGTGTAGATCCAAATTTGAACCGGTAGGTCAAGCCCTCGACCTATTAGTATCAGTCAGCTAAAAGGATTGCTCCCCTTACACCTCTGACCTATCTACCAGATGTTCTATCTGGAGTCTTAACCCTCTGTGAGGGAGGGAGACCTTATCTCGTGGTGGGCTTCGCGCTTAGATGCCTTCAGCGCTTATCCCTTCCAGACTTAGCTACTCAGCTGTGCCCCTGGCGGGACAACTGATACACCAGAGGTCTGTCCGTCCCGGTCCTCTCGTACTAGGGACGGCTCCACTCAAGTCTCCTGCGCCCGCGGCAGATAGGGACCGAACTGTCTCACGACGTTCTGAACCCAGCTCACGTACCGCTTTAATGGGCGAACAACCCAACCCTTGGGACCTGTTCCAGCCCCAGGATGCGATGAGCCGACATCGAGGTGCCAAACCTCCCCGTCGATGTGGACTCTTGGGGGAGATAAGCCTGTTATCCCCGGGGTAGCTTTTATCCGTTGAGCGACGGCTCTTCCACTCGAAATAACCGCCGGATCACTAAGCCCTACTCTCGTACCTGCTCGAGGTGTCCCTCTCGCAGTCAAGCCCCCTTATGCCTTTGCACTCTGCGCGCGGTTTCCAACCGCGCTGAGGGGACCTTTGGGCGCCTCCGTTACTCTTTGGGAGGCGACCGCCCCAGTCAAACTGCCCGCCTGACAATGTCCCAGAACCGGATTACGGCTCGTGGTTAGGATTTCAGTGACACAAGGGTGGTATCCCACGGACGGCTCACCCGAAGCTGGCGCCCCGGGTTCGTAGCCTCCCACCTATCCTGTACATGTGACACCAAAATCCAATATCAAGCTGCAGTAAAGCTCCACGGGGTCTTTCCGTCTTGCCGCGGGTAACCTGCATTTTGACAGGTAGTACAATTTCACCGGGCCCCTTGTCGAGACAGCGCCCAAGTCGTTGCGCCTTTCGTGCGGGTCGGAACTTACCCGACAAGGAATTTCGCTACCTTAGGACCGTTATAGTTACGGCCGCCGTTTACTGGGGCTTAGGTTCGAAGCTTCGCACCATAAGTGCTAACCTCTCCCCTTAACCTTCCAGCACCGGGCAGGCGTCAGCCCCTATACGTCGTCTTTCGACTTAGCAGAGGCCTGTGTTTTTGGTAAACAGTCGCTTGGGCCTGGTCACTGCGACCCCCTCAGGCATACAGCATGTAGCCATACACCTTACGCGGGGTACCCCTTCTCCCGAAGTTACGGGGCTATTTTGCCGAGTTCCTTGACAAGGGTTCGCCCGGACGCCTTAGGATCCTCTCCTCGCCTACCTGTGTCGGTTTGCGGTACGGGCACCATATAACTCGCTAGTGGCTTTTCCTGGCAGTTAGAACACAGCCGCTTCGCTACTTTAAATTTCACTCCCCATCACGACTCAGATCATCGCTATAGCCGGATTTGCCTGGCTATGCTGCCTCGTACGCTTGGACGCAGATAACCAACACTGCGCTCGGCCTATCCCCCTGCGTCACCACTTCGCTCAAACGCTATATGGTGGTACCGGAATCTCAACCGGTTATCCATCGCCTACGCCATTTGGCCTCGGCTTAGGTCCCGACTTACCCTGAGTGGACAAGCCTTCCTCAGGAAACCTTAGGCTTTCGGCGGGCAGGTTTCTCACCTGCCTTTTCGTTACTCATGCCGGCATTCTCACTTCCTATCAGTCCACCAGACCTCTCAGCCTGACTTCTACCCAATAGGAACGCTCCCCTACCTACGTGCTATGCACGTACCGCAGCTTCGGTGATAAGCTTGAGCCCCCTTACATTTTCGGCGCAGGTCCACTCGACCAGTGAGCTGTTACGCACTCTTTAAATGATGGCTGCTTCTAGGCCAACATCCTGGTTGTCTAAGTAGACCCACATCCTTTTACACTTAGCTTATACTTTGGGACCTTAGCTGGCGGTCTGGGCTGTTTCCCTCTCGACTATGAAGCTTATCCCACATAGTCTGACTCCCGGGATTTTAAATAATGGCATTTGGAGTTTGACTGGGTTCGGTAGCCGGATAGGGCCCCTAGCCCAATCAGTGCTCTACCTCCATTATTAAACTCCCGAGGCTAGCCCTAAAGCTATTTCGGGGAGAACCAGATATCTCCGGGTTCGATTAGCATTTCACCTCTACCCACAGCTCATCCCCCGACTTTTCAACGTCGGTGGGTGCGGGCCTCCACTCGGTGTTACCCGAGATTCACCCTGGCCATGGGTAGATCACCCGGTTTCGGGTCTACAGCCTATAACTATGCGCCCAGTTAAGACTCGGTTTCCCTGCGGCTTCGGACCTGTGGCCCTTAACCTCGCTATAGACCGTAACTCGCCGGCCCGTTCTGCAAAAAGTACGCGGTCACATCACATAAGTGATGCTCCCACTGATTGTAGGCATACGGTTTCAGGTTCTATTTCACTCCCCGTCAGGGGTGCTTTTCACCTTTCCCTCACGGTACTTGACGCTATCGGTAGCCGGGTAGTATTTAGCCTTGGAAGGTGGTCCTCCCTGATTCATACCGGGTTTCACGGGCCCGGTAATACTCGGGCTAATACCTACCTTGAATAATACATATACGTGTACGGGGCTTTCACCCTCTACGGCTAGACCTTCCAGTCTGATTCCACTCTACATACTATTCAAGGTGGCCTACTGACCT